>NZ_JBHVMF010000001.1:0-360380 GCF_042797055.1 Streptomyces sp. NPDC057854
CCGAGCGACACCGTCCGTCCAGGGCGCCCTGGCATCGGGTACACGGGCGGCCCGCGCGGTCCTGGACGACCTGCGGTCGGGCACGGCCTGAGGACGGTTCTCTCGGTACTCCGAACGGCCGTGCCGACGTCCCGTGGCGTGCCCTGCCGGGGCGATGCGGCTCCTGGAAATGGCGGCGCTTCCGCCGCTTGAGATGCCGGCCGCGAAACGGTACGCGCACAGGAGCCTCCGACACCATCCGCTGAAACAACCCCCACAACCCGTCCGGCACCAGACGCTCGGCAACCGCCACCACGCCTCGCAGCCCACCGACCCGTAGGAAGCGTGCCGTAAACGCGACGCCTTGCGATGACAGGCCATGGCAGGATCACCGGATGTCCAACGATGTTGCCTATCCCGTCTTCCGCACCCCTGACCCGGCACTCGCCCTGCGCACCGCGCGCCGTCTCATGGAGTTCGGCCGCTGCGAGCATTCCGAGGTCTCCGCGTACGCGGAGCTTTCCTCCGTCGCCGAGGTGCGGCGGATGGCGAAGGCCATGTCCCAGGGACGATTCTGCGGGGCATCTGAACTGGACGAATTCGAAGGGGTGCCGTTCGAGGACCAGCCTGCTCTCGTCGTCGGTGTCGAGGCGAGCGGCTTGCCGACCGAGGAAGCCGCGTTCGAGGGGCGGCTGCCGGTGGAGTGGGAGGTGTGGAACCTGCCGATCGGCAGTATCGAGGCGGATCTGACCGCGGCGATCGGTCCGAATGTGGGCTTGATCAATTGGGATGCGCTGCAATGGCCCGCCGCTCCCGAGGCCGGATTCCACGGCGAGTCCAAGCATGCCGAAGTGACGCTCCTCTTCAACACCGACACCCGCGAGCTCGATGAGCCCGCCGATGACCACACCGTCCTCGTCCACGTCCGCAGTGCCGTCGTCGACGGCCGCCAGAGAGACGAGCCGTATGCCCACTGGCTCGCCGCGCAGGTGGGCCTCACCGTCATCGGGCCCGCGCAACGGTGCTGAAGGAACCCGCCAGCCCTCGGGAACAGCTCCCACAACTCGTCCGCTACCAGCTGCTCGACGATCCCCGCCGCGGCCTGCCGGCCCCCGGCCGCCGGCGGCCCGAATAGGCCGGGCCGATCAGCCGCTCAGCACTATCGTCTGCGGACAAGAGCCTTACGCCCCGGGGGGGAAGTGCCTTGAGACAACGGATTCTCACGAGCGTCGGCGCAGTCACGCTGCTGGTGACAACGGCCGGTTGTACGTCGGGCACGGAACAACTACGGGACTCCTCGAAGCCCGCGGCCGTGAAGTCCTCGGCCACGACACCGTCGGCGGCCGCCCAGCGGGCGTACGACAAGATGCCGGCGCGGCCGCTGGGCCGGGCGGCGGTCAGCGGCCGTGACCACGCCTTCCTGCGGGAGGCGTTCGCTATCCAGATGCCGGCAGGACACAAGGTTCCACCGGCCGACGAGGTGGCCGTGATCCGACGCATGGACGCCAAGAACGGGGATCTGGCCTGGATGTCCGACGGGCGCACCTTCTGCTACGGCAAGATCCGGGAAGGTTACAGCTCGCTCAGCTGCGGCCAGCTCCCTGAGGAGCCGCCGGCGCCCGGACTGCTCTTCGCGATCTGGGGCGAGCCTGACCGGGTGACCAACGGGGAAAACAACGACGAGGTCCGTGTCGTGGGCTTCGTGATCGCCGAGGGCGGTCCGGCACGGTTCGACCACGTGAGGCGGAGCAAGGGGACGGGGCCGGTGCATCAGGCGGTCGCGAGGTTCCCTTCCGGTCGTATGGTCACCTTCCTGACGATCGACCGTGCCTATGGGCCCATCGACCCCGAGGCGGAGATCTGCAGGAGTGACCGGAAGATCTGCTTCCCGTCCGAGGACCTGCCGCACTGACCCGGCGGCGGTGCGCGGCCGTCAGCCGCGTACCGCTCCGCGAGGCCCTGCGCTCTGGTTCAGTCCCACCAGAGCGACCACACCGTCGAGCGGGCCATCGTGTCACCGGTCTTCACCGCATCGTCCACGGTGTCGTGGCAGTAGGCGCGCAGCTCCGCGGCGGCCTGTGCGGCGCCCCGAGGATCCAGGGGCGGCCGGTCGACGACCAGCTCCAGGTAGGAGCCGTAGGCGAAGAAGAGCTCGGCGCTCCACCGCTCGTGCCAGCGGCGCAGGAGCGCGGAGGTGTCGAGGGGCGTCAGGCCGCGGTCGCCGTACCCGGCCCAGCCCCACGTCGTGTAGACACGCGGCAGAAGCACCGGAACCTCGTGGCCACCGCGCGCGGCCACCAAGTTCACCCACCGCCAGTCCTTCTCGAAGAACTCCCGGGTGCCGCTCGCCCACTGCGACACCCCCGGCAGCGGCCGTTCCACGGCCGGTGCGAGCAGGGGTGCCAGCCGGTCGGGGTCGTAGTCGGACCGCCAGAGGTCGAAATCGTCGTCCACGCCTGCGACCTCCTCCACCGCCCACCGGCAGGCCGACACCACTATGGACGCCGCCCTCGCGTCGTAGTCCTGAGACGCGGCTTCGCCGACGCACCGCTCCAGCACGTCGGCATCCCACGCCTCATGCCCGTGCCACTCCGTCGCATCACTCGGCGCGCTCAACGTGACGTACGGCCACCAACCGGTCCGGTCATGCCTGCCGCGCCACTCCTCCCACACCGCACGGGCCTGCTCGCGGGGCACGCGGACGCCAAGGATCTCGACACGCGCCGCGGTCACAGCCCGCTCGGCCTCGGCGGCGGGAAAGGACATCCGCAAGCGGTGAAGGAGGTCATCGGAGGAGACAAGCGGCGCGCGGAGGAACGATGTCATGAGATCAGGACCCTAGCCGATCCCGGCATGGTGGGCCCTTCCTCACTGCTTGCAGGAGTTCAGAACGCGTCTGCCCGCCCCCTTCGCGCGAGGCACAGGTTCGGGCGCCTCCTGTTCCGTATCGCCAGGGTTCGTGCTCGTCACCAAATGAGATGACGTCCAAAGCGCCTCGTTCAGAGGTCCGTGGCCCCCGGATAGTGGTGGCGAAGCTCGCTGAGTACGCGCTCGTCGACAGCCCTGACGTCCCACAGGGAACTGTCGAATTCGGTCAGGACGACCACCAGGTCATCCCCGGCGAACCCACATGCTTCGGCGTCGATCAACTGCAGGAAGGGGGTCGTCAGCGACAGAAGCGTCAACGTATCGATGCCGGAGTCGGCGGACCGACTCTCCATTTCGGCACAGCGAGGATCGACGATCTCGTCGAGTTCGACGCGCCATGTCAGGTCCAGGCCGCAGCTGCCGAGGCGAACCAGCAGCTCGGCCAGGGTCACGTAGTGCCTTCCGTGCCAGGCCGGAAACGTGATCCCCTTCATCTTTGCCTCTGCTTCGGCTGTGTAGCGCGACATGCGCCCCCCTTCGTTCAGCGAAGACTAAAGCGTGTTGCAGAAGGTGGTGTCCGGGCAGGTCAGGGCCGGGTTTGTGGCCGGTCTGGTCATGCGGCGAGGGCGAGGTTGTGCATGTGGGCGACGGCCTGGACCGCGTGGTGGAGGCCGCTGCCGCGCTGTCGGCAGTCGCGGAGGATCTTGTAGTGCTTCATGCGGGCGAAGGCGTGCTCGACGCGGGCCCTGATCCGTCGGTGTTCGGCGTTGTCCTCTTCCTCGCCGGGCAGCAGGGCCCGTCCGGGGCGTTTGCGGTGGGGGACGACGAGTCCGGTATTGATGTAGGCACCGTCGCCGAGGACGGTCACGCCGTCGCACTGGCCGGCCAGGCCAGAGTCCCGCCACGCTTTCGCGTCCGCGGTGTTGCCGGGCACCGGCCGGGCCGCGGCGATGACCAGTTTGGTGTCGGCGTGGATGATGAGCTGCACGTTCACCGAGAACCGGTAGTTGCGCGAGGACGCACCGACCTTCCGGTCGCGGACCGGGACCAGGGTGCCGTGCACGCTCCACAGCCGCTCGGCCGCGTCGGCAAGACGGGTGGCCGGCTCGATCGCGAGCAGCGGCCGCAGCCGCTGGACGACGCGGCACGCCGTCGCCGGCGAGACGCCGAACAGCGGCGCGAGCTGCCGCATGACGAGGTTCGCACGGTAGTAGACGGCGGCCAGCAGAACCCGGTCCGCCGACGGCAGACACCACGGACGGCCACCACCGGGCCCTTACCGCCCCGCTCCGCACGACCTTCAGCAGACCCGTGAACTTCTCCACTCACAACGGCTCAGCAAGCCCTCAACACCCCACACATACAAGGGAAACGCCCGGGTCGGAACCTTCTGCAACACGCTTCAAGGGGTGACCCGCTACGTCCTGGAGGGGCCCTGTCGGGGTTCGAAAAAGGTGCCGATCCCGTGCGATCAGTCTGTGTACGGTACCGGCGTGATCGACACTGATTGCGCTCGTTTGGGTGCGGAGGCCGCGCGGCGATTGGCTGAGGCGGACTGCTGTGAGATGGCTCCAGGGCTCACGGACGAAGAGTTCAGCCGGATCGAGGCGACCTATGGGTTTGAGTTCTCCCCGGAGCATCGTGCCTTCCTGGCCGCAGGGTTGCCGATTGCCTCGCCTCCCGAGGAAGGCGCAACGTGGCAGCAGCCCTGGCCCGAATGGCGTCACGCGGATGCAGACGACCTGCGCCATCGGCTGGACTGGCCGGCACGAGAAGTGCTGGGCGACGTCGCTCACGGCAACTGGCATCCGGCCCTGGGGGTACGCCCCGCCACCACTAAAGGGGCCGTGGAGACGGCCCGAGCGGTACTCGCGCAAGCGCCGCGCCTCGTTCCCGTATGCGCGCACCGGTTCGTGCCTGCGGGTCGCAATACTCCGGGACATCCGGTCTTGTCGGTGTGGGGAACCGACATCATCTGTTGCGGCCGTGATCTTGCCGACTACATCGACCACGAGTTCGGCGAGGTGGACAAGAACGCGCCTTGGGCTCCGAGACAAGCAGGCCGGCGGCCAGCATCGTAAGTCGCAGCCGGAGTTGTGGCGGTCGCCGAACGAGCATCCCGCGGGGGTCTGAACGGCCGTCCTGTGATGCGGAGCGGGGCCGGGATCCGGGCCGGGAGATGCGGGCTGTACTCGCGCACACCTGCGGCATTCCGTGCGCGCCCCGCGATACTGACATCGTGCGCATCGAGAGCTGAGTGGCCTGGGGGGCAGTAGTGGTTGAGTTTCGCGTGAGTCGAGTGACCCCGTTCGTGGAGTGGAGGCAACCGGCGGTCGCTGCCCGCGTCTACGCGACATGCGCCACGCCCCTCGGGGAGGCGGCCCTGATCCGTGAACGTGGCCCGCGCACGCGTCCCGAGGATCACGCGGATGCGGTGGAGAGCTGGACGGTGTCCCTGCGGGACGGAGAGGCCTCGCTCACGGTTCACCGGCTCGCGGCGGACCCGTTGTGGTTGCGGTGGCGGATCTGGAAGGGGTTCGAGGGGGAGGCGGACGGCGAGCCGTTCCGGTTCGGCGGCACGTCCGCCCTGCGGCGTTCCCGCCGCTCGGTCACCTATGAGGGGACATCGATCGATGTGCGCATCGTGCCGCGCGCGTTCAGTCTCCGCCTTCTTGAGAGAGGCGAGGAGGTCGGGTTCCGCTCCTTCAGTGATCGATGGGTGCTGCCGGACCCCACGGATCACGCCGTGCTCGCCATCTGCCTCTTCGAGTGGGCCGGATTGGAGGACCTGCTCAGAACGCCCCTTCTTCGGGACTTGTGACGGGCGGGCGCGGGGCTTGGTCGTCAAGCGCCGGCACCGCACCCCGGTCCGACCGGCGCGTCCGCTGCACCGGCGTGCCCGCCTCCACCGTCTCGCGCGGGCGTCGAGCAGAATGACGCCATGGCATCGCGCATCTCGTCCCCGAAGGAGTCCTGGCGTCGCATCGACGCCTGGCTGGCTGCTCACGCGACGGCCGATTTCGTCGTGCTGAACCCGCCCGCTTCACGGGACGACATCGAACGTGCCGAGCGCGTCCTCGGGATCCCGCTTCCCGCTGACCTTGTCGAGTCGCTGCGGTGCCATGACGGCGTCAGCAGCTGGACGACGCTCCTGCCGGAGCAGTCACCGCTGCCGGTGCGGGGCATCGTGGAGCACTGGCAGATGTCCATGGGTGTCGCTGCGGAGAACGACGGGCTGACCCGTCGGCCCTGGGACGACGAGCCCTGGTGGCATCCTCTGTGGATTCCCTGGGCGGAAAGCGCCGACGGCGGCGCGCAGGTGATCGACCAGCGCCCTGGTGCGCACGCGGGCCGCCTCGGCTGGGCAGGCCACAGCGGCGGAGGCGACTTCTCCGATACGTGGCCCGATCTGGCGAGCGTCCTCCACGCCGTCGCCGACGCACTCCACGAAGGTGGTGGGGTACGCGGGATGTATCCGTACCTCACCAACCGCGGCGGGCTCTGGTGGGACGAGGAGAGCTGTACGGAGCTCAACGGAGAACCGCTGCGGGAGGCGCCCGTCGGGACGGCCTGACCGGCGCGGGTGGAGTGGGGTGCCGTGCCTCAGGAGGTCCGATCGGGCCCGTAGTCGATGACTTCAGGGGCAGGCGTGGCCGGCCGTCCGGTGACTCATCCACACCGCCACATCGCAGACGCGCAGGGCGCTCACCGTCTCCGGGAGGCCCGCTGTTCGCCGCACGTCGAGGAGTCGGTGGTGCAGCGCCGCGTCGTCCTCGCGCAGCGCGGTCCGGAGGGAGAGCCAGAAGGACTCGGGACGGCCTACCGCGCAGCGGACGACGCGGTCGTAGACGGGGAGCAGTCGGGGGCGCTTGCGGGCCAGGAGCTTTCCGGCGATCACCCAGTTGACCCCGTGCTGTTCGCACAGCAGGTTCCAAGCCTGGTCGGCCGCTGAGCCCTTGGACAGGTGGAGCGCGTCGGCGTCGACCATGTCGACGTCCGTCGGAATGGCCCGCAGCAGGTCGGACAGCCGTCTGCCGAGATCGCCCTCCAACAGGTCCAGCGCGACGGGCGCCGGCACGACGACGGACAGCGTCTGCACCGCGATCAGGTCCTCCGCCGTGATCCGGTCGGCGGTCTCAGGGCGGTCTCCCCCACCGCCCAGTGACTCGAACCGGGCTCCGGTCAACGGGACTTCACCGTCCGGCGCATCGTTGCCGAAGTAGCGCCGCAGGTCGGCGACGACACGCTCGGAACCCAGGAGACTATGCAATTGCTGCGCCAGCGGCGACGACGACGCGGTGCCGGTATCGATGTCGGTATCGGAAACAGTCATGGAAGCTCCGTCCTTCTTCGGGTCCGTCGGATCTGCGCTCGGGCGCCGAGCGCGGACCATCGCGTGAGGGGGGGCGCCCTGGCGTCGCCATTGTCGCCGCTCTTTCCGCGCCTTGAGGGAGAATCCAGGCTCCAGATCGCTGACGAAGCTGACGAAGGGGCATTGCCGGCCGTGAGGAACACGCTGAATCTGTGGCGTCAGGAACTCAGAGACGTACCCGAGTCCGTCTGGGAACGGACGGAGCTGGAGGTGCTGATCCTCGCGGACACCGGACTCACCGCGCTCCCTCCGGACATCGGACGGCTCCGCCGGCTGAGGACGCTGGACCTCGGCCACAACGCCCTGTCAGCGGTTCCCGAAGAGATCGGCGCCCTCAGCGAGTTGAGCGACTGCCTCTATCTGCACGACAACGCACTGTCCCGGCTCCCCGACTCACTCGGGCGTCTGAACCGTCTCCGGTACCTCAACGTCGGCGAGAACCGCCTCACCATCCTGCCGGACACCATCGGCGCGATGACCGGGCTCATCGAGTTGCGGGCGCAGCACAATCGGCTCACCGCGCTGCCCGACTCCCTCGGAAGCCTGCGATGCCTGCGTGAGCTGTGGCTGCGAGGCAACGCGATCGAGGACTTACCGTCGTCGACGGCCCAACTGCGGGAACTGCGCCACCTGGACCTGCGCGAGAACGCTCTGTCGGAAGTGCCCGCACCCCTCGCCGGTCTCCCCCGGCTGCGGCAGATCGATCTGCGCAGCAACCGTCTCCGCCGACTGCCCGACTGGCTCGCCCGGATGCCCTCGCTGGAGAAGCTTGACCTGCGCTGGAACGAGGTCGACCCCTCCCTGCCCCTCGTGGGTGAGCTGGAGCGACTGGGGTGTGTCGTCCTGACCTGACCCGACCTGACTCGACCCAATCCGACCTGCCCCGCCCCGTCGACAGATGCGCCGTCGGCGGGCACGGGGACGCGTACGAGCACACGGGCGCGGGCACGGCTTCAGTGACAGCGACTCATTCTCCCCTACTCGGGGATGATCGCCGTCGCCTCGATCTCCACGAGGGCACCCGGACGGGCGTGGCCCGCGGTGGTGACGACGGTGACGGCCGTGCGGTGGTCGCCCCATACGGAGCGCGACGCCGCGAATCCCGTCTCGGCGTCTACCCCGTCCACGAGGTAGATGGTGAGCTTGACGACGTTCTCCGGGCCGGTGCCGGAGGCCGCCAGCACAGTCAGCACGTTGCGCAGGGCCTGTTCGGTCTGCGCCTCGATGCCCTCCAGCAGGTTTCCGTCGCTATCCGTGCCGAGTTGACCTCCGACGTAGAGCGTCCGGGCGGCGGGCGCGATGACGCCCTGCGCGAAGGCCGGGTTGTAGTGCAGCTCTTCGGGGTCGAGGTGGGTCGTCTTCACGGTCATGGACAGTCTCCTCGTTGCAGGTACAGCGTTCGGTTGCGGGTGGGCGTCACCCGGCGGAGCCGGCGCCCGCATACCGATCGGCTTCCCCAGACTGCCTCACCCAGGCGCCGAGGGCCGGTAGGCCGTACGCGTACGTTGCACAGCGTGTCGGCGCGAATGCGGTGCGCGCACGCGCGCCGCACACAGGGGCCGCGCGACAGCCGTGGGCCGTTCACCCTCCCTCCCCGCGGACGACGCAGCCTGTAGACACTGTCTACGACGGCTGGTAGACAATGTCTATGAATACTGAGGGGTCCCTGCGTGAGCGACTGGTCGACGCCGGTGTCGAGCTGGTGCTGTCCGAGGGCAGCGCATCGGTCGGTCTCCGGGAGATCGCCCGCCGGGCCGGGGTGTCGCACGGCGCTCCGCGGCGCTACTTCCCGACACACCGCGCGCTGCTGTCGGCCATCGCCCGCAGAGGTTTCGAGGAGCTGGCCGCGCGATCCGCCACGGCCACCGCCGGGAGAAACGCACCTCGCGAGGAACTGGCGGCTCTGGCCCGGGTGTACGTCGCCTACGCACGCGATCGCCGCGGCATGTTCGAGCTGATGTTCCGTCATGATCTGCTCGACAGCGCCGAAGAGGGCGGGTCGCCAGACGGTCCTCGGCTGCGGGAGCTGACCCTCCCGATGTTCCAGCGCAGCACGGAACTCGTCGCCCGGTGTCGGACAACGCCGGCTGAGTCGTCGGCCGCGATCACCGCCGCCGCCCTGTGGGCGAACGTGCACGGCATCGCCCAACTGTGGTCCTGGCGCAGCCTGCGCCTCGCCCTCGGCGACCAGGGCCCCGACGGCCCCGACGATCCCGACGGACCCGACCGTTTGATCGAGGCAGCGCTGGACGCCCATCTCGGGCCGGTGGCCTCCTGACCGCCGCCGGAAATCCGCGGCATTCGGCCTCGCCTTCCGACGGCGCGACCGGGCGGCGACCGTCGCGGCGCACGGCGCCGTTCCGCCGCAGGCGCGACCCGGCCCGCAGCATCCGCTCGCCGCGAGCGCGGCACAGAACCCATGGGGGAACGCATCGATGTATCAGCACCTGAAACACCTGGTCGGGCCGGTACTGCGCACCGCAGTACGGCTCGAAGCCATGGGCCTGGAGAACGTGCCGCGGTCGGGCGGCGTCATCCTCGCGTCCAACCACCTGTCCGTCGTGGACTCCACGTTCCTGCCGCTGGTGCTGGACCGGCAGGTCACCTTCATGGCGAAGGCGGAGTACTTTGAAGGCGGCCCTTGGCCGACCCGGATCATCTCGTCCTTCATGCGGGGCAGCGGGCAGGTTCCGGTCGACCGCGACGACCAACGAGCCGCGGTCGCCTCGCTCGAAGCGTGTCTGCGGGTGATCGAGGACGGCGGCCTCTTCTGCATCTACCCCGAGGGCACCCGGTCCCCGGACGGCCGGCTCTACCGGGCCAGGACGGGCGCGGCCTGGCTGGCCCTCCGATCCGGCGCGCCGGTGGTGCCCGTGGCCATGAGCGGCACCGATCGCGTCCTGCCGCCCGGACGCGCGCTTCCGCGTCCGGCAAAGGTCACCGTCACCTTCGGCAAGCCCGTCGACCTCTACCTGCACGAGGGCTCCGCCGCTGACGCCCGCGCCCGGAGAGCCGTGTCCGACCTGATCGCCCAGGCCATCGCGGAGGTCTCCGGCCAGGAGTACGTACCGGTCTACGCGCCGAGGGCCCGAGCGAACGCGCGAGGCTGACCCGGCCGCTAATCGTGTCTGACGGGCTTCGGCGCCGCCTCGCGTTCTCCCCGCGCCGCACCCCGACGCCGCACGGCCACGCCCACGGCCCCCCACCGCAGAGCCGTCACCGCGACCCCGGCGACCGCCGCAACGCACAACGCCATGAACGCGTCAGGCGTCCACGTCCCCAGCGGCCCGGCGCCCACAGAGGCGAGGGCCGCCGCCAGGGCGAGCACGGGGGTCACACCGACGAGGGACCAGAGGAGGGTGGAGGCGGTACGGGGGCGGCGGGCCGCGGGGCGGACGAGCAGGCGGTACGCGTGGGCGGACCCGGCCAGGAGGAGCACCGCCAGGGCGGTGAGGGCCCCGACCGTGGCGTAGTAGGGCGTGGCGGCGGGGGCGTCCGCGGCGGCGGCCCCGGCGAGGATGCGGGCCGCGCCGAAGCCGACCTCCATGACGGCGGAGTCGTGGAGGAGGCCGTGGAGGTTCTGCTGGAGGACCAGAGCGAGGCCGCGGTCCGGCAGGAGGAAGACCATGGCGGAGTAGCCGGGGGTGGCACCGGTGTGCCAGACGGCGGTGTCGAGCGGGGGTTCCAGGCCGCCGACGCGCCAGCCGAGACCGTATCCGGTGCCGGCGCCGGACGGGTGGAGCCGGCCCTCCTGCCGCATGAGGCGGACGGATTCGGAGGTGAGCACCGACCCGCCGTCGGCCGTCTTCCCCGAGCGGAGCTGGAGTGCCGCGAAGGCGGCCAGGTCGTTCAGGTCGCCGCCCGTGTAGCCGTAGGCTGCGCCGGCGTCGTCCACGCCGTCCACGATCGCGGACGGCACGCCCCAGAGCAGCTGATGTCCCGGCGGCAGGTGGCGTGCCCGGGCGGACACGCGGTCGGCGATCGCGCCGTCCATGCCCGCCGGGCGCAGGACGCTGCCCTTGAGGTGGTCGGCGAAGGGACGGCCGGTGACGGACTCGACCAGGGCGGCCAGGACGAGGTAGCCGGCGCTGGTGTAGGCGTACGTGGTGCCGGGCGGGCCCAGGGGTCGTACGCCGTCCAGTGCGGAGAGGCGCCGGGTCGCCTCCGGACAGTCGGCGTCGACGCAGTCCGCGACCTCGAAGGTCGCCGACTCGGGCAGGCCCGCGGTGTGCCCCAGCAGGTGACGTACCGTCACCCGACGGGCGTGGCTGGGGCCTCCGAAGCGGAAGGCCGGCAGGTGGTCTGCCACACGGTCGTCCAGCCGGAGCCGGCCGTCCTGGACAAGCGTCATCACGGCGGTGGCGGCGATCGGCTTGGCGACCGATCCCCAGAGGAACGGGGTGGCGTCCGTGACCGGTTCGCCGTGTCCGTCCGTGCCCCAACTCCTCGTGTGGACCGGTCCGTCAGGGCCGACGACGGCGTAGGCGAGGCCGGGCGTACGGGTGGCGGACATGCGCTCGCGTACGTACGCGTCCACCGCCGCCACCCGGTCGGGCGGCACGGGTGCGCGCGCCGCGGCCGATGCCTGGCCGGCAGCAACCGGGACGAGCAGGGCGAGCAGGAGGGCGGTCACCGCGGCGGCGGCGCGCCGAAGCGTGCTGGGCATCAGGTCCTCGTTCGGTCGTGGACGTCGGCGGCAGGGCGGGCACGAGGGAGGGGCGGCAGCCCTAGGTGAAACCGTATGGACGTATGGTTATAGCCGTACAGTGGTACGGTTATCAAGTGCCGCGAACCGCCGATCACGAACAACGCCGCCGTCAGATCGCCGACGCCGTCAGCCGGTTGATCACCGAGCAGGGCCTCGACGCCGTCACCGTCGCACGGACGGCCGCCACCGCCGGCATCTCCGTCGGGCTCGTCCAGCACTACTTCCGCACCAAGGACGAGATGCTGCTCCACACCTTCCGTGCCGTCTCGGCCCGCATCCGCGCCCGCGTCGACGAGCGCATCAGGGAAGGCACCGCGCACCAGCAGCCTTTGGCGCGGGTGATGGCCGCCGTGATGACCGAGTACATCCCGCTGGACGAGGCCCGCCGCGCCGAGTACCGCGTCGCGCGCGCGTTCGCCGGCCGGGCCCTCGACGCGCCCGCGCTCGCCGAGGTCGACACGGAGAGCGCCCGGCGGCTGCGCGAGGACATCTCCCTCGCCGTCCACAACGGCAAGGAGTGCGAGGAGGTCGACCGGCAGCTCGATCCCCAGGCCGCCGCCGTGCGCCTCGCCGCCGTGATGGAGGGACTGGCCCTCCAGGTCTACCGCGAGCCCGGGGGCGCCGCCGGCGAGTCCGTCACTCGGTACGTGCAACCCGTACTCGACGCCGAGATCGGAGCCGTCTTCACCGGCACCTGTCGCCAGTACACGACTTGAGACGGCGGCGGCGACGGCAGCCGCCGTGCGGCGCGGATCGGCACCCGCACAGAGGGGCATCACCCCGTGCGCCCGGGCGGAGCGGCGGCCCGGGCCCCTCTTCGGATCATCCGATCGCCGATCGGCGCACGCTATACGGACCTATTACCTCTAATCGGACATGAGTGCCTATGTTGGGCGAACTGCATCATGGGTTCCCCAGGAGTTGAGGCTGATGGCCGTGCCCGTTTCCGAGTCCGCGCTGGTCCGAGGAGCTCGCGAAGCGCAGCGTCCGTCCCGCTGGTGGATCGGCTGGCTCGTCGTCTTCCTCGGCGGCGTGATCGCCATCAACATCGCCGTCGAGCCGGCCGCCCGCGCCCTGCTCGGCGACCCGGCGACAGGGTCGCCGAAGGCGCAGTGGGTGGAGCTGTTCACCAACGCGGCGACGCTCGCCGTGGTCGCCGCCTGGGTCTGCCTCAAGGAGCGCCGCCCCTTCGCCTCCCTCGGCTTCCGGGGTACGCACCGCCTCGCCTCCCTCGCGGGCGGCTTCGCCGCCGGCGCCGGCATGCTCGCCCTCGGCGTCCTCGTCCTGACCCTCACCGGCCAGTACGACACGCACGGCTCCGCCCACACCACCAGCGGCGCCGCCGCCCTCGGGACCGTCCTCCCGCTCCTGATCGTCTGGATCGTGCAGGCGTCCACGGAGGAGACCGTCACCCGCGGCTACATGCTCCAGACCGCCGCCTCACAGATCCGCGGCCCCCTCGCCGTCGCCCTCGTGGCCGTCGTCTTCGCCGTCGCCCACGTCGACCTCCGCCCCCTCGTGCTCCTGAACATCGTCCTGTTCTCCCTCATGGCCAGCTTCCTCTCCCTGGCCCGCGGGTCGCTGTGGATCGCCATCGGCGTCCACATCGGCTGGAACGCCTTCCAGGGCAACGTCTTCGGCCTTCCCGTCAGCGGCAACCCCTACGGCGCCTCCCTCTGGACCTTCGGCCCGACCACCGGCTCCGACACCTGGATCACCGGCTCCGACTTCGGCATCGAGGGCGGCATCGTCACCACCCTCATCTGGGGCGCGGCCACCGTCCTCGCCTACGCCTACTGGCGCCGCGCCGGCCGGCGCGCACCCCTGGAAGTCCCCGCATCCGGCACCGCGTCGCGCACGCGTCCAGCAGGCGAACCCGGCGCGGTCTGATCCGGAAGAGGCCGCCTGGCCCCTCGGTCGCTCAACTTGGCTTGCGCCACACGGAGATGTGCTTGCTGGAGTCGTCCGTGAACGGCGAGCCGTCCCAGTCGGCCACGCGCCGTTCCAGCTCCAGGCCGGCGATCCGGGCCATCAGGTCGAGCTCGGCCGGCCAGGCGTAGCGGTGGCGGGAGGCTTCGCGGCGGTAGTGGCCGTCGGCGCCGTCGCGGGTGAGGTGGTGCGAGACGAGGATCTGCTCGACCAGGTCGAAGGTGTCGAAGCCCAGGTGCCGGTCGGACACGTTGAACGGCACCGCGACCTGGCCGGGCGGCAGGAATCGCAGCGGCGGCACGCTCAGTTCGATGACGAACCGGCCGCCGGGGCTCAGATGCCGTGCGGCGTTGCGGAAGCACTCGACCTGCTCGTCCTGCGTGAGCAGGTTCGACACGGTGTTGTAGACGAGGTAGACGAGGGAGAACGCGCCGGGGACGACGGTGGTGGCCATGTCCCCGAGGGTGACCGGCAGCGTGTCCTCGTCCACCTTGCACCGCAGCACCGCCGCCATGTGCGGGGACAGTTCGATCCCGGCCACCGGCACGCCGCGTTTCCGGAGCGGTACGCCCACGCGTCCGGTGCCGATGGCGAACTCCAGGGCCCGGCCGTCGCCGGCGAGTTCGGCGAGGAAGTCGAGTGTCGGGCCGAGGACGGCGGCCGAGGACATCTCGGTCTCCTCGGCGTCGTAGCGCTCGGCGGTCGCGCGGGTCCACAGCTCACTGCTCGTCATGCGGACCACTCTGCCCGTCGGCCGGGGGCGCTGTCGAAGCGTTTACGGTCCCCTCCCCCGGTCCTCGTACCGTCGCCGCTCAGCCGGACGCGGCGGCTGCCAGGAGCACGTCGACGAGCCGGTCCGCCGCGTCCGGCCTGCCGTGTTCCCGGGACCGCCGTGCCATGTCCGCGCGCCTCGCCGGATCGGTCAGGAGGGGGCCGACCGCGTCCTTCAGGCGGTCCGCGCTCACGTCGCCGAGGAGCGCGACGGCGGCGCCGGTCTCCTCCAGGTGGCGGGCGTTGTGGGCCTGTTCGCCGCCCGCCGAGGTGGGGAGCGGGAGGAACACGGCCGGCTTGCCGAGAGCGGTGAGTTCGGCGAGCGTGCCCGCGCCGGAGCGGGAGACGACGAGATCGGCGAGCGCCAGGACGTCGGGGAGCTCCGGGCCGACGAATCCGGTCAGGTGGTACCGCGCTGCCGCCGTGGCGGGCAGGGCGGCGGTGTCGGCACGCAGGGCGTCGACGTGGTCGGGGCCGCACTGGTGGATGACGTTCGCCCGCTCCAGGAGCCAGCCGAGCGCGTCGCGTACGACGTCGTTGATCTGCCGGGCCCCTTGCGCGCCGCCCGTGACGTACACGGTCGGCAGTCGGCGGTCGAAACCGTGCAGACCGAGTGCGTCGACCGCCTTGCCGGCGTGTCCGGCGAGCACCTGCGGGCGTACGGGGTTATCGGTGACGACCGCGAGGCGGCGGACGTTCTCCGGGAGCAGCGGCACGGAGGACTCCGACGACACGGCGATCCGCGACGCGGAGCCGGCCAGGCGACGGTTGGCGAGGCCGAGGCGTACCGTCTGTTCGTGCAGGACGAGCGGCCGTCGGCACATCCGGGCCGCCAGACCGGCGGGGACGGCGACGTACCCGCCGGTGGCGAGGACCACGTCCGGGCGGAAACCGGCGACGAGCTTACGGGCCTGCGCCACGCCCAGCGGAACGCGTGCCATGTCCTTCACGTTCTCCGCCGAGAGCATCTTCAGCGGATGGGCCGCACGGCGGATCTTGCCGGTCGCGACGGCGGCGAACCGGATGCCTTCGGCGGGCGCGACGCGCGCCTCCAGACCGTTGGCGCTGCCGATCCACAGCACGTCCAGCGCTCTTCCCTCGGCCGCCAGGCGGTCCCGGAGCGCGTGGACCGCGGTCAGGGCGGGGTAGGTGTGGCCTCCCGTTCCTCCTCCGGTGACGACAAGGCGGAAGGAATCGGCGGGTGCGGTGTTCACCCCCGGGACCCTACTGGCTCGCGATCCCTTCGTTAGGACTTGTCCGGCCGATCATGTGACTACTTCGTGCCCGAGTCGTTTTTGTGGGCATGGGGCGGGGTGATCTGAGTGATGCCGAGTGGGAACGGCTTCGGCCGTTCCTGCCGGTCAGCAACGGGCGTTGTGGCAGGTGGCGCGATCACCGGCAGGTGATCGATGGGATTCTGCACCGGGTGCGGACCGGAGTGCAGTGGCGTGATCTGCCCGAACGGTTCGGACCGTGGGAGACCGTTTACGAACGCCACCGCCTGTGGTCGGCCGACGGCACCTGGGAACGTCTGCTCCAGCAGGTTCAGGCCGCGGCCGACGCTGCCGTCGAGATCGACTGGGACATCGCGGTCGACTCCACGATCGTCCGCGCGCATCAGCATGCGGCCGGTGCCCGCACCGACCCGCCGCCGGCCCCCGCCACAAAAGGGGCGGCATCGGCAGAACACCAGGACGAGACACCGTGGCAGAGCCTCGTCGCCCGCCTGGTGGAGGTGGTGCTGGAGGCGAGGGCCTGGGCCGCTCGCGCGGCGGGTTCACCAGCAAGCTCCACCTGAGCGCGGACGGCCGCTGCCGCCCGTTGTCCCTGGTCGTCACTCCTGGCCAACGAGCGGACTGCACCCAGTTCCAGCCGGTGCTGGAGAAGATCCGTGTTCCCAGACCTGGCCCAGGCCGACCGCGCAAGAAGCCGGACAGTGTCGCGGCCGACAAGGCATACAGCAACCGCCCGTGCCGGGAGTACCTGCGGCATCGGAGCATCCGTCACCCGATTCCCGAAAAGACTGACAGCCAGGCGGCCCGAATTCGCAAGGGCTCACGCGGAGGACGGCCCCCGGGCTTCGATGAAGAGCGGTACAAGAAGCGCAACACCGTCGAACGGGCGATCAACCGACTGAAGCAGTCCCGTGCGGTGGCCACTCGTTACGACAAGCGCGGCTACGTCTTCCTCGGCACCGCCACCGCCGCAGCCGTAGTCATCTGGCTTCGGAGCTGATGGCCGGACCGCTCAGCCACGGCCCTGGGCAGGCCGCTGATGCCCGCACGGCACCACGTCACCGTTCTTGTCGCGGACCTCGGCGTCATGTCCCGCGTTCACCCACACCGTGATGCCTTGATCATGCACCACAACGTTGAACGGCGACTGCTCCGGCTCCGCCTCGGTCACCACCGTGAACTCCTCCCCCGGACGCATCCAGTGGTCAGTTCCCCATGGCTCGACCCACAGGCAGACCATGCTGCTGGTCTCGTTGCTCACGCTCGTCTTGGACACGCTCGAACCCTAACCAGCAACATGATCGGCCGGACAAGTCCTAGAACCCTCTGAGGAGTAGCACCACGAGGACGATCAGAAGCAGAACGAGGCCGATGCAACCGTTCTGTACAGCGGAGTCTTCTCTACTGACGGGCCGGGGATGTCCCCGCTTGGTGAACCGCATTACACCGCCCTCCAGGCATAGGGTCTTAGCTCAGGGATCCCCCATACAACAGGCATGTAATCGGGACGGGACCCGAGGATCGCTCCGGCTTTTCACTTCTTGGGCCCCGAGAGGGTATCCCGAGGCCCAAGGTAGCGCAATCTGCGGTGGTTACGTGCAACGGTTGCGCAGGACGCACTGTCGCGGTGCGCCGGCAGCACGCGCCGTCAGGCAATGATCCTCACGCAGGGGTACCCCTCGATGGTGTGGATCCACGCGCAGACGCCGTCACCGTCCTTCAGGTGGGTCGAGGGGTGGACGAGACCGTTCCAGCCGGGGCTGATCTTGCCCAGTCCCCATCGCCTCACCTCGTTGACGTTGATGTACCCGTACGCCTCACGGTGTCCGAGGTTGGACGCTCCTACCGCCTCGACGTAGGTCCCCTTCCCTCTGACGATGACGCACACATCCTTGTTGCAGCCCTTGGCGGTGAAGGGCTCTATCCTCTCCTCCAGGCGGAGCGTGAGGACGGTCACGGGCTGGGGCTCACTTTCGGCGGCTGCGGCCGTACCGCTGCCCGCAAGAGGGAGCAGCAACGCGGCAGCGACCATGGCAAAGCTCTTTGTGATCTTCATGTCGGTAATTCTTTATCGGGTACTCGATTAACCTCTAGGTGGTATTGGTCAAGAAACGGCCGAGAGTATTGCGTTCAATAGAAGTGGAGGCTCCTCTTCGGAATGTGATGCTCCCCTTCTGTTTTTCTCCTTGCTTCAGCGGGGCGTGCGTGGCGCCTGAGAGTTTTCCCGTAAATGATCTCCGAGTCGCTTCAGGTATGGCTGCCCGCAGTGAAGCCCGTTGCCCTATCCGTCAAGGGTGATGTTGTGCATCCGCGTGATGCCGGGCATGGCGTGGTGGGCGCCGTCGAGCCAGCGGCGTGCCGCCACGCTCAGCGGCAGGTCGTTCGGATCGCCCATGTCGTCCATGGAGCCGTCCGTCAGCCCCTCCGCCCAGTGGCGGAGGACATGCGAACGGTGCGGCGCCTTCAGCACCGAGGTGCTGATCGCGTGCTCCCACGTCGTGGCGAAGCACAGCACGTTCCCGTCGAGCGACAGCATGCTGAACTCGGGCCGGTAGGGGGCGCTGCCGAGCAGCCCGTCAGCGCCCTTGCCCATGATGTCCCACTCGCTCTGCAGCTCGACGCAGTGCCATCGCGAGAGGCGGTCCCGGCCGGGGCTGAGGGCGATCAGGAACCTGCGGTCGGTCTCGGAGAAGAGTCCTCCTTCGACCGCCAGCCGGTACCAGTCGGCGTTCCCCTCCTCCTGGAGGAGCGGATCGAGGAAGTCCCTCTAGACCTCGACGCGCCCGTCCTCGAACGGGACGCTCGGCGCCTGTCCGATGACGGTGGGCGGAACGAGCCCGTCGGGCGCGGTCCACTCCTCCACGATGCGCAGCCCCGCCGCGGTGAGAGATTTCATAAACCCCATCATGTCTCCGCTGATCAGCACGCGGGGCAGGGCGGTGCTTGGGTTCGCGCCTGGGCCGTTGCCGCCCGTTGCGGCAGACGCGGCTATGCGTTCCTCGGTACCACCATCGCAGCGATTGGGGTCATCCCACTCCGGACATGATCGGCCGGACAGCTCCTAGGCGGCCTCGTACTCGTGGGCGCGGCCGCCGCGCCACTCCACCCAGCGGGGGTCGTCGAGCAGGGTCTCGGCGTCGTCGAGGCCGGCTCGCCGCAGGAATTCGACGACGTCGCGGTCGCTGTGCGCGAGGCCGAGGATCCCGCCCTGCCGGACGGTGACCCGTCTACCGCCGCTGGGCGAGGGCGGGTGCACGACGATCGGGGCTGAGCTCGTCATGCCTCCAGGGTGCTCCTGTTCGGGCGGCGCTGCCGAGCCCCGGCGCCGTGCTGCGCCCGGTCGTCACGCGCTGTGACCGGTCATGGCGTCAGTCGGCGTCGAGCTGGTGGTCGGCCCAGACGTACGTCTCGGGCAGCAGCTCGGTGACGGGGACGGACCTGAGGCTGTCGGCGGCGCCGACGATGACGTGCACGGCCGGGAAGTAGTCCAGCAGGACCTGGCGACACCGGCCGCACGGCGGCACCACCCCGCGGTCGCGGTCGCCCACCGCGACGATCGTCCTCAGGTCGTACGCGCCCTGGGCGGCGGCGGCGCCGATGACGACCAGTTCGGCGCAGGGGCCGCCGGTGAAGTGGTAGGCGTTCACGGCGGTGACGATCCGGCCGTCCTCGGCGCGGGCGGCGGCGGCCATGGTGTGGTTGTCGCCGCGGCAGCGCGTCCGGGCGACCTGTGCGGCGGCCTGGACGAGCTCGTGGTCGACGGGGGGGTCCTGCGTGCTCACGTGTGCTCCGTTCGTTTCGGGGTCACGTGACCTTGTCGCGGGCGGCTCCGGAGCGCAAGCGGAATTCTGTGCGCGTCCGGCCCGCCGGTCCCCGGTCCCTGGGGGCCGGAGCCTCAGATTGCCGTTCAACCTCGTGGACGGTTCGCGCTTACCGTGAGCGCGTGAACGACATCAACACCGAAACCCTTGGGTGGGACCTCATCGGCTGGGACAGCGACGAGCAGGCCGCACATGTTACTGGCCTCAACCGAGTTGAGATCCTGAAGATCAGGGACCTGTTCCCCGCTCGGGACGACGACTTCCTTGAGACCGCGGTCTACGAGGTGCCGCCCGCGCTGTACTCGGCAATGCGCAGTGCCATCCCGCACCTGGAGTTCCGTGAAGGGCTGGATTACCAGATCGGTGGGTTCCTGCTGTCCGTCTGAGCTTGCCGACCCGCCGGTGCGTCGGGGCTTCGTGCCGACGTTGTGGTGTGCGGGTGGGTGTGGGACTCGCCAGTGGCAAGGACGCGTCCGACGTCGTAACGGGGAGCCGGTCACCGGTTCTTCGAGCCGGGAGGGGGCCGGGGTCGGGTCGGCTGGGTTGCGGGGCACGGGCTGGCGTGTCCGTCTTCGCGTGCAGGTGCCTGAACCCGCGGCGGACGCGGGCGGGAGCGAGTCTGTTCGGTTCCGCCGGCCGCTCCCAGGGCCGGCGCAGGTCCTACGCGAGCGGGCGGCCGGGCGGGCGGGCGGAGTTCGGCGTGGACGGCCAGGACGAGCCAGGTCCAGCGGTCGGCCGCGCCGGAGTCCCGGAGCTTGGGCCGGGTCCATCCGAGGGCCTGCTGGAGCAGGCGGAATGTGCGCTCCACGTCGAAGCGGCGGAGAAGCGCCCTGCCAGCACCGGTCATCGTCGTCCGTGCGCAGCGCCCGTGCCCGACCACCACAGCCAGACGGGCTTGTTCACCCCGCCGCTGGGCAGTCTCTCGACCTCCGACCGGATGGCCATGCCCTCGATGATCGGCAGCGGGCCCAAGTGGTCTCTCCACGCCGCCCTGCGGGTCAGCCGGGGATGGAGCCGGTCCCACGCCTGCGCGGTCGCCGTCCCGTACCGTCCGGTGTCGGTGACGGTGACGGTGACGGTCACCACGGTGACCTCACCCCAGGTCTCGGCCCGGCCGAAGACGCACCCACCGCCGTGCTTGGGCGGGCGTCCGCACTGCAGCGGGCAGATCCACGGCACCGGGACCGGCATGCGCATGACCCGGTCGTGCTCAACCGGCCCAGCACTTCGACCGGCAGATCACTCGGGAGGTGAGCGATGCGGGGGGACGTCGCAGCCGGCATCGAGCACGCCGTCCATGCGGTGCGGCCGGTCTCCAGTGCGGCGACGAACGAGTAGGACCAGCCGGGCACCACCTGGTGTTTGCCCAAGCCGCGGCCGAAGGTGTGGCAGAAGGAGCGGTCCGAGCAGGTGTCGGCATCCGGCCGAAGCCGCGGGGACACGTCCACGGCCAGCGCCAGGCGGCCGTCGCTCGCCCGGGGCAAGGGCACGCCCGCCAGCGCGCGACGAAGCCGGGCGACGTCGATCCGGCGCCGGTTGAACCGGGAGTACAAGGCCCTGTGCCCGCGTCGGTGTTCCGGCGCGAGCGCCCGGTCCACAAGGGTCCGGACCGGTCCGTCGGTGCACGGCAGCGCGTCACCCGAGTCGAAGAGGGCATCCGCCCGCGACGACAGGCACGCGTACAGTCCGGTCCGGAACCCCGACAACGTCGACACCGCGTCTCGTTGGACGCTGTGCTCGGCCAGTCCCATGGGTCGCCCAGTTCGACGCGGGTGCTCGTCCGTCAGGTCCGACGGACATCCGCCCCCAGAACCACTCTCAGACGGTTGGACGGCAGATCTCAAACGCGCCCCCAGGCGAGGTCGCGCCGGCGGCCCACCCCGCTGGCGTACAGGTAGAGCGCCGGGAGCGAGGCCGCCGCGCAGACGGTCCAGAGGGCGGTGTGGGCGCCCACGGCCGTGGCGAGGACGCCGGCGGTGAGGGCGCCGAGCGGCAGCGCGCCCCAGGAGACGAAGCGGACCGTGGCCATCACGCGGGACAGCAGTTCCGGGGGCGACTGGGTCTGCCGGTAGGTGCGGGTGGTGATGGAGCCGATGACGGTGCCGAAGGCGAAGCCGGCGTTGCCGAGGGCGAACCAGTACGCGTCCCCCGCCGAGGTCGTGAGCGGGGCGAGCAGGAGCAGCGCGGCGCCGGCCAGGTCGGCCACGACGATGCCGCGCGCGGTGCCGAGGCGGGTGGTCACGCGGACCGCGACGGCCGCGCCGGCGAGGGCGCCGACGCCGTCCATGGCGAGGACGAGGCCGAGCTGTACGGAGTCGAGGCCGGCTTCGCGGACGAGGTAGAGCGGGGTGAGGGCGACGAGGGCCGCGTTGAGGAAGTTGGCGGCGGTGGCCCAGATCATGCAGGGCCGCATGACCGGGTGCCGGGTGACGTACCGCCAGCCCTCGCGCATCAGCCGCAGCGCGCTCTCGCCGGTACGGGGGCCGGGGCGGCTCTCGGGGAGCGTGCGCAGGAGCACGGCGGAGGCCAGATAGCTGGCGGCGTCCACGACGAGCGCGCCGACCGGGCCGGTGGCACTGACGAGGACGCCGCCGAGGGAGGGTCCGCCGGTGTCGGTGACGGCGTGGGTGCCGGACATGACGCTGTTGCGGGCGGCGAGCTGGCGGGCGGGGACGACGGCGGGCAGGAAGGTCGAGTTGCCGATGTCGAAGAGCACCGTCGCCGCGCCGGTGACGAGCGCGGCGCAGAGCAGGTGCGGGTACGTGAGCGCGTCGAGCCACCAGGCGAGCGGCAGCGACCCGAGCGCCGCGAAGCGTACGAGGTCGAGCGCGACCTGCAGGCGGCGCAGCGGTACGCGCTGGGCGACGACGCCCGCCGGGAGGCTCAGGAGCAGCCAGGAGACCTGGCCGGCGGCGGCGAGGAGGGCGACTTCGAAGGCGGTGGCGTGAAGCACGGTGAGGGCGACGAGCGGCAGGGCGAGGGCGGTGACGGCGGTGCCCGCGCTGCTGACGGTGGCGGCGGCCCAGTAGCGCCAGAAGACGCCTGGCGGGGCGGCCTCCGGTGCGTCTTCGCGCCGGTCGTCCTCGGGTATCGCTCTCGTTCCGTTCGCCATGTGGCGCCCACCCCCTGGGTTCGTTCAAGCCATGAGCTTGTCGGTCTCTTTTCGGAACTCAGTCGTTCCAGGTGGGTTTCTATCGGGAACTGACCTCATGGCGCAAGATGGTGCCCATGAGCGGCCGCGAGGTGCGCGGCGCGTGGTGCGCGCGGTGCGTGGTGCGCGGTGCAGCGGAGAGGCGGAAAGGTGGACACGCCGTGGTGAGGTCGGTGCCCGAGCGGGACTCCGCCTGCGCGATCGCGCAAGCGGCGGCGGTGGTCGGCGACTGGTGGAGCCTGCTCCTGATCCGGGAGACCGCGCGCGGGCACCACCGCTTCGACGCGCTCCAGGAGGAGCTCGGCATCTCGCGGAAGGTGCTCACCGAACGCCTGGCGCACCTGGTGGAGACCGAGGTCCTGGAGAAGGTCCCCTATCAGGACAGGCCGGTGCGGTACGAGTACCGGCTGACGGAGAGCGGGCGGGGACTGCTGCCCGTGCTGCTGTCGATGCAGGACTGGGCGGACCGGTGGATCTTTGGCGACGGCTCGCTGAGCGGCACCGCCGACGAGGCGAGCGCGGAGGCCCGGCGCGTCGCGGCCCTGGCCGGCGAACGGCTGCCGCGCCTGGAGCTGCCCCGGCACCTCGACGGGGCGCCCGTGGATCCGGTGGCCCCGGCGGCGGACAGGACCGCCACCGTCCTGTTCTGCTACCCGGCGACCGGGCGGCCGAGCCCCCTGCCCGACGACTGGTCGGGCATCCCCGGCACCGTCGGCTGCACCCTGGAGAACCGGCTCTTCCGGGACGCGTACGAGGACTTCCGCGCGGCGAACGCGGAGGTGTACGGCGTCAGCACCCAACGCCCCGACGAACAGAGGGTGTTCGCGGTCGAGGAGGGCCTCCCCTTCACGCTCCTCTCGGACGTGGACCTCCGCCTCGCCGCCGCCCTGCGCCTGCCCACCTTCCGCGCGGGACAACTGCTGCGGCTGAAGCGCGCCGTCCTCGTCGTGGACCGCGACCGCGTCGTCCGGCACGCGCGCTTCCCGGTCACGGACATCCCGGGAGCGGTGAGCGAAGCGCTCGCGGAGGTACGGCGCCTGGACACTTAAGAGACGGCGCTTTTCGCGCTGGGCGCCTGAGGGGCGGCGGCGTACGGCCCGGGGTACCGGTGGCGCCGACCCGCACCACCCACACCGCCGGCGCGCCGGAGGGCGCGGCGCACCACGCCGGGGCTCGGCCGATGTCACGTAGAGTGCCGTCGCCGGGGTGTCGGGGGGCGGGCGGTCGTCGAGGAGCGCCTGCCGTGCCCCGCGCTTCATGGCCGAGCGACCGACAGGCCGAGAGGCTGAGAGGCTGAGAGGCTGAGAGAGAGGACCCTGGCATGACCGGCGACCGCCTCATGCGCATCCACAGCCCGGAGTTCCAGGCCATGGCCGAGCGGGTCCTGCGGGTCACCGAGCTCACGTCCCGGCTGAACGTCCTGCCGTTCGACGACGAGGCCGGAAAGGCGGACCTGTTCGCGCAGATCCTCGGCAAGCCGCTGCCACCGCGGGTGACGATCTACCCGCCCTTCTACACGGACCACGGCCTGAACCTCGACCTCGCCGAGCGCGTGTTCATCAACCAGAACTGCACGTTCCTCGACTACGCCGGGATCCGGATCGCGCAGCGGGTGATGATCGGTCCGAAGGTCACGTTCATCACCAGCGGCCATCCGGTCGACCCCGAGGAGCGGCGGCATTACCTCACCGGCGCGCCCATCGATGTGGCGGAGAACGTGTGGATCGGGGCCGGCGCCACGATCCTGCCCGGCGTCACCATCGGCCGTGACGCCGTGATCGCCGCGGGCGCGGTCGTCGCCGACGACGTCCCGCCGGCCAGCCTGGTCACGGGCGGCAAGGCCACCGTGCGCCGGACGTGGTGAGTGTCGCCGCGACCCGGGTGACCTGAGCCCTCAAGGGCCGGCCGTCCATGTGCGTCACCTTCCTGTACGCGGCCGACCCCTCGGCCTCACGCGAGCGGCCCGGGGCCCGGGGGGACACCCCCCGTACCAGAAAGGTGGCCGGCCCCATCGCTGTCCGTACCAGGGCGGCGTGAAGATCATTCCAGCGGCTCGGGGAGCCGTCACCCATGGGACGAGGAGTGATCAGCATGCAGGAGTACGGGAGGCCGATCGGCCGGCGGGGACTGCTCACGGCCGGGGCGGCGGCCCTCGCCGTCACCGCTGCCACCGCCCCGGTGGCCTTCGCGTCCCCGCCGCCCTTCCGGCCCCTCGTGCCCGGTGCCTCCCGCGCCGACGCGACGGCGCCCGCCGGGGTCGTCCGCGCGCTGCGGCGGGTCGCGCACCCGCTGCGGTCCACGGAGCCGGGCGGCGCCACGGCCGACCTGCGGGCGCTGGGCACCATGGTCGGAGGGGCGAGCGTGGTGGGGCTCGGCGAAGCCACGCACGGCTCGCACGAGTTCTTCGCCATGAAGCACCGCGTCTTCCCACTCCTCGTCGAGAACCACGGCTTCACCACCTTCACGCTCGAGATGAGCTGGGCGGCCGGGCTCACCATCGACGCGTACCTCCAGGGCGGCTCCGGCGATCCCCGGCGGATCGCCCGGGAGACGCTGGCCGGATCCCCGTGGGAGCGCGCGGAGTTCGCGCGCCTGATCGGCTGGATGCGCGAGCACAACCGGCGCCACCCCGGCCACCGGGTCCACTTCATGGGCGACGACCTGGGGGCACCGAAACTCGGCGACCCGATCTTCGAGCGCGTCCTGTCGTCCGTCGCCGCGGTCCGGCCCGGCGCGCTGCCCCGGCTGACGGAGCTCTACGCGAAGCTGCGCCCCTTCGACGACGTCTTCGCCCACCTGCGCAAGCCGCTCCGGGAACGCCAGGAGGACGCCGCGCGCGCCCAGGAGGCCCTCGACCTGGTCGCCGGGCACGAGCGGGCAGGCGACGAGGCGTACGCGTGGACCGTGCAGCACGCCCGGAACATCGCGCAGACCTTCGCCTTCGCCACCGTCGACCTCTCCGACCCCGCGTCGGTCACCGCCGCCGAACGCCTGCGCGACCAGGCCATGGCCGACAACGTGCTGTGGTGGCGGCACCGGACCGGCGACAGGATGCTGCTGTCCGCGCACAACGGTCACGTCGGCTACCTGTCCACCCATCCCGACATGTACCCGCGCACCCAGGGCGCCGTGCTGCGCGACCGCCTCGGCAGCGCCTACACGGCGATCGGCTTCACCTTCGCCGGCGGCACCTTCCTGACCAAGGACACGTCCCTGGACGGCGCCTGGAAACCGGTCACCGTCCCGGCGGCGCGCCCCGGCATGCACGAGCACACCCTGGACCGGGTCGGCCACCGGAACTTCTACGTCGACCTGCGGACGGCCCCCGCCGAGGTCCGGTCCTGGCTCGACCGGCCGCGCCCGGTCTACGACGCCGGATCCACGTTCACCCCCGACCCGCTGCCCCGCCTCGCCGTCGGCCGGGCGTACGACGTCCTCGTCCACCTCCACCGGGTCCGGGCGGCCGAACCGCTCTGAACCGCGTCCCATAACCGGCGATCCGTGACCCGCGAGCCCGGAGACGCAGGGGACCGACCTGGACGCCACGGCGCCACGACGCCACGACGCTGAAAAGGGTGGATATGGGCGGTGTACGTGGCAGCCTGTCCGTCGTCATCACCCGTACCGCCTTCGAAGGGGAGAGCAGCACCATGACCGCACTCCACCAGGAACACGCCTCCCACGCCCACGGCCACGGTCCCGGCTGCGGCCACACCGAGGTGCGGCACGGCGACCACGTCGACTACGCGCACGACGGCCATCTGCACCGCGGCCACGCCGGCCACTGGGACGAGTGCGAGCCCGCCGGACACGTCTCGCACGAGGGCCACGACCACCAGCACGGGCAGGACTGCGGGCACGAGAGCGTCGCGCACGGCGACCACGTCGACTACCTCCACGACGGTCACCGGCACGCCGCGCACAACGGTCACTGGGACGACCACTGACGGACGCCGGCCCCGGCCCTCTGGGTAGCCAGGGCCGGGGTTCGCGTACGTCAACAAGTGGGGCGGTACGGAAGGCCGTTCACGAAGGCCTGCCATTCCCGCCGGTCGAGGCCGCCGCCCGCGCGCCGGCAGATGTCGGCCGCCGCGGCGGTCGGGGTGACGTCGATCGCCTGGACCGAGGTGCGCGCGCCGGCCACGTACAGCGTCGATCCGTCGGAGGAGAAGGCGAGGTCGTGGACGCGGTCGTCGGCGTTGGGGAGCGGGGAACCGAGAGGCAGGCGGGAGTCGAGGTCCCAGAGCTGGACGACGCCGTCGAGGTAGGCGACCGCCAGGGTGCGGCCGTCCGGGGAGAAGGCGAGAGCCTTCACGTGCATCGGACCCGTGTCGGCGCGGGTGAGCACACCGAGACTCCGTTCGAGTCCGCCGTCCCAGAGGCTGACGCGCCCCGCTCCTTCGCCGACGGCGAGAAGGCGGCTGTCGGCGCTGAACTCCATCGCCGCGATGTCCCTGCCAGGACTCCGTGCCTCGGGCACCCTGGTCAGGTCCGGCAGCCTGACGGTCTCCCCCGCGAAGGTGACGAGGAGCCTGCCGTCCGGGCGGACGGTGTAGGCGCGCCCCTGGAGGCCGGACACCTTGCCGGTCGCACGGCCGCGCGCGGGGTCCCACAGCTCGATCCCCGACGGGCGGCCCCACATCGCCACGCGCCCGTCCGGCACGAGGGCGATGTCCGTCCAGCGGTGCGGCGGCTGCGTGGGCAGGGCGACCGGCCGCCGGCGCTGGAGGTCCCAGAGGCCGACGCGCAGGTCGTTGCCCAGACCCGCGGTGGAGTAGGCGAGTTCCCGGCCGTCGGGACGGAACGCGAGGACGGCCTCGCAGGGGGGCTCGTCCGGTATGTCCGGCACTCCGGGGATCGGTCGGGAGCGGCACGGCAGCCCCGGCAGGGCGGCGATCGGCCTGCCGGTCGTCCCGTCGGCGATGCCGAAGCGGGCGTTCTCTTTCCCCTTCCCTTCCCCGTTCCCTTCCCCGTCCGGCGGGTCCGCGGTGGCGAGCACGCGCCCGTCCGGACTGAACCGGGCGTTCATCGTGGCGACCGGCCGGCGGGGGGCCCGTACGGCACGGCTGACGTCCAGCGTGTGCACGGCGGGCTCCGCTCCCCGCTCCGGCCCGGCGAGGAACCGCAACCGGCCGGTCGCGGGGTCCGCCCGGGGCTCGGCGGGGAACGCGCCGTTGGCCGGGTGGATCACGACCGGCCATCCAGGGACGTCGAGCCGCCAGAGCAGCACGTCGGTCGAGGTGTGCGCGGCGACGTACCGGTCGTCCGTGCTGTGACCGAGCCGCACCTCGCCCTGATACGACAGCGGCGGCAGCTCCGTCCCCGCGGCGAGGTCGCGCAGCCGTACGCTCCCTTCCTGCGCGTGAGCGAGCACACGACCGCCGGCCACGAACTGGTACCTCTCCTCGAAGCACGCCCGGTCGGAGGTCCAGCCGACGGCCGGCCTCGATCTCTTCCGCCGGGCGATGTCCCAGAGTTCGAGGGGTCGTCCGGGGACGCAGCCGGCCGTCCGGCCGTCCGGGCTGACGGTCACGTCCGGGCTGTCGCGGGCGAGCGGTCGCCGCTCCCTCCCTTGTCGCCGCGACGTCGCATCGGTCACCTCGGTGCCTGTCGGATCCGCGTCCGCGTCCCTCGGAGCCCGCAGCTCCAGCAGCGACCGGCCCGTCGTCGCGTCCCACACGGTGACCTCGTACGCGGTGGGCGTGTGGTCGTACGCGATCACCTGCCGGCCGCTCGGGCTCATCTCGGCGCCGGCCGCCGCCGGCCCGAGCAGGAGATCCGGCCGGCGGCCGGACAGGTCGCGGACGGCCACCCGTCCGCCGGTCTCGCCCCCGACGCCTGGACGGGCGTCCGGGAAGTACGTGACGAGGTCCCCGTCGCCTCGTTTGAGTCCGACCCGGTCCACGTCGTCCCCGAGCCCGGGATGGGTACGGAGGACCGCGCCGGTCGCGACGACGCGGATGGTCACGCGGTCACGGCCGACGCTGGTGAGGGTGCGGCCGTCGGAACTGAGGGAGCGGACCGTGCCGGGGTCGCCGTCGGGGTCCGTGAAGACGTCCAGTTCCTGCTGGGCCATGCCGCTCAGCACCGCCGACCGGGTCTCCGGCAGGTCGGCCAGGCGCCAGGCCGCCAGGCCGAGGCGCATGGCGGCGCGCGGGTCGGAGAGCCGCAGGCTGCCCGCGACGCCGGCCAGGCGGCGGGCCTCGGCCTCGACACGCCGCCGCTCGCCGACCTGGTTCTGCTGCCAGGCGATCAGGCCGGCCGTCAGGGCGAGGACCACGACGGCGCAGAGGACGGCGACAAGGGAACGGCGCCGGCGCCGTTCGCGGCCGTGCGCGGTCATGCTCGCGGTGAGGAACTCCCTTTCCAGGGGAGCCAGATCCTCCGGTCCGCCTCCGCCTCCGTCGCTGTCGCTGCCGCTGTCGCTGTCGCTGTCGCTCAGGAAGTGTTCCGCCGCCGTGGAGAGGCGCACGCCCCGGTACAGCGCGCCGGCGTCCCGGTCGAGGGCCAGCCACGCGTCGGCGGCCTCGGTGAGGCGGCGCTGGGTGTGCAGGCGCTCGCGGTCCTCGTCGATCCAGCCGCGCAGCCGGGGCCACGCGGTGAGCAGCGCTTCGTGCGCGAGGTCGACGGTGGCGTCGGCGAGGGTGATCAGACGGGCGCGGGCCAGCTGCTCCAGGACGAGCGCGGTGTCCGGGTCGTCCGTCTCGAACTCGGCGCGGTCGGCGGGGCGTCGGGTGTCCTGGGTGCCCCGGCCCGGCGCGACCAGCCGCAGCAGCACCCGGCGCGCGGTGGCGGCCTGGGCCGGGGTGAGCCCGGAGTGGAAGTCCTCGGCCGTACGGGCGAGCGCGCCGTGCAGGCCGCCCGCCGCCTCGTACGCGTCCTCGGTGAGCGTACGGCCGTGCCGGCGGCGCCAGGTCTCCCGTAACGCGTGCGACAGCAGGGGCAGGCCGCCCGGTTCGCCGGCGAGGTCGCGGACGACACGGGCGGTGAGCGAGCGCTCGACGACCAGGCCTCGGGCGGCCGCGGGCCGCACGACCACCTCGCGCAGCTCGTCGGGGCTCATCGGGGTGACCAGCTGGGTGGTGTCCCGGATGGCTTCCGCGAGGGGGCCGTGGGCGGCGCAGTGCCCGAAGAAGTCGGCGCGTACGGCGATCACGAGGCGGGCGCCGCGCTCGGAGCCGGGGCCTGACTCGGCCCCCAGCCCCGGCCCGGGCTCGGACTCGGGCTGGGCGGTGACGGCGGCGAGGAGGCGGTCGATGAAGCGGGTGCGCTCGGCGGCGTCGGTGCAGAGCGTGAACAGTTCCTCGAACTGATCGACCATCAAGACAGAGCCGGAAACGACTTGTTCGGCATCGAGGAGGTGCGCGTGGGTGCGGGCCGGGTGGGGGCCCGGGGTGAGGATGTGGATCCGTGGGGGGCGGTGGGGGCCCGGTTCCTCGCGCAGGGCGGGAATCAGTCCGGCCCTCAGGAGGGAGGACTTGCCGGTGCCGGACGGTCCCACCAGGGCGATGACCCGCCGTTCGCGGACCAGTGCGGCGAGGCGGGCGAGGAGGCGGGTGCGTCCGAAGAAGAGTTCGCGGTCCTCGGGTTCGAACCGGGCCAGGCCGAGGTAAGGCGCCCCGGCGGGGTCGTCGGTCGCCGCCGCCCGCTCGGTGGCGTCGCGGCTGACCTGCCGCCAGCGTTCGGTCCATTCGTCCGGGTCGCCGCCGCACGCGCCGACGTAGGCGCGTACCACCGGCCGCGTCGCCAGCCGGTCGCCGGAGGCGGCCTGGGCGAGGGCGGCGGCCGAGTAGTGCGCGCGGGCCGCCATCGCCCGGTAGGTGAGGCCGCCCGCTTTCTGCCGGAGCAGGCGTAACTCGTACGCGAACTGCTCGACGGGCCCGTCCGCCGGATCCAGCGGCCGTTCTCGACGTCCCACTCCGACCCCCCGTAGCCGTGGCCGTACCCGACACCCGTGCCGCTTCGGCGCCGGTGTCCCGGGCCCCCGTTCGGGCCACGGTAGGCACGTGATCACAGGCCCGACAAGGGCGCCGAACGCGCCCCCGGCGCATTGTCCACACTGGTCGGAGGGGTCTGCTGGACAATCCTCCGCCGTCCAAGACTGGGGTCACGGCGACAGTCGCCGACCGGATCGACGCGATCCGCAGACCGAGGGGGAACCCCACATGAACGCACGCAGGAAGGCCGCGATGGCGCTGGCGTCGGCCGCGGCGATGGCCGGCACGCTGCTCGGGACGGCGGCACCCGCCCACGCCTACGGGACGCTGGACATCCGCCACGCCCGGGTGGACACGGACGACTGCGAGAGGCTCAGCGGAACCCTCGCGGTCACGGCGGCCAGCAACGGCTGCTACCTGTACGACTCCGTGGACAACACGTTCTTCGAGAAGGACGCGGGCGGCGAGGCGCTGAAGGTGGAGCTCCGGAACGCGGGCACGCTCGTCTCCAAGGTGGAGTTCCACCCGCAGGGCGAGAAGCTGTGGATCTACGACACCGCCGCCGACGGCGACACCGTGTACGTCCGGCTCTACACGGCGACCCACGGGTGGTCGGCCGTCTTCTACGCGACGGCGGGAAAGAACCCGCACGTGGTGGACTTCGACTTCGCGGAGGGCGAGCCCGTCCTCGTGGAGATCTACGACAACTCCGACGCGACCGACCGCATCACGGGCTACTGGGGGCGCGCCTGACCTAAGGCGCTCGGCCGGCCCCGGGGGCGCGTCCCCGGGGCCGGCCGTGCCCGTCCCACGGCCGACGCTTGGCCCCGCGCGGGGGGCGGGGTCAGGCGCGGGCCAGGGTCGCGGCGCCGAAGGAGACGTCGAAGCGGTCGCACCAGATGCTGACGCTGGGGTACGCCGACCAGTCGACGTCGGCGGGCAGCGGGTAGTTCTGGTCGCCCTTGTTGCCCTTGAGCTTGGCGACGTTCACGTAGCGTCCGTCGTCGAAGACGCCCCAGCCCGCCTTGCCCGGCTTGACCGGGGAGTCGCTGAGCCAGACGCGGAGGTCGGGGCCGTTGCTGGTGTCGAGTCCTTCGAGACGCAGGGTGTGGGTGCCGTCCGTGAGGCGGACGACCTTCGCGGTGCCGGTGGTGTCGTGCTCGTGGCTGATGAAGGTGCCTTCGGCGAGGGTGACGGGGCCGGTGGGCGCGGGAGACCCGCTGGGGCCGGCCGTCGCGGTCGGGGCCGTACCGCCGCTCGGCGACGGGGCCGTCGTCCCGGTGGCCGACGGCGCGCCGGTGGGCAGCGCTTCGTTGACAGTCTCGTCCACCCACAGGGCCCACGGCTTGAACCAGACGAGGCCAGCCGCGACGGCGAGGGCGACGGCGATCCCGAGACCGGCCCGGACGCCCTTCCGGGTCCTCCTGGTCGTACCCGTCGTCCTGGCGGTCGCGCCGTCGTGCGTGGCGTTCTCGCCGCCGCCTTCCCCTTGCGCGCCGTTGTCGCCGTTCTCCCGGCGGGTCCCTTCCATGGGCTGTTCCCCCTTCACAAGCCGATCTCCCTGTCCGGGTCCATCCAACGCGACAGCGCGCGCCTGCGGAAGGGCCGGCGGCGGCGGTGCTCGGGAGACGCCGACGGTGGCGACGGCACGCCACCGTCGGTGCCGCCGGAGGTCCGCACGTACGGTCACGGAGCGCTATCGTCCGGTGACCATGAGGACGAACACCTTGGCGTTCGCGGGCGCGGCAGCGGCGGCCGTGCTGCTGGCGCTCCCGGCGCCCTCCTACGGAGCGCGGGCCGCCGCGCCGCACCGGTGCGAGGGCGGCCAGTCCGACTCGCGCGGGCGGTCGTCGGTGGACGGCTCCGAGGTCGCGTGGGACGACGAGTCGCGGTTCGACGACGCGCGCAAGCACGCGGTCAGGGTCTGGACGGCGGGCACGCTCTCGAAGGTGAGGATCGTGCCGGACGGCGCCACGGCGTACGCCGACGTGGAGTGGCGGGACGCCGACAGTACGAGCGGCCAGTGGCGCGACGTCTACGGCAAGTGGGCAGCGCGGCACGGCACCGACCACCTGCTGCTGAACCGGGCGTACCTGGACACCGGGAAGAGGTACGGCAAGGACGAGCACCGCGGACGGGTGGCCGCGCACGAGCTGGGGCACGCGCTCGGCTTCTGCCACAAGGCGTACGGCTACGGCATGTACCCCTCGTTGCTCTGGGCCGCGTACGACCACATCTCGGGCAAGAAGATCGACGGCCCGACGGAACACGACATCAAAGCGTATCACGCGCTGTGGGGATGAGCTGAGCATGAGGCAGAAGAAGACGGCACCGGTGGCCGTGGCGGCGGGCGCGGTGGTCGCGGCGGCGCTGGTGGTGGGCGGCTGGTTCGGGTACCAGCAGTGGACGGAGCCCGTCGGCGGCGGTCACGCGCTGCGCGGGTACGACGCCACCAGCCCGGCGGGCACCGCGCCCCACACGGAGAACGTGTTCACGGGGCGGGTGGCGGCGTTCGAGGAGCGGCGGGTGGTCGAGGGGTGGACGCAGGACGTCTACCGGATCGAGGTCGGTTCCGTGCTGCGGGGTACGGTCCGGGGGACGGTGCGCGTCACGTACGGGCGGGACGACGGGACCGCCGACCGGCTCCGGGAGGGCAGCACGTACGTGTTCGCCACGCACGCCTGGGCGGACACGGTGAAGGACGGCCACGCGCAGCTGTACCAGGGGGAGATGAGGCCGGTGGACGACGCGGTGCTGGCGGTGTGGCGGGAGGCGGCCGGGCTTCCCGTGGTCTCGGACGGGTAGCCGGCCGGCCCCGTCCCGGGACCGGGCGGTGGAGAGGCCCGTTCGCGCGGCCGGGCGGTGGGAGCCCGTTCGCGTGGCCGGGCGGGACGGACCGTTCACGGGGCGGCCGGGTGGTGGAGAGCCGTTCGCGTTGCTTGTCCCTCCTCATGGCCGAGCCCGCGTGGCCGGGCGCTGTGGCGCGCCGAAGGATGCTGCTGTCGACCGCCCCGGTCGGCGGCAGGCACGGCCCTCAGGGCGAGCGTGCCGAGCGATGCGCGGCAGCCCTGTCGGGAGAGAGCCATGCACACCGTCCCGGAACGTCACGGTCACACGGACGAGAGACCCCCGCGTCGCGGTCCGGCGCCGCCGTCGGGACGGCGGCGGACGCGGTCCGGAGGGCGGCGCTGGGCGGGCGCCGGCAGGCGGTGGCTGCTGCTCGGCGTCTGTCTGGTCACGGGTGCCGTCGGCGCCGGGACCGCGTCGACGGCCGCGGCGGGCACGACCGCGGCGCAGCCGTGCGACCGGGTGCCGACGGGTGTCGCCGCCAGTGATCACTGGCTGAGGTTCCGGGTGCCGCCGGGGCTGATGCCGGACAGCCGGTTCGACGGGCTTCCGGCGCGGATCCTGGTGCACCGCGTGCGGCCGGTGTACGCGAACGGCAAGTGCGCCGACGTACCGAACCGGGCGGCGGTCATGGTCCACGGCCGCACCGGCTCGGGGCCGTCGACGTTCGACCTGCGGCATCCGGCCCCGGAGGGCGGCGAGCTGAGTCTGCAGCGGTCGCTCGCGCGGGCCGGCGTCGACAGCTTCGCGCCCAGTCTGCTCGGGTACGGTCGCTCGACGCGGTTCGAAACGGCCTGGACGATCCGGCGAACGCGAGCCTTCGGCCTTACGAGGCGGACGGCTCGTGTGCTCATCCGGAAGGCTGCGACCGTACGCACGTCCCGGTGTTCCCGCTCGACCAGCAGGGCACGCAGCTCCTGACGAACCCGCTGGGCGGCGAGCGGCGCCCGCATTCGAGCAACGTCCGGTTCGCGCGCGTCGACACGTTCGTGCGGGACATCCGGCAGGTCGTCGTCGACGCGATCGCGCGGGCGCGGCCGACGGACGGCAAGGTGACGCCGATCGGCTTCTCGGCCGGCGGGCAGCACGTCGGGCGCACGCTGTACGCGGTGAACCCGAATCCGCTGCTGCCGGGCTCCGCCGGTTACGTCGCGAAGGTGAACCGCGCGGTGTTCCTGTCGTCGCTCTTCGGCACGCCGACCGAGAAGACGCCGCCGCCGGGCGGCTTCGCCACGTTCCCGCTGCACGTCTTCAGCGACATGTCGCCCACGTGGCGGATGCCGACGCCCGCGCGGGACGCCGCCTGCACCGGTCACGTCGTGCCCGGCAGTCCCGAACGGTGGCGCGGTCAGCTGATGCGGGAAGAGACGGTGGGCCGCGAGAGGGGCTGGAGCGATCCCAGCGAACCGACCGGCGTCATGCGTTCGCCGATGTTCTCCAGTTACGGCTGGAACACCTCCGTCCCGGCGCAGCTGACCCCGCCGACGCTGGTCGTCCACGGCGTCGAGGACACGACGACGCCCGTCACCCACGCGAGTGCCCTCTACGGCGCCCTGCCGACGGCGATGGCGAACAAGGTGCTGGTACGGGTCGAGTGCGCGAGCCACGCCCTGCTGTTCGAAGGCTGTACGGGCCCGCGCTGCACCCGCCGTCGGGGATCCCGTACGGCGGCGCCCCGGCGAGCCGTGGGCGGGCCCGCACGCGACGCTGAAGGCGGCACTGACGGAGTGGATCACCGACGGCACCTTCGCGGGCGCCGCGAGCGGCAGGTTCACGGTGGACGCGAGCGGGGTGGCGAGCGCGAGCCCGTAGCGACGTGGCGACGTGGCGACGTGGCGGCGCCGGATCCAGCGCCCTACCAGTGGCGCCAGACCTCTGCGGGGGCCACGTCCCAGGAGGTGTGCGCGATGTCTCCGGGACGGGAGAACAGCGCCCAGGTCACCACGGCGTCACCGGCCCGCTGGGCACCCAGGTGGACCTCGATGCCCTCGGCGACCAGCTCCCCTCCCCCGGTGGACCGGAGTCCCACGCCGTGCCTGGTCGGCGTAGGACTCCATCTCCGCCAGGAGCTCCGACGGAGTCCGGCCGATCAGACGCATGCCCTCATGGGTGACCTGGGGGCCGAACCGTCCGTCCACCAGCACGCACGTCAGCCCCGCGCCGTCGACGAAGTAGCACTTCACCGCCGGCCGCCTCCTCCAGGTCTGCGGCTGTGTCTGTGGCTTGGCGAACTCGGCTCGCCACTGCGTACGCCCCGTCAGGTGCCAGCCGCCCATGTCGTGCTCTTCCGCCGCGAAGCCCAGCCCGGCCATGGCGGCGACGGCGTCCTCACGGCTCATGCCGAAGTCGAGGGGCCCAATGCTCTGGAGCGGGACGTACCGCCACTGCTCCCGTTCGGCGTCCTCGAGAACCGCCCAGTGATCCATGCTCATGCCTTCATGATCGTCCGAGCCCGATCCTGGAGGCATCGCGCTGCCGGGGCGCCCGCCGCACGCGACGGGGCGCGATCCGGCCGCGCCGCGGCGGCGCCGATCAGCGGTGGGGCGCCGGGCGGGGAACGCCTCGACGGGGTCGGCGGGGCCTGGGCGGCTCGTTCGCCGGGGGCGGTCTCAGCTCAGGGTCTTGAGGGAGGACGCGTCGTACGGCTTCAGTTCGTCGAAGCGGCCCGTGAGGACCTTCGAGGCCCACTCCGGGTCCTGGAGCAGGGCGCGGCCGACGGCGACCATGTCGAACTCGTCGCGCTCCAGGCGGTCCAGGAGGTCGTCGATGCCCTGGACCGGGGAGCCCTCTCCCATGAACGCGCCGATGAAGTCGCCGTCGAGGCCGACCGAGCCGACGGTGATCGTGGGCTTGCCGGTGAGCTTCCTGGTCCAGCCCGCCAGGTTCAGGTCCGAGCCGTCGAACTCGGGGATCCAGTAGCGGCGGGTGGAGGCGTGGAAGGCGTCGACGCCGGCGGCGGCCAGCGGGGACAGGATGGCCTCCAGCTCCTCCGGGGTCTCGGCGAGGCGGGCGTCGTAGGCGTCCTGCTTCCACTGCGAGTAGCGGAAGATGACGGGGAAGTCGGGCGAGACGGCCGCGCGGACGGCGGCCACGACCTCGGCCGCGAACTTGGTGCGGGCGACGGGGTCGCCGCCGTAGGCGTCCGTGCGGCGGTTGGTGCCGGCCCACAGGAACTGGTCGATCAGGTAACCGTGGGCGCCGTGCAGTTCGACGCCGTCGAAGCCGATCCGCTCGGCGGACGCGGCGGCCTCGGCGAAGGCGCCGATGACGTCGTCCAGGTCGCTCCGGGTCATCGCCTTGCCGGTGCCCTCGGTGCCGTCGGTGCGGATGCCGGAGGGGCCGACGGCGGGGGCGTCGGGGTACGGCGCCTGGCCCTGCTGGCGGACCATGCCGATGTGCCAGAGCTGCGGCACGATCGTGCCGCCGGCCTCGTGGACGGCCTCGGCGACCTTCGCCCAGCCCGCGAGCTGCTCCTCGCCGTGGAACCGGGGCACACGGTCGCTCTGCCCGGCCGACTCGTGGCCGACGTAGGTCCCCTCGGTGACGATCAGGCCCACGCCGGCGGCGGCACGGCGGGCGTAGTACGACCGCACGTCCTCGCCCGGCACGCCGTTCGGCGAGAACATGCGCGTCATCGGCGCCATCGCGATGCGGTTCGGCACGGTCAGGCCGTTCAGCGTGACGGGCCGGGACAGGATCTCGGCCGCGCGGGACGCGGACGTCGCGGGGGACGCGGTGACGGTCACGGGGAGGCTCCTCATGGCTGTTGCTTGCCGTAGTGGATGGTTGAGGTCTTCATGCTTTCGCACTGACGGAGACGGTAGAGGGCGATATTTGAAGTAGTCAAGTATCTCCGGGTAGCGTGGACCCATGACCGAAGGTTCCCGCGTCGACACGGCCGAGCTCATGGAGCTGCTCTCCGTCTCCCTCGGTGTCTACTACGGCGAGTTCACGGTCGCGGCGGCGAGCGAGAACCTCACCGCGAGCCAGGGCAAGGCGCTGGCCGTCCTGCGCCGGGGCCCCGCGCCGATGCGCGCCCTCGCCGAGACCATGACGTGCGACGCCTCGAACATCACCGGGATCGTCGACCGGCTGGAGAAGCGGGGGCTGGTGCGCCGCGAGGCCGGTACGTCCGACCGGCGCGTCAAGAACGTCATCCTCACCGCCGAGGGCGAACGCGTCGCCGACACGATCCGCGCGAAGATGCGCACCACCCGGGACGGCCTGGAGCGCCTGGACGACGAGGACCGCCACCGCCTGCGGAGCCTGCTGCACCGCGTCTTCCTCGACGGCCCCGCGTCCTGAGCGCGCCCCCGGACGCAGGGGGCACGTCTACCGTACGACCGGCCGGTTGGCGCCGGTGTACTCGTCCGCGACGCCGAAGACGCTCCCGCACAGCGGGCATTCCGCGCGGCCGAAGAGGTACGCGATGCCCTCGGCGACCTTCTCCCGGCCCGCCTGGACGGCCGTCTCGTACATCCACCTGCCCGTTCCGGTCAGCTCGTCCCGGGCCGCCGGCCTCAGATCACGCCGACGCACATCGCCCAGGTCCCAGTCTCGAATAGCGGAGTACCGCCCGTGGTCGCCGATGGCGACGGTGACCTCCGCGTCGCAGTGGGGGCAGTTCACAGCGTAGAAGTCGTCCACGAAGTCCCCGAGGACCGCCGCCCAGTGGTACTCCCCCACCGTCGCCAGCAGGGCGCGCAGCGACGTGAGGAAGTCGTCGGGTCGCGTACGCAGGTGCTGGACGAGCAGGTCTCGGAGGTCGGCGATGGCGCCGGCGCACGCCGCGAGGAGGTCGTCGCGGCCGTGGGGTCCCGCCGCCCGTTCGACGATCTCGCCCGCCAGGGCGCGGGCCTCCGCACTGCGCGGCGCGAGGCGCACCAGACGCGGCAGAGCCGCGAAGCCGGCCGGGGACACCAGGTCGTGCTCCAGAACGAGCCGGTACCCCAGCTCCCGCCACGCCTCTGCGTCGTCCTCGCGCTCGACCCGCTCCAGGAGCCGCGGAACACGGCCGGTCTCCCCCCGGCAGTCGGCCATGTCGTCCCAGGCTGCTTCCATCCCGACAGTGAACACCGGACCGCCTCGACGACGTACGGGCGGGGGTCAGGCGTGGGCGTCGGGACGGCCGGTGCCGGAGAAGTCGGTGTCGGTGGCCAGTCGGGAGTAGACCGTCATGTCGCGGCGTGCGCCGCCCACCACCTGCCAGGCGCGGAGGAGTCCTTCGTACGCGAAGCCCGCTCGGGCGGCGGTCTTGCGCGAGGCGGCGTTCCAGGGCTCGGCGTAGAGCTCCAGCCGCTCGAAGCCCTGCTCGCGGAGCGCCCAGGAGGCGACGGTGCGCAGGGCCGTGACGGCGATGCCGCGTCCTCGGGCCGAGCCGGCCAGCCAGTAGCCCACGGCCGCCCGGCCTTCGTCGGCGGGGTTCGGCCACAGACCGATCGTGCCGAGGCCGCGGTCTCCCTGGCGCTCCGCCACGACGAAGGGGTAGCCGGTGCGGCTGAGCGCGCGCTGCTCCTGGCGGAGGACGAATGCCACACCTTCGTCGTGGGTGTAGGGGCTGGGGACGGTGGTGATCAGGGGGATGTAGGCGTCTTCGGCCGCCTCCCGAACCAGCGGCAGATCTCCGAGGTGCCAGGGCCTCAGCAGCAGGTCGTCACCTGCGGCGATCCGGGGAACGAGGAAGGGTGTCCGCATCCTTCTCCTCTACCATGCCCGGCGGCTGTCCGCGCGCCGGGCCGGCGCCGTTCCGGTCGGCCAGGCTCGGGCGTCCACCGTCAGGAACGGTTCGCGTACCACCGTCGTGGGGGTCGTGCCGGTGAACTCCGTGATGTCGCGGTGCAGATGGGACTGGTCGCAGTAGCCGCCGTCGGCGGCGGCCCGGGCCGTGGGGGCGCCCGCGACCATGCGGTGGACCGCGCGGTCGAAGCGGATGAGCTTCGCGGCGCGCTTCGGCGGGATGCCGAGGTGGGTGGTGAAGCGGGACCACAACCGCTTGCGGCTCCAGCCGAGTTCGGTCGCCAGGTCCTCGACGCGGACGAGGCCGCCGTCGGCGACGAGGCGGTGCCACACCCACGCGACCGCCGGGTCGGCCGGTGGCCGGAACGCGCCGCGGCGGGCGAGCAGCGCTTCCGTATGGGCGAAGCGGCCCTGCCAGGAGGGGATGCGGCCCAACTCCTCGCGGACGCGCGCGGCTTCGCCACCCCACAGGTCGTCCAGGGTCACCATGGCGCCGGCGAGTTCCGTCGGGCCGACGCCCAGGACCGCTGCCGCGACGACGGGAGAGAGACGTACTTGGACGCACTCGACGTGCTCGCCCCAGGCCCGGACCCCGCCGCCGGCGCCGAAACCGGGTCCGGCGACGAGGCTTCCCGGCTGTCGCCGCCCGGTGCCGTCGTCCACGGTGGAGGTGCCGTCGCCGCACTCCAGGATCAGCATCACGGACGGGTGCGGGATCAGCCGCAGGCCCTCGCCGAGCAGGCCCGGCACCCGGAACCCGGCCATGTCGACGCCCGCCGTCCGGCCGGGCGACCGCGGGCGGGCGACGTCCCACGCGGTCGGATCGACACGGTCGTTCATGAAGAGGCACCCCTGTCCGATCCTACGCGGGGCCTGGGACGGAACATTTCTCCAAGCCGTCTGCCCCCGGCGGCCGTGACAGTGGGCCCATGACCGCACACCACACGGACACTCCTGCGCCCACGCACACGCCCTTGTACGTCCGCGAGGACGGCCCCCGGGACGCCCCCGCCCTCCTGCTCCTCCACGGATCCGCCGCGACCAGCCGCTCGTGGGACGCCCTGGTGCCGCTGCTGGCCGCGTCGCACCGCGTCATCCGGGTCGACCTGCCGGGGCACGGCCGCTCCGCCGCCCCGGCGGACGGCCGGTACGAGACCTCCCTCCAGGCGGCGGCGGTCGGCGCGGCGATGGACCGGCTCGGCGTCGCGCGCGTCACCGTCGTGGGCCATTCCAGCGGCGGCTACACGGCGACCGCGCTCGCCGAACAGCGGCCGGAGCTGGTGACGGCGCTGGTGCTCGTCAACACCGGGCCCGCCATGGACGCCTTCCTCGCCCCTGACGGCGCCGCGCTCGATCCCGCGCGGTGGCCGCCGTCCGACGCGGAGGTCCGCGCCTTCGCGAGCACGGGGTTCCGTGCGGGGTTCGAGGTCCCGCGGGAACTCGTCGACGAGCTGCGGAAGATGAGCTTCCCCGCGCTCGCCGCCTCGATGCAGGCGTCCGTCGCGTACCTGACCGCGCGGTCGCTGCCGGAACGGCTCGTGTCCGTGGGCAAGCCGCTGCTGGTGGTCTTCGGCGACCAGGACCGCCGGTGGCGGCCGTCGTCCGCGGCCGGCTACCGCGTCGTGCCGGACGCCCGCGTCGAGATGCTGCCAGGCGCGGGGCACACGCCCATCCTGGAGGAGCCGCGGCGGACGGCCGCGCTGATCCTCGCCTTCACGGGGCGGGACACGTCGGCGGGGTGACCGGGGGCGGTCGGGTCAGGGCGTGCCGAGGGTGCGGCGCATGGCGCGGCGGGCGCGGTCGGGGGCCGTGGTGTCGTGCTGGAGCTGGATGGCCTGGTTGGCGGCCATGGCGATGCCGTTGAGCTCGAAGGCGATCTGTGCGGGGTCGGTGTCGGGGGGCAGGTCCCCGGCCGCGACGGCGTCCTCGGCGAGGCGCGTGAGGTGGGAGCGCCAGTGGTCGGCGGTGTGCGCGATGGCGTCGCGCACCGGTCCCGGGCGGTTGTCGAACTCCAGGGCGGCGGCGGTCAGGAAGCAGCCGCCGCCGGCGATGCCGTCGCGTTCGAGGTAGTCGACCCAGGCGTCGCACAGGTGCAGCAGGCGCGCGGCGCCGGGGCCCGCGGCGCGCGCGGCCCGGGCGGGCACCAGCTCCTTGAACTGTTCGACGGCGACGTCGAAGGCGGCGAGCTGCAGCGCCTCCTTGGAGCCGAAGTGTCCGTGCACGCCCGCCTTGCTCATGCCGAGGTCTGTGGCGAGCCGGCCGATGGTGACGCCCTCCAGGCCGTCCGTCGCGGCGATGGCCACGGCACGGTCGAGGATCCTGGCTCGGGTGTCGAGGGCGTCGGCGGCGGAGCGTCGGGGCATGCGGGGATCTTAGCTCACGACCGTTCGTATGACACGGGCGCTCGCATGGCAGGGGGGCTCGTACAGCGGGGCGTTCGTGCGGCAGGGGCGCTCGTGCGGGAGGGGCGTCCGAAGGCAGGGCGCTCGTGTGGCAGGAGCGCCCGTAGGGCACAGCGCTCGTGCGGCAGGGGGCGCATGCGACACGGGCGCGCGCGGCACTCCCAGGTGGGGCGGCGGGGCCCCTGCCCGCGCCCGGCCGCCGCGCTTGTCACGCCGGCCGCCGCGTTCGTCACACCAGTCGCCGCGTTCGTCACGCCAGGAACCGCGTGAGCAGTCGGTTGAGCTCGGCGGGCTGCTCGGTGGGAAGGGAATGGTGGGAGGCGCCCGGTAGCACGGTGACGTCCGCGTCGGGCAGGAGGTCACGGGCCGCGGCCGCCACCCGCCGCACGTCGTGGGCCCGGCTGTCCGCCGCCAGCAGCACCAGCGTCGGAACGGCGCAGGCCCTCAGGGTCTCGGGCCGGGGGCGCCGCATGGCGACGACCGTGGAGCGGGGCGCCGTCGCGGCACGGTCGAGGAAGTCCCGCCAGGTGGGGTCCTCGGGGAGGCGGCCGCCGGTCTCCCACGCCATCAGCGCCCGCAGGCGCGCGGCGGAGGGCCGGAGGAGCGTCGGGAGCGCGCGCAGCAGATAGCGCGCGCCGAGTCCGGCGAAGCAGCCGGTGGGGTCGAGGAGGGCCAGCCGGCTGACCCGGTGGGGCGCGCGCAGCGCGTGGTGCAGTGCGACGGCGGCGCCGTAGGAGTGGCCGCACAACCGCGTCTCCGTCAGGCCGAGCCCGTCCAGCACCGCGTCCAGCCACGCCGTCAGGTCCCCGGTGCCGCGCAACGGCGCCCCGTCGTGGACGCTGCGGCCGACGTCGCCCATCAGGTCGACCGCGTACACGCGGTGGACGCGGGAGAGGTCCCCGACGTTGGCGAACCAGGCCAGGGAGGTGGTGCCGCCGCCGGGCAGCAGCACGAGCGGGGCGCCGTCCTCCGGACCGCTGACGTGGACCCGCGTGCTGCCGTACGGCGACGGTACGTCGATGACGGTGACGTCCACGGGCCAGCGCCGCAGCATCGTGTCGTACGCCGTGAAGAACGCCGCCTGATCCCCGGTGTCCCCGGTGCCGCCCTGTCCCATGCGTGACCCCCTGATGTCGTGACGCCGCTTTCGCGGCGGCCTGCGCAACGTCCGGCTCACCGATTGTCCCGCTCCTCCGTCCAGGTGGAGAGGAGGGTCGCGAGGGCCGTGCGCGCGCGGGTGGCCTCGCGGGTCTCGGGGGCGGCGGACCGGGCCTTCGGTGCCAGTTCGACGTGGAGGAAGGGGGCTCCGTGGCGCTGGGCCGACCTGCCCTGGACGTTCGTGCTGCCTTCCAGGGGGCAGGGGGCGGACCAGGCCCGGCAGACGCGGAGGTCGCGGCTCTCCATGAGGGCGGCGAGGCGCGCGGCGTCCTCGGTCGACGCGCGCGCGGCGCCGGTGGAGACGACGGCGTCGTAGGGGCGGCTGCGGGTCTGCGCGAAGCCGTGCAGCTGCACGCCCGGGACGTCGCGCTTCTGGAGTTCCCGGACGATGGCGTGGAAGGCGCTGTCGGTGCGGTGGGCCACGTCCGCCGCGTCGCCGCGGCCTGCGGTGCGGTGGGCGCCCGCCAGGACGAGCGCGCCCTGGGGCGTGTCCTCCAGGAGGCGGGCGCCCAGGTCTTCGGTGTGGCGGTCGGCGACGGGGTGCGGCACCTGGACGCTCCAGCGGATGCCGGTGCCGGCGCTCACATACAGGCGCCCCCAGCGGGCCTCCGGGCCGCTCCCGCGCGCCGCGACCTCGTCGTACCGCCGCCCGGAGACGGCGTCGGTCAGCCGGGTGACGCGGAAGCCGGCGTCGGCGAGGGCGCGCTCGGCGCCGGGGCGGTCGCCGTCCAGGAGGTGGCCGACGCCCCGGGCGAGGCGTTCGCGGTCCGCCGCGCTCGGGGGCCGGTAGGGGGCGCGGTCGGCCGCCTGGCGGGCGTAGGCGATCACCCGCTGGTTCACATCCACCAGTTCCGGACTATCCGGACGAGTACGGGCATTACGGTCGCTTCCCGGCGCCTGGCAGGCGATCAGGACGAGCGACACGCACAGGACGCCGAGAACGTGAAGGAAACGTGACGGCCCCGTGATGAACTGACGGAGAGTTACCCGATTGCTCGTGTGAAGATTCGTCGGTGACATCGAGCAGATCTCTTCCCCTAGGGCGTGCGCTGGCGGCGACCGCTGCCTTCGCCGTTCTCGGGGCCGGTTGTGCGGGGCCCTCGAATCCGCAGGTCAAGCCGGGCGGGCGAGCCTTCACCGTCGCCGCCGCAGGAGATGTTCTCATCCATCCGGAGCTCGTCGAACAGGCCGCCGCCGACGCGGAGGAGACCGGCGGGGGCAGCGCCGGACTGGACTTCGGGCCTTTGCTCGCCGGTGTACGCCCCGTGATCAGCAAAGCCGACCTGGCCATCTGCCACATGGAGACCCCCGTCGGCAGGCCCAAGGGGCCCTTCCAGGGCTACCCCGAGTTCCTGGTCCCGCCGCAGATCCTCACGGCGCTCAAGGACGTGGGGTACGACACCTGCTCCACCGCCTCGAACCACACGTACGACCACGGTCTCAAGGCCGTACGGCGCACCCTGGACGCCATGGACGCGGCCGGGCTCGGACACGCCGGCTCGGCCCGCACCCCCGACGAGGCCCAGAAGATCACCATCCGGGACGTCAAGGGCGTCAAGGTGGCGCACCTGTCCTACTCGTGGGAGTCGTTCCTCAATCCGACCCCCGCGAAGGAGCGCTGGGCGTTCAACCGGATCAGCACCGACGCGATCAAGAAGGCGGAGCAGCGGGCCCGGCAGCAGGGCGCCGAGGTCGTGATCCTCTCGGTCCACTGGGGCCTGGAGCACTACAACGAGCCGAGCGCGCCCCAGCTGCAGCTCGCCGAACGGCTGACCCGCGAGACCGGCATCGACCTCGTGATCGGCCACCACGCGCACGTGGTGCAGCCGATCCAGAAGCTGAACGGCACCTGGGTCGCGTACGGCCTCGGGAACCAGGTGGCCCGGCACTCGACGCCCACCGGTCTCACCGAGGAGGGCGTGATCGGCTGGTTCGAGTTCCGGGAGACGGACGACGGCTGGGACGTCGCCGCCCGCTACCGGACCACGCTCGTCGACGTCCCTCCCGAGGTGGAGCCCGGCGAGCGGCGGCCCCGCGGAGCCGTCGAGGACCACCGGCTCGTGGACGTACGCCAGGCCCTCGACCACCCCGGCGACCTGACCGCCGACCGGCTCGCCCGCTACCGCCTCGCCGCCGACCGGACGCGGGGCTTCCTCTACAACCGGGGCGCTCCCGGCGGCGACGGCCTGACCGAGCTGTCCTCGGCCGAGCTGTCCCTGACGGAGTGACCGGGTGAGCCGTGCCCGGCGGACCACGCCGGGCCTCTGACCGCGCTGGGCTCCTGACCGAGCGGGGCTCCTGACCGCGCCGGGACGGGGGCGGAAGCGGGCGGCCCGGCTGCGCGCCTCTCATCCGGCGGCACGTCCCCGTCTCCTAACCACGCCCCTGACCACGCCCCCGGGCCCGTCACGTCGCCCGCACGGCCCCGCCGACCCGCGGCCCTCGTCCGGGCCGCCCGGCGCCCCCCAGACCCACGAAAGAAAGCCGCAGTGACCGAGAAGAACGCAGCGTACGCCGTCCGCGGAGGACGGCGGCGCAGCCGCAGGCGCGCGGACATGCCGCTCCTCGGCGGCATCCGGCCGCCGATCGCCGTCCTGTGCGTCCTGCTGCTCGCCCTGGCGGGGCTGACGGCCAAGGTCCTCGGGCCCTCCGAGGAGGCCGTGGTCCCGGAGGCGGTGCTGTCCTCGCAGCGGTACTTCGCCGAGGACGGCGCGATCGCCCTGCGCGCCTCGATCGACGAGCGGGTCGCGGACCTGGAGCGCACCGCCGCCGCGCTGAACGCCGGCCGGCCCGTGAAGCCGGGGCGGGTGCTGTCGGACCTGGGGCGGACGTACCAGAAGTGGACGGGCACCACCGTCGTGGACCTGGAGAGCGGGGACGTGCTCGCCGCTCGCGGCGAGACGATTCCGCTGGCCTGGCTGGACCGGGACGTCCTGGTCGGCGAGCGGGCGCTGACGCCGCGGATGGTGCGCCTGGAGACGGGTGACGTCCGGCTGATGACGATGGCCGTCCTGGACTGGCCCGACCGGCCGCAGCAGCTGCTGGTCGCGTCGAGCAGCCTGTCCGTGCCGGCCGTCGGCCTCGGTCCGTTCCGCAGCATGTCGGTGGTGGCGGAGGACGGCGAGGTGCTGGCCACCGCCGGGTTCGAGCAGGCCGAGGCGCTCAACTCCGACCAGGAGCGCAAGGAGCTCGCGTTCCTGCACCGGCAGATGACCCGCCTGGCCGACCAGGCCGCCGTGCGGACCGAGGAGCATCCCGTCCGGGCGCGCGAGCCCGGGTCGCGCGGCTATCCGGGGGTCAGTGGCACCCTGCTCGGCGGCGCGTACAACGGGCGGGTCGCCACCGCCGGGTACGCCTCGCTGGCCTCCTCGGACCCCGAGGAGAAGCAGAGCGTGGCCGCGGGCCTCGGGCTGACGGTCGTCGCGCTGCTGCCGGTCGTCGAGCAGCAGCCCGAGGGCCAGGACCGCAGGCTCCTCGGCCTCGTCGCGGCGGGCGCCCTGCTCGTCGTGGGGATGATCGCGGCGGGCGTGCTGTGGAGCACGGTCCAGCGGCCCCTGCTCCGGCTGTTCCTGGAGTCGCGCCGGCTGGCCCGCGGGGACCTGGCCCGTCCGGTCGCCGTGCCGCGGCGGGGCGAGGCCCATCGGATCGGCGTCGCGCTGGAGCGGCTGCGCCGCCGGCTGAACGGCGAGGACGAGGGCGGCGTCGCCGCGCGCAAGGTGTGGACCGGCGCGCGCGGGCCGCTCGTGGTGACGGGTGTCCTGCTGCTGCTCTGGTGCGTGCCCGTCGGCCTGCTGCTGAACCGTACGGACGGGTCGGTGAGCGTGCCGGCGACCATGGTGAACGACCAGCGGGAACGCACCGACCTGATCGCGGACCGGCTGCGCCGGGCGCTCAACGAGGCGCACGCCGACCTAGTCTCCGTCGCGCGGCTGACCGGGAGCGCCGACCGCGGCGCCGCGGACCGGCTGCTGGCGGAGGCGCTGGTCACACACCCGCGCTACCAGTCGCTCGCGCTGGTCGCCGCCGACGGTTCGGTCACCGCCCGCGCGGGCGCCGAGCCGCACGCCTGGGACGGCGGCGCGGACGCGCCGCCGGTGCGGGTGACGGGGCACGGCGGCAAGAAGCCGGTCGTCCAGGCGTCGGCGCCGCTGCCCGGCGGCGACGGCACGACGCTGGTCGGCGAGATCCGGGTGGAGTTCCTCAGCTCGCTGCTGGTCCGTCCCGGTCTGGGCGAGGTCCGCGTGGTGGACTCCGCCGGACTGACCATCGCCGCCAGTGACGGTTTCCGCGCCTTCGAGGAGCTGCCCGACGAGGCGCTGAAGGACCTCGTGCGCGCGGCCGGCGTCCGGGTGGGCGCGGGCCCGGTCGAGAACGGGCTGCTGCTGCGGGACGGCGACGGGATCACCGTGGCCGCCGCCGCGCCGTTCTCCGGCGGCGGCGTCACCGCCGACATCGGGTGGACCGTCGTCAGCCGGCAGGACGCCGCCGGGTTCCAGATCAGCCCGTACGAGCGCGAGGACCGCGCCGTCCTGGCCGGGCTGCTCGGTCTGGCCGCCGCGCTGCTCTGCCTCGGCTGGATCCACCTCGTGGTCGTCCGGCCGCTGCGCGCGCTGGCGCGGAGTGCCGAGCGGCTGGCGGACGGCGACCTCAGGACCGTGCTGTACCCGCGGTACCAGGACGAGGTCGGGGCCGTCGTCCGCAGTCTCGAACTCCTGCGCCAGCGGGTGCAGGCCCATCGACACGACCAGGCCCGCCGTTCCCCGGACGCCCCGTCCGGCGCCGGCGCGGGCGGAAGGTGACCCGGCCGTGCTCTACCTCTACTTCGTACTGCTGATCAGCAGCGTGTCCCTGCTGGTCGCGGGCATCGTGGAACAGCGCAGGCACTACGCCGCCCTCCACGCGATCCCGGCGCGGGTGCTGGTCAACGGCATCCGCGGCAAGTCCTCCATCACCCGGCTGTGCGCGGGCGCCCTGCGCGGCGGCGGTCTCGTGACCGTCGCCAAGACCACGGGCACCGCCGCGCGGTTCATCCACCCCGACGCGACCGAGGAGCCGGTCTACCGGAAGTTCGGCATCGCGAACGTGGTGGAGCAGATCGGCATCGTGCGGCGGGCCGCCGCCTACCGGCCGCACGCGCTCGTCATCGAGTGCATGGCGGTGATGCCGGCGCTCCAGGAGGTCAACCAGAGCAAGCTGATCCGCTCCACGATCGGCGTGCTGTGCAACGTGCGCGAGGACCACCTGGCCGAGATGGGCCCCACGCTGGACGACGTGGCCCGGTCGCTGTGCCGCTCGATGCCGGAGAACGGCATCTGCGTCACCGCCGAGAAGGAACGTTTCGCCATCCTCCAGGAGGAGGCCGACGCCCGGAACTGCCGGCTCGTCTACGCCGACCCCGAGTCGGTCACGGACGCGGAGCTGCGCGGCTTCAGCTGGTTCACCTTCAAGGAGAACGTCGCCATCGCGCTCACCGTCGCCGAACTCCTCGGCGTCGAACGGGAGGTCGCGCTCCAGGGCATGTACGACGCTCCGCCGGACCCCGGGGTCCTCTCCGTGGAGCGGTACGTGACGCCGGAGGACAAGCGCCTCGCGTTCGCCAACGTCTTCGCGGCCAACGACCCCGAGTCGACGCTGATGAACGTCAACCAGCTGCTCGACCTCGGCGCCATCAGCCGCCCGCTGAACGTCGTCGTCAACTGCCGGCCCGACCGCGTCGAGCGCAACGGGCAGATGGGCGAGATCGTCCCGGACCTGAAGCCGGACCACGTCTTCGTCATCGGACACCCCGCCAAGAGCGCCATCGACGCGATCCCCGCCGCGTGGCGGGACCGCGCGGTCGACCTGGGCGGCGAGCGGCGCCCGGCGGAGGAGTTCATGCCCGCCATGCTGGCCGCGATGCCCGACGGGTCCTCGCTCGTCGCCATCGGCAACATCCACGGCCAGGGCGAGGAGCTGCTGGAGTACCTGGCCGGGCTCCCGGCGGACGAGACCCCGGCCGGGACCGCCGCGCCGTCCGGCTCCCCCGAGCCGCCGCGCGGAACCGGCCGCCCGGAATCCGTGGCGTACGAGCACGGGAACGAGACCTCGCAGACGCTGCGGATCCCGCGCCTCCGGATCCCGGAGCGGCAGCACGCGGAGCCCGTGCAGCACGCGGAGCCGGGGCGGCCGGAACGGCCGACGTGGCCGGTGCGACCGGGTCGGCCGGGGCAGCCGCCGGAGTCCTTCCGGCCGGCCGACGCCCCCGCGCCGGCCGGCTGGAACCCCCCGTCGGCCGACTGGTTCGGCGGTCCGGCCGGTGGTGACGGCCTGCCGCCGGCCCGCGGCTGAACCGCCCGCCGCGGCGCGCCCGCCGCCGCCCGCCCGCCCTCCTCCCTCCCCGTCCACGCTCCCGGAGCCCCCGTTGACCACCGCCGCCCTGACCCCCGAGATGGCCGCCCTCGGCATCGCCATCGGGCTGCTCTTCTCCCTGCTGTGCTACCTGACCACCAACCTCTCCCCCGGCGGGATGATCACCCCGGGCTGGCTCGCCCTGACTCTCATCGAGGACCTGCAGCGCGCCGCCATGGTCGTCGGCGTCACCGCCCTGACGTACGCGGGCACCAAGCTGATGCAGCGGCTGGTGATCCTGTACGGCAAGCGGCTCTTCGCCGCGGTCGTGCTGCTGGGCGTGCTGCTCCAGGCGACGGTGATGATCGTGCTGTCGATCGAGTTCCCGCTGCTGTACGGCAACCAGACGCTCGGCTTCATCGTCCCGGGCCTCATCGCCTACCAGCTGGTCCGCCAGCCGAAGGGGCCGACGCTGCTGGCCACGGCCACCGTCTCGCTGACCGCCTACGTCGTCATCGCCGCCGGGCTGCTGCTCGGCGTCATGCCCGCCGCCTGAACCCGCCCCGAGAGACAGAGGAAGAACCATGACTGGGATGCCAGGGAAGCCGGGGACGCCGGGGAGGAAGAGGTCCCGTCCCGTCCTCTCGGGCCTCGTCGTCCTCGGGCTCGTCGCCGCCTCCGGGTACCTCACCGTCGAGCTGCGCGCGCGGGAGGACCGGGGCGTCACCGAGGTCCGCGACGTCGGGGTCCTGAACGGGACGCGCGCCAAGGCCGCCGGCACGTCCGCCGACGCGGCCGAGGAGCGCTGGACGCGGCTGGAGAACCCGGCGCGGAGCGTGCTCCGCGGCGCCGACGGGCAGGTCAGGGCGGTGCTGACGGACGGCGCCCGGACGGCCGTCCTCAAGGGCCCGGCGCGCACCTTCGCCGAGCCGGCGTCGACCGCCTCCAGGGTCTCCACGACCGACTGGGTGCGCCTGATGCCGAAGCGCTGGACGAAGGACGCGCAGAACTCGGCGTGGTTCAAGGAGTGGTACGCCGCGTACGCGACGAGCCGCGAGGACGACCTGTTCGCCGTCGCCTTCCAGTACGTCGCGGGCGCCGCGCCCCGCAAGGACGCGCAGGGTCTCGTCATCGCCGGCGACGCCGCCTTCGGCCCGCTGAACACCTCCGGCGCGGAGGGCGGCGACCTGCGGCTCGAACAGTCGGACTTCTACGACTTCCTGGGCGTCCCGTACCCGTTCCGCGACGGCGCCGTCGGCACGCCGGAGGCCATGCGGGCCCGTTCGCTGGACTGCTCCGGCTTCATCCGCATGGTGATGGGGTACCGCGCCCGCTACCCGCTGATGTCCTCGGACACGTCGGGCGACGGTCTGCCGCGTACCGCGAACGGCATGGCGCGCTCCCGCGAGGGTACGGACGTGCTGCCCCTCACGGGCGTCGGGGCCCAGCACCGGCCCACCGCGATCGATCAGCTCCAGCCGGGCGACCTCGTCTTCTTCAAGCTCGACGGGCGCACCGGGCAGCGGCTCGACCACGTCGGCATGGTCCTCGGCCACGACACCGAGGGGCACCTGATCTTCGTCTCCAGCCGCGAAGAGGTGAACGGCCCGACCATCGGCGACGTCGGCGGGGTCTCCCGCCTGGACGGCAACGGCTACTACGCGAAGGCCCTCCGCAGCGCCAAGCGCCTCTGAACGCCGTCAGGCGCGCGGGGACCAGGTGCGCAGCAGGGCGGCGATGGCCGCGGCGCCGCAGGCCGGGTCGCGGAGGAGGTCGCGCAGGGCGAGGGCGTCCTCGCGGGTCGGCTGGACCCTGACGCCGGACGCCTCCAGGTAGAGGACGCCGGTCGCCGCGGCGACGGCGAGGTTGGAGCGGTCCAGCCAGCGGCAGCGGCCGAGGACGTGGACGAGGGCGGCGGCGCGCGCGTAGACGCCGTCGTAGACGGGCTGGTCCAGCAGCTCGGCGCGGTGGCAGGCGACGGCCGCGACCGGGACTCCGTAGTCCTCGGGTGCCGGGTCGTCGGCGCCGGCGAGTTCGGCGACCTGGAGGATCCAGGGGACGTCGATGTGGAGTTCCATCAGGCGGCCTGCGGCCCGGTGGAGCGCCGCGCCTCGTCCTCCGCCTCGTCGAAGAGCGCCTGGTGCTCGTCGAGGAAGCGGCGCGCCGCCTCCAGTCCGCGCCGGCGCATGCCGTCGGCGTCGTCGCGCACGAGGGAGGCGATGTAGTCGCCGAGGCTCAGTCCGCGGTCCTTCGCGCGGGCCCTGGCGAGTTCGGCGATGTCGTCGTCGACGCGGGCGCCCAGCTGTGTCTTTCCCATGCGTGGATGGTAACAAGTGTTACCGGGCCGGGGAACCCGTCGCGCGGCTCACGTCCCTGCCCCGCCCTGCTGTGTGGTGCAGTGTGGTGCAGTGTGGTGCTGTGCTGTGCTGTGCGTCACAGCGGAAGGTGTCACGTCCGGGTGGTCCGGCGGTGTCCTGAGGGCATGACAGAACACGCCACACCGCCCCGGGGCGGCGCGTCCCGCACGGCCGCCCGCGGGTCTCGGACCGGGGACGCCTCCCGGTCCGCCGACGCGCACGCCGAGCGGTTCACGAAGCTGCGGCCCCTGCTGTTCACGATCGCGTACGAGATCCTCGGCTCGGCGGCCGACGCCGACGACGTGCTGCAGGACGGCTATCTGCGGTGGGCGGCGGTGGACCTCGCGACCGTGCGGGACGCCCGGCCGTTCCTGGCGCGGCTGGTGACGCGTCAGGCGCTGAACGCCCTGCGGGCGAGCGCCCGCAGGCGCGAGGAGTACGTCGGGCCGTGGCTGCCGGAGCCGGTGCTGGTGGACGAGAACGACGCGTCGGCGGACGTGGTGCTCGCCGAGTCGGTCTCCATGGCGATGCTCGTGGTGCTGGAGACGCTCAGCCCCGACGAGCGGGTGGTGTTCGTGCTCCGTGAGGTGTTCGGGTTCACCCACCACGAGATCGCCGCCACCGTCGGCCGGCCCGAGGCCACCGTGCGGCAGGCGGCGCACCGCGCCCGCAAGCACGTGCACGCGCGGCGCAGGCGCTTCGAGCCGGCCGACGGCGCGGCGACGGCCCGGCTCACGGACCGGTTCCTGAAGGCGGCCGCCACGGGCGACGTGGCGGGGCTGCGCGAACTGCTGGCGGAGGACGCCGCGTTCACCGCCGACGGCGGCGGCAAGACCCTCGCGGCCCTGCGGCCCGTGGTGGGCGCGCGGGCCGTGGCCGCCCGGCTCGCCTCCCTCTTCCAGAAGGGCCGGGCGCTGGCGGACCTGCGGATCGAGAAGGTCACCTGCAACCACGCGCCCGCGCTGGTCGTCCGTCGCGGCGACCGTCTGGAGGGCGTGTTCCTGATCGAGATCGCGGACGACGCGATCACCCACGTCTACGCCGTCCGCAACCCGGAGAAGCTGCGCACGCTGGCCGTGCCGCGCCGGATCAGCCGCTGACGGCCGGGGGCCGTGACCCCCTCCGTCCACGAACGACCCCGTAGCCGAAGAACCGAGGAGAGCCGAGATGACGCACGTCCGGACGACCGACGACCGACAGGACGCGACAGGCCGAGAGCGGGCCGGAGCGAGCCGGACGCGCCGCCGGGCCTCGTGGGCCTTGTGGGGCCTACTGGGGCGCCACCTTCTTCGTCGTCTTCGAGCTGACCGCCGGAGCGGCGTGGAACCTGGTGACGATCGACTGGATCGACGCGCAGCTGGACCACCTCGGCTACCCGGACTACTTCGCGCCGCTGTCGGGCGTGTGGCAGCTGGCCGCGGCCGTCGCCCTCGCCGTGCCGGGATTCCGGGTGGTGAAGGAGTGGGCGTACGCCGGGGCCGTACTGATGTGGTCGGGGGCCGTGGTGTCGCATCTGGCGCTGGGCGACGGCCCCGTGTCGTGGGGACCGCCGCTGATCTACCTCGTGCTGGCCGTCGTGTCGTGGTCCCTGCGGCCCGCCGGCCGGCGGGTCCCGGAGACGCGGCTCCGCAGGGTCCGGCCGGTCGCGCGTTCCCGGGAGTGGGCCGTGTCGGTGGGGCTGCTCGTCGTCCTGGCGGCCTTCTCTTTCCTGACGCTGCCGGCGGCGGAGGAGCTGACGGGCGACTGGGCGGAGCGGCGCGGCTGGGTCGGCGGGCAGCAGCCGTGACGGGGACGTCCTCCGTCAGCGCCGGGTGAGGCTGCGGTGCAGGGCGCTGTCGGGGCGGGCCGTGAGCTCCTCCCAGGTGCCCTGCTCCGTGACGCGGCCCGCTTCGAGGACGGCGACGCGGTCGGCGCGGCGGATGGTGGTGCGGCGGTGGGCGATGACGACGGTGGTGCGGTCGGGGTCGTGGAGGGCGGCGGCGAGTTCGGCGTCGCTGCTGTTGTCGAGGTTGGCGGTGGACTCGTCGAGGATCAGGACGCGCGGCCGGGCCAGGAGGGCGCGGGCGAGGGCGATCCGGGCGCGCTGCCCGCCGGAGAGGGTGGCGCCGCGTTCGCCGATGACGGTGTCCAGGGGGGCGATCCGGTCGACGCCGCAGCGGCGGGCGGTCTCGGCGAGGAGGGCGTCGTCGGCGTCGGGGGCGGCGAGCCGCAGGTTCTCGGCGAGGGTGCCGTGGAAGAGGGGGGTCTCCTGGCCGACCAGGGCGACGGCGCGGCGGAGTGCGGTGTCGTCCAGGTCGCGCAAGTCAACGGGGTCGCCGTCGGCGGGGAGGAGCTGGGCGGTGCCGTCAGCGGGGTCCCAGAAGCGGGCCATGAGGTGGGCGCAGGTGGACTTGCCGGCGCCGGAGGCGCCGACCAGGGCGAGGGTCTGCCCGGCGGGGACGGTCAGGTCGAGGCCGTCGAGCACGGTCGCGCCGCCGTAGTCGAAGCGGACGCCGCGCAGCCGGATGCCGAGCGGGCCCGGGGGCAGGGGGCGGGGGTCGGCCGGAGGCGGGGCGAGCGCGGGGGCGGTGACGGCGGCGCCGACGCGGGCGGCGGCGGCGCGCAGCGAGACGGCCTGGCTGAGGGCGCGGGCGGCTTCCGCGACGGGGCCGAGGACGGCGAGGGCGAGGGCCATCGCCGCGGGGGCCCAGGCGCCGTGCAGCCGCCCCGAGGTGACGGAGTGGGCGGCGGTGGCCACCACGCCGAGGACCGCCGCCACGATGACGAGGTCGCGGAAGGCCGCGGCGACGGCTTCCGCGGTCGCCTCGGCGCGCTGGGCGTCGCCCACCGTCCGTCCGGCGGCGGCGAGCCGGCGGCGGCGGGCGCCGAGGGCACCGAAGGCGAGCAGTTCGCGCAGGCCGTCGACGGTTTCGACGGTGTCGGCGGAGAGCGCGGCGAGGGCGTCCCGGGTGCGGGCGCCGCGGACCGCGCGCCGGCGTGCCTGGGCGAACGGCGCGGCGGTGAGGAGGGCGGCGGCGGGCAGGACGGCGGCCAGCAGCCAGGGTTCCGCGAGGGCGAGGACGGTGGCGCCGCCGGTGAAGACGGTGCCGGCGGCGAGGATCTGGGCGGTGGTGTGGGCGTAGAAGAACTCCAGTGCCTCCACGTCGGCGAGGGCGGTGGCGGCGAGGTCGCCGCTGCGGCGGCCGGCGACGCGGGCGGGGGCGCTGCGGGCGAGTCCGTCGAAGACGCGGACGCGCAGGGCGGCGAGGACCCGGTAGGCGAGGTCGTGGGAGAGGTCCATCTCGCGCCAGGTCATGAGGGTGCGCAGGGCGACGAGGGCGGTGAGCGCGGCGACCGTGCCGGCGGCGGGCGCCCGGTGCTCGATGACGGCCCTGCCGACGGTGTGGGCGGCCAGGGCCGCCAGGGCGACGAGGGAGCCCTGCTCGAGGAGGGCGGCGGCGCAGGTGCGGGCGGTCATCAGCCGGTGGGCGGCGAGGGCGGGGAGCAGGGCGCGCAGGGCGCCCCGGTCGGGTGCGGCGGCGGAGGGCGGGGGCGTGGCGGTCATGCGGCGAGGTCTCCGGGGTGGGTGCGGCCGGCGGCGACGAGGCGGGCGTAGACGCCGCCGGCCTCGACGAGGCGGGTGTGGTCGCCGGTGTCGTCGACGCGTCCGGCGTCGAGGACGACGATGTGGTCGGCGTGGCGGACGGCGGCGAGGCGGTGGGCGACGACGAGGACGGTGCGGTCGCCCGCGGCCTTCGCCAGGGCGCGGACGATGTCGGCCTCGCGGCGTTCGTCGACCGAGCTGGTGGCTTCGTCGAGGACGAGGACCCTGGCGTCGGAGAGGAGGGCGCGGGCGAGGGCGAGGCGCTGGCGCTGGCCGCCGGAGAGGGTGTCGCCGCGTTCGCCGAGGACGGTGGCGTAGCCGTCGGGGAGGGCGGTGATCTCGTCGTGGACGCCGGCGGCGCGGGCCGCCGTGGCGAGGTCGTCGTCGGTGGCGTCCGGGCGGGCCATGCGGAGGTTGTCGGCGACGGTGGCGTGGAAGAGGTAGGTGTCCTGGGAGACCACGGCGACGCCGGTGCGCAGGGCGTCGAGGGCGTAGTCGGTGGTGGGGAGCCCGTCGAGGGTGATGCGGCCCTCGCGTGGGTCGTGGTGGCGCAGGAGCAGGGCGAGGAGGGTGGACTTGCCGGCGCCGGAGGGGCCGACGATCGCGGTCGTGCGGCCGGCGGGCGCGGTGAAGGTGACGCCGTCGAGGGCGGGCCCTTCGGCCCCGGCGTACGCGAACCGGACGTTGTCGAAGCGGAGTTCGGGTGCGGTCGGCCAGTCGGCGGGGGCGGTGCCGGTGTCGGGGACGGCGGGTTCGGCGGTGCGCAGGGCGGCGATGCCGTCGGCGGCGGACGCTCCCAGGTACCCGGCGTGCCATTCGCGTGCGAGGTCGCGGACCGGCCGGAAGCATTCGGCGGCGAGGAGCAGGACGAGATAGGTGCCGGTCGCCGTGGTGGCGCCGCCGACGGCGGACCGGCAGGCGAGGAGGGCGGCGGCGGCCGTGCCGCCCTGGATGGCGAGGTCGGTGATGCCGGTGGTGACGAGGGAGACGCGGAGCTGGGCGACGGTCGCCCGGTGCAGGGCGGTGGAGCGTTCCTCCAGGCGGGCGCGGGTGCGGCGGACGGCGCCGGCGGCGCGCAGGGCGGGCATGCCCTGGAGGGCTTCCAGGTAGTCGGCGCCGAGGCGTTCGTACGTGTCCCAGTGCTCCTTGCCGCGGCGGGCGAGGAGACGGTCCCAGGCGCGGGGGCCGGCGAGGGCGAGGAGCAGGGCGGGGACGAGGGCGAGCAGGGCGGCGGGTTCCACCAGGGCCGTGACGGCGAGGAGCAGCGGTGGGACGGCGAGGGTGAGGAGGAGCTGGGGGAGGTAGCGGGAGACGTACGCGTCGACTCCTTCGACGCCGTCGACGAGGGTGGTGCGGACGGCTCCGGCGCGGGCGGTGGTCAGATGGGCGGGGCCCAGCCGGCCGAGGCGGGCGAGGAGTTCGTCGCGGAGCGCGACCCTGGCCTCGGCTCCGGCGCGGCCGGCGGTGCGCCGCTGCCGGGTGGCGAGGGCGGCGCGCGCGGCGACGACGGCGAGGACCGCGGCGAGGAGCCAGGGCAGGCGTTCGGTCCGGGCGCGGGCGAGGTCGGCGAGGGCGAGGGCGAGGAGGACGGCCTGGGCCAGGTGGGTGACGGTGACGGCGCCGTGCAGGAGGGTCGCGGCGAGCAGGGGGCGGCGGGCGGTCCTGGCGGCGCGGCGGAGTTCGGGGTGGACGACGGTCATGGGGTGTTCTCCTCGTCGGCGGGGCGGGTGCCGAGGGCCAGTGCGTGGACGATCCAGTCCCTGCCGGGCGGGACGCCGAGCGCGGCGCCGAGGTCGGCCTGCTGCCAGGAGCCGACGGGCCGGGCGGTCAGGCCGTGCCGGCGCGCGGTCAGGTGGGCCAGGTGGACGGCGAAGCCGGCGCGCAGGTGGGTGCGGCGGATGTGCGGCGCGCCGGCGTCGGCGGGACAGCCGCGGGCGAGCAGCACGGCGCCCGCGCCGGCGATCCACCCTTGCTGTGCCGCCCAGACGGCGAGCGTCGGCCGGGCGTCGCCGGCGGCGGACCGGCGCGGCGTCCCGCCGTCGGGGGCCGCTTCCAGGAGTCCGGGCCGGGCGCCGCCCACGGCCGCGCACCAGCGCAGTTCGGTGCCGCCGGCCTGTTCGGCGGTCGCGAGGACGGCGCCGAGCGCATCGGCGGGCGGGGTGCCGGTCAGCGGCGGCGGGTCGCTGCGGCGGGCCAGGAGCGCGGCAGGCGGGAAGCGGGCCGGCGGGGGCGCGGGGGCGGGCGGGGGTATGGGGACGGTGGCGAGCACGCTGTCGTGCGCCGGGTCGCCGTCCAGGCGGGGTACGGGCGCTGCCGCGCCCAGCGCCCGGCCCGCCAGGTGGAGCGCGGCGGCGGCGTGCCCGGTGTCGAGGAGCAGCAGCGGCCACGCCCGGTGCCCGTAGTGGGAGGCGGTCCGCCGGGCGGTGACGGAGAGTTCGACGGTCACCCCGGGGGTGCCGTCCGCGCGGGGTTCGCCGAGGCGGTGGACGCGGTGGCGGAGCGGGTCGTAGCCGTAGCGGCCGGGCGGCAGGGAGCAGCCCTCCCCCACGGCGAGCACGGCGTCCACCGGGTGGAGCGCGCCGGCCGACGGCGCGGGCCGCAGGCGTCCCGAGGTGTCGGCGGCGGCGAGGGAGAGCCGGAGGAGGGCGTCGAGGTCGAGTTCCGCGGGGCCGGCTTCCGGCAGGGCGAGCGGTGGTCCGGGCCAGGCGGGGACGGCGGGTCCGGCCGGGGTGTCGGGGCCGGGGAGGCAAGCGGAGCGGGCGTCGGCGAGGGCGGCGGGGAGGTCGTCGGGGTGGTCCATGGCGGCCTCACATGTGCGGCGGCGGGGCGAGCGTGAAGTCCTCGGGGCCGCTGGGCGCGGTGGTGCGCCAGCCGCGCCGGACGGCGGTGTCGGCGAGCCGGGGGCAGCCGAAGTAGCCGAAGGCGGCGGGGGCGTTGGGGAGGAGTCCGGAGACGAGGACCCGGGCGACGCGCAGCGAGGTCTCGGCGACGTCCTCGGTGGTGAGGTCGAAGGTCATCACCCGGTGGCCGCCGGCGTGGAGGGCGCGGGTGAGCCGTTCGCGGCTGCCGGGTTCGACGGCGTCGACGGGGACGGTGCCGTGGGCGGGGTCGGTGAACCGGCGGGCCTCGGCCGCCACGCGGGGGTCGAGCCACACCTGGACGTGGGCGCCCAGGTCCCGTACGTGTGCGAAGTCGGGGCCGCAGGCGTCGAGGTAGCGGGCGTCGGGGCGGTGGTCCAGGTAGAGGCCGCGGGCGAGGAGGCCGGCGTCGACAGCCTGGAAGACCCAGCCGTCGGGGCCGGTGAGGCCCTGGGTGAAGACCCAGGTGTGGACGGCTTCGAGGACCGCCTTGCGGGCGGCTTCGGCGGGGTCGTACTTGCAGGCGAAGCCGGCCGCGTACAGGCCGAGGGCGGGGTCGTGGACGAGGGCGCCGACGCAGGGCGCGAACTCCGAGGGCATCTCCACGAGGTGGACGTCGAGGGCGGAGCCGGCGAGGTCGTCCAGGAGGCCGGGGACGCTGGCGGGGTCGATGCCGCGGGTGGGGCCGTCGAGGTGCCACCAGAGTTCGAGGGCGTCGCGTTCGACGGTCTCCAGGAGGCCGCGTTCGACGGCGTCGTCGAGTCCCTGTCCGGTGGCGATGCCCGCGTAGTTGAGGTGGTGGGTGCGGGGCAGGTCGCGGAGGTCGCCCTGGCGCCAGTTGAGGTGGGTGAGGGCGACGGGCGCCCACACCTCGGTGGTGGCGCCGTCGGGCAGGTGCTCGGTGCCGCGCGTCCAGAGGGCGGGGGTGTCGGCGGTGAGCCGCCGGTACGGGAACCCGGCCCGGTCGTACTGCCAGGCGGCGTACGCGGGCAGGTCCCCGGGGCCGTACAGGCGCAGCCCCTTGTCGGCGAGTTCGGCGGCGGTGGCGCGCAGCGGGGCGTCGGGGTGGCCGGCGGGCGGGACGCGGTTGCCGCAGTACCGTTCGACGCCTTCGGCGATGGCGGCGACGCGGGCCTGTGCGGGGTCGCCGAAGGTGGTGCCGAGGGAGACCCGGTCGGCGGGCCACAGGCCGTGTCTGCGGGCGTCGGATATCTCGGCGGTGAGCGCGGTGTAGCGGGGTGGGGTGCCCGGGGGGTGCTCGACGGGCTTGACCTTGCGGACGAGGCCGCAGACCGGGTCGACGAGTGCTTCCAGCGGCAGCGTCGTCATCGCAGGAGCTCCTTGGCGGGGTCGGTGGTGGCGGGGCGGGCGGTGAGGGCGGGGAGGGTGAGCGTGACGCTTCCGGGGGTGACGTGGCGGCGGGAGGCGAGGAGCCGGGTGGCGGTGACCGGGTCGTCGGCGGTGTGGGGGTGGCGGGCGTGGGCGGGGAAGTGGTGTCCGGCGATCTCGACGCGGAGCCGGGTGCCGGCGGGCAGCCGGCGGGCGATCCGGCCCAGCAGGATGGTGAACTCGGCTTCCTCGCCCGCTGGTTGCTCGCGGCGCAGAATGCCGGCGGCGAGGCGTTCGGCGGTGCCGTGCGGGGTGAGGGCGACGAGGCGGGCGGCCCAGTCGGTGTGGGTGGTTTCGGCGCGGGCGCGGAGGTGTACGCGGACGGGTCCGAGCGCGTCGAGGGGGCGCGGCAGCGGCGGTGTGGCCAGCAGGCAGCGGTCGGGCGTTCCGCCGGTGGGGACGGTGAGGTCGTCGGAGCGGACGGGGCGGTCGGGGTCGGCGGTGAAGGCGGCGCCGTGCAGGAGGGCGAGCCGGGGTGTGCGGGGTTCCGTGGGGGTGTCGGCGGGCAGCCAGTGGTCGCTGCCGCCGAGCGCGACGGCGCCGCGCCGGCCCGGGGTGAGTTCGCCGGCGAGGGCGCGGCGGGCCCAGCGGACGTACAGCCCGCCGAGGTCGGCGTGGTGGGCGGGGCGGGCGCCGGGTCCGGGTTCGGCGGTGAGTCCGTGGCCCCAGGGGCCGAGGAGCAGGCGGGCGGCGGAGCCGCCCCAGGTGTGCCACAGGGTGACGGTGTCGTCGGTGAAGTGGTCGTGGTGGCCGCCGACGGCGAGCAGCGGCACGCCGGCGCGGGCGGCGAGGGCGGTGAGCCGGCCGCGGTCGCGGTGCCGCCAGAGTCCCGGCCAGGAGGGCAGGGGCCGGCCGAGCCGCTGGGGCAGGGCGGTCACCGGCAGGTGGGCGAGGAGGGCGGGGTCCTCGGCGAGGGCGGTGGCGAGGGCGTGCTCGTCGGTGTCGGGGCGGTCGCCGTGGGCGGCCCACCAGCCGGCGCGGGCGCGGAGCCGTTCCGGTCCGGTGGGTTCGCGCGCGGTGTCGGCGGCGCCGAGCGCGGGGACGGCCGCGATGACGGCGTCCGGGCGGGCGTCGGCGGGGGCTTCGAGGGCGAGGGTGACGGCGCAGTGGGCGGCGTAGGAGGCGCCGGCGGCGACGAGCCGTCCGTCGCTCCAGGGCCGGCGGCGGATCCACCGGGCGGCCGTGGTGCCGTCGGCGGTCTCGTGCGCGTAGGGCTGCCAGCGGCCGGGCGAGGCGTGCCGGCCGCGGACGTCCTGGACGACGGCGGCGAAGCCGTGGCGGGCCCAGGAGCGCGCCTCGGCGCGGTGGCGGGTGCGGTCGTAGGGGGTGCGGAGGAGGACGGCGGGGAACGGGCCGGGGCCGTCGGGGAGGTGGACGTCGGTGGCGAGTCCGCCGACGGCGGCCGGCGCCGGGGCGGGCGCGGTCACGCGGTCTTCTCCGGTACGGGGGCGACCGGCGGCACCGGCAGGACGGGGTGGTCGGTGACGGTCAGCGTGCGCAGGTCGACGGCGCGGAGGCGGCGGCGGGCGGGGAAACCGGCGCTGGCCGGGGTGTCGGTGGCCCAGCGGCTGAGGTCGTCGGCGAGCAGGGCGGCGAGGAGCGCGGCGACGGGCGGGGTGAGGCGGGCGGGGGCGCCGGAGGTGCGGGGACCGGTCCAGTAGGCGGCCAGTTCGCGGTGGGCGGGGGTGGCGGCGAGGCGGCGGGTGCGGACGTGGGCGGCGGTGACGTCGCCGGGGGCGGCGGCGAGCGGTTCGACGTACGCCTGCCAGCCCTCGCGGTGGCAGCGCAGCCAGGCGACGCCGTGGCCGGGGAGCCGGTCGGCGGCGTCCCAGAGTCCGTCGGGGACGGGGCCGTCGAGGCACCAGACGACGGCGGCGGGCCGTCCGTCGAGCAGGGCGTCGAGGTCCGGGGGCCGTACGCCTTCCGGGGTGGGGGTGGTGCGGGGTTCGGCGCCGAGGGCGGTCAGGTGGGCGGCGAGGGGGCCGGTCAGTGCGGGGGCGCCGAGCAGGCGGACGGACCGGCGGGCGGCGGGCCAGCGCGGGGGCGGGGGTGCGTCGGCGAGGTAGCCGGCGTCCTCGAACGCCTGGAGGACGCGCCGCAGTTCCTCGTCGCCGGGAGCGGTTCCGGTGGTGGCGTCGGGGGCGGGGCCGTCACCGGCGAGCCGGGCGAGGAGGGCGTGCTCGTCGGCGTCGCGGGTCCTGACGCTGAGGAACTCTCCTGCGGGGGTGCGGACGGCGAGGCCGCGGCCGGGCACGGCGACGACGTCGACTCCGGGGGCGAGCCGGCTGCGGGTCACGGCGTTCTCCTGACGACGCTGGGGGACGGGGGCAAGGGCGTGGGCGGAACAGGCGTGGGCCCGCCCGGAACGGCAACAGGCGGGCGGGCCCACGGTCGAGGGAGGGGGTCCTCCGCTTACTCCTCGGTGCTCTCGACGGAGTCCTCGAAGGGGTTCTCGACGAGGGCGTTGGAGTGGGAGGCCGAGTCGTGAGCCAGCTGGCCCGGGTCGGCGATCGGGGCGAAGATCTGCTCGTTGTTCATGAACTCACCTTTTCTGTAAGGCAGTTGTGGCGTTCGGTCGAGCGCCGTGGACGACACTAATGGGAATGGTTTTCATTTTCTAGATCTTGCGGCCCGGGAAGAGGGTGATCTGGGTAACACACCGGCCAGCCGCCCTCGGGGTCGCTCCCGACCCGCCCCGCGACGTTCAGCACGTCCGCGAGCAGCACCGGCGTGACGACCTCCTTCGGGCTGCCGTCGGCCACCACGCGGCCGTCCCGCAGCGCGACGATCCGCTCGGCGAACCGGGCGGCGTGCGCCAGGTCGTGCAGCACCATCACCACGGTGAGCCCGCGCTCCTCCCGCAGCCGGACCACGGTCCGCAGCACGTCGAGCTGGTGGTGCAGGTCGAGGTACGTCGTCGGCTCGTCGAGCAGCAGGACGCGGGTGTCCTGAGCGAGCGCCATCGCGAGCCGTACCCGCTGCCGCTCGCCCCCGGACAGCGCGTCGACGTCCCGGTCGGCCCACCCCTCCACGCCCACGTCGCGCAGCGCGCGCCGGACGACCGGGTCGTCCGTCTCGCGCAGCATGCCCAGCGGGCCGCGGGCCGCGTACCTCCCCTGCCGCACCAGGTGACGCACCGTCATGCCCGGTACGGACGGCGCGGACTGGTGCAGCAGGGCCACCCGCGCGGCGGTGGCCCGCCGGGAGAGCCCGGCGAGGTCCTGTCCGCCGAGGCGCACGCTCCCCCGGTCCGGCGCCAGCAGGCCGGCGGCGACCCGCAGCAGGGTGGACTTGCCGCAGCCGTTGAGGCCGATGAGCGCGGTCAGCTCCCCCGGCTCCACCGTCAGGTCGACGCCCCGCAGGACGGGACGTCCGGGATACCCGACGTGGACGCCCTCGATGTGGATCCCCATGGACTGGGTCATGTCTGTCTTCCGTCCTCCGTCGGCTTCAGTACGTACGGTCCGGCGCGCGCCGCACGACGACGAGCAGCAGGGCGGCGCCGAGGCAGGCGGTGAGCGCGCCGACCGGCAGGGTGAGCGGCCCGGCGCCGAACGCGTCGGCCGCGAGCCGCGAGCACAGCTGCGCCGCCGCGTCCGCCCCGCACACCACGACCGCGCCCAGCAGCGCCGCGCCGGGCAGCCCGGTGCGCAGGTCGGCGCCGAAGACGGCCACGGCGAGGTGCGGGACGAGGAGGCCGACGAAGCCGAGCGCCCCGACGGCGGCCACCGCGCCCGCCGTCAGCGCCACGGCGCAGAGCAGGGCGAGGGCGCGGGCCCGGTGGGCGGCGAGGCCCAGCGCCCGCGCGGTGTCGTCGCCGCACCGCAGCAGGGTCAGCGGGCCGGCGAGCAGCCAGGCCGCCGCGCCCCAGAACAGGGCCCAGGGCCACAGCAGGTGCCAGTGCTCCCACACCCGGCCCTCCGTGGTGCCGACCAGCCACTGCACGACGCTGCCGAGCTGGCCCGGCTCGACCAGCAACACCATGGCGGTGAATCCGCCGAGGACCGCCGACACCAGCACCCCGTGCACGGCGGTGCGGGCGGGGTCCCCTCCCGTCCGGCCGGCGAGCAGCCACAGCAGCAGCGCTCCGGCGCAGCCGCCCGCGCAGGCGGCGGCGACCACGGCGAGCGGCGACTCCCAGCCCGCGAACCCGAGGGCCGTCGCCAGCACCGCCCCGAGGACCGCGCCCGGTGTGACGCCGGTGACCTCGGGGCCGGCCAGCGGGTTGCGGAGCGCGGACTGGAGGACCAGACCGACGACGGCGAGGCTCGCTCCGGCGCCGAGGGCCACCAGGGTGCGGGGGATCCGCAGCTGGAGCAGGATGTGACGCTCCGTCATGTCGCCGCCGCCCGCGAGCACGTCCCACGCGGCGGCCGGCGACATGCCGCGCCCCGCCACGAGGTCCGCCCCGGCGCAGACGAGGGCCAGCACGGCGAGCACCGCGAAACGCCGCCTCATCGCACTCCCTCCGATCCGGCCGGCCGCCCGGAGGTCGGCGGCGCACTCCCGGACGCCGCCGAGGGCTCGGGCGTACGCGGCCCGGCGAGCCGCGTGGGTACGGCGCTCCCGCCGGCGGCGGCGCTCCCGGCCGCACAGGCGCGGCGCCGGGTCCGCATCAGCGCGACACCGGCCGGGACGCCCAGCAGGGCCGTCCAGGCGCCGGCCGGTGTCTCGACGGGGGCCAGGGCCAGCCGGGCGGGCACGTCGGCGACGACCACGACCACGGCGCCCCAGGCGGCCGACCATCCGAGCCAGCGCACCGCCCCGGCGTCGGGGCGGAACCACCGGGCCACGTGCGGCGCGAGGAAGCCGACCCAGGCCACCGGCCCGCACACCGCCGTGACGGGCGCGATCAGCACGACGGCCAGGGCGAGTGCCGCCAGCCTCGCCCGGTGGGCGCGGACGCCGAGCGCCTCGGCGTCCGCGTCGCCCAGCCGCATCACGGAGAGCACGGGCGCGCACAGCAGCAGGGCGGGGGCCGCGACGAGCAGCCACGGCCACAGGCCGGCGACGTCGTCCCAGGTGCGGGCGGAGAGGGAGCCAAGGAGATAGCGGTAGATGAGCTGGAGGTCGAGCTGGTCGGCCATGACCATGAGGACCAGCAGCGCCGCCTGGAGCGCGGCGGCGACGGCGGCGCCGGTCAGGAGCACGGCGGACGGGCTGCGCCCCAGCCCGGCGGCGAGCAGGGTGAGCCCGCCGCCGAGCACCGCCCCGCCCAGCGCCAGGAGCGGCTGGACCGGGGCGGGCAGGGACAGCGCGAGGACCAGCGGTGCCGCGACGCCCAGGGCCGCGCCGGACGAGACGCCCAGCATCTCGGGGACGGCCAGCGGGTTGCGCAGCGCTTCCTGGAGGACCAGTCCCGCGGCCCCCAGGCAGGCGCCGGCGGTGACGGCCAGCACCAGCCGGGGGAGGCGGAGTTCGGTGACGACGAGGCCGGCGAGGGTGTCCTGTCCGTCCTGGACGGCGCCGAGGAGCCGGTGCGGCGGGACGTACGGGGTGCCGAGGCACAGCGCGCAGAGCGCCGCGGCTCCCAGCATCGCGAGCACGAGCAGCGGCTGCCCGCGGCGGCCGGGGCGCGTACGGCGCCCGGCCGTCCCGGACGTCGCCGGAGGGGTGGCGCTCACCGCAGCGCGGCCGTGGCCTCGTCGAGGACGATGCCCATCGAGCGGGTGCCGCGCCCCTTGGCCCAGACCTCGGGGTCCACCTCGTGGACGGCGCCGTCGCGCACCGCGGGGATCTTGCCCCACAGGGGGTTCTTCGCGAGCTTTTCGGACAGCTTGCCGTCGGCGCCGCCGAAGCTCATCGTCTCGACGAACAGCACGTCGACGCCCTGCGCGAGGATCTCCTCCAGGCTGTAACTGCCTTCGACGCCGCGGGACTTCCACGGGTAGGCGGCGAACCGGGGGAAGAGGCTGGCGGTCACGTCGCCGTCCGGGGTGGCCACGCCGAAGTTCTCGTCGCTGCCGTAGATGACGAGGGCGGTCTTGTCGCTCGGGGCCCGCTCCGCCGCGGCGAGCCTGGTGCGGAACACCTTCTCGGCCTTCTCCCCCGCCGCCGTGCGGCCGGTGAGGGCGGCCGTGTCGCGCAGGTAGCCCACACTGTCCTCCCACGTCTCGGGCTGCATGGCCCAGAAGGTGGTGGCGCCCTTCAGGGCCGGGGCGAGCTTGCCGTGGGTGTCGCCCAGGCCGATGACGAGGTCCGGCTTGTGGGAGAGGATCGCCTCCACCTCCGGGGCGATGAACCCGCCGGGCACCACGGGGACCTTCTTCGCGGCGGCCTCGCCGAGGAAGCGGGGGTGGGCGAGCAGGGTGCTGTTGGTGGCGGCCGGGACGATGCCGAGCTCGGTCAGGATGTCGTCGCAGAGCGCGAACAGGCAGACGATCCGCTCCGGCTTCTTGTCGAGGGCGACGCGGACGCCGTTGACGTCGGTCAACTCCGTGGCCGCCTCGATGGGTTCGACGGCGGTCTCGGCCTTGGTGGCCGGCCGGGGCTTGTCGGGGGCGGACGCCTCCGGGGACGTGCCGCAGCCGGCCAGGAGGGTGGCGGCGACGGCGGTGGTGAGCCAGCCGCGTACGGATCTCCTGCGGGCGCTCGGCGTGGGGGCGTTCGGGATGGGTGCGTTCGGCATGGGTGGGTGCCTTCTCCGCTCGGGAACCTGGAACGCACAGAACATACATGATAATCATTTTCAGCTGACTCGCCGAAGGATCCCTACCGTCCGGAGAACCCCTTGACCGACACCGCACTCCTCGTTTCCGACCACGTGGCCGGATCCGTCTCCGTGCTGGCCGTGCCCGACGGCACGGTCACCGCCCGTCTCACCGGCCGCCACCTCTCCGAGCATGCCGGGTTCCTGGCGCTGCCGGGCGGGCGGGTGGCGTGCGTCGACGACCGCAGGGGCGAGCTGCTGGTGCTCGATCCGTTCGGCGACGCGCTCGTGGCGCACGCGGTCCCCGTCGCCGTACCGGCCGAGCACCTGGCCTGCGATCCCACCGGCCGCCTGGTGGCGGTGACGACCGGCCTGGGACGGAACACCGACCCGTGGTCGGACCTGCTCACGGTCGTGGACCTGGCCACCGGCGAGACCGCCCGGGTCCGCACCCGCGCCGACGAGCCGGGCGTCACGGTCCTCGGCGGCGCCGAACCGCTCGTCGTCCTGCGGCACCGGACGCCCGGCGCGCTGGCCGTCCACCGCTTCGCCGACCTCCTCGCCGCCCCGCCCGGATGCCCCCCGGCACGGCCCCACGCGCTGCTGCCGCTGCCCGACGGCGGGCACGGCGACGCCCACGAGCCGGGCAGTGGACGGGTGTTCGCCGCCACGGCGGCCGGCGTGCACACGGCCCGGCGGGACGGCGACGCGCTCCGGGCCGAGGCGGTGATCCCGTGGGACTGCCCCGCCCGGGGCTGGTACCTCCGCCTCGACACCCGCCGGCCGGCCCTGTGGACCACGCTGCGCGGCGGCCCGTCCGACCCGGCGCGCTGGCAGGAGTGGACGAACCGGGCCTGGCGGCACGACCTGACGACCGGACGCACGTCGCTCACCGACCTCGGGCCCGGACTCGTCTTCCGGCTGGCCTTCGCCCGGAACCACACCGCCTTCACCCGGGTCCACCCCGACGGCGACGAACTCGTCCTGCTGGACCACGGCCTCGCCGACCCGGCCGTCCGCCGCGTCCCCCTGCCCGCCATGGACGGCGCCCCCCGCGCGGGCGGCACCCCCTGGGAGGGCGTCGAGCGCCGCGCGGTCGCCGCGTCACCGGGCTCCGACCTCGTGGCCGTCACCCGCGGCGGGCACGGCGAGGTCCACCTCCTGGACGCGCGGACCGGCCGGGAGACGGCCCGGATCCGCCTCAGCACCCCCCTGCACCACGGCGGTCACCTGGCGCTCGCCGGCCGCGGCGACGGCGCGGAAGGCGACCCGGTCGGCCGCTGACCCGCCGCGTCCGCCGGATCAGCAGATCACCCAGTGGCCGGGGGCGGTCTCCTTGAGGGTGCTGGAGACGCCGACGCTCCACAGGCCGAGCTTCTGGTTCGACCCGTTGGCGTAGGCGTAGCCGCCGGACTGGTGGGCGCGGCCGGCCTGGGTGTGGGCGTAGTTGCTGGCGGTGACGCAGACGGCGGTGGCGCCCGTGGTGGTGGCGGTCACCGCGCCGGAGCGGGCGCCGGGCGTGCCGGCGGAGTCGACGGCGGCGACCGTGTACCGGTAGGCCGTGCCGGGGGTGAGGCCCGTGTCGGTGTACGCGGGCGTGGTGATCGGGGCAGTGCCGCCGACGCGCGTGCCGTCGCGGTACACGTGGTAGGAGGCGGCGCCGGGGACCGCGTTCCAGGAGAGCGCTGCGGTGGTGTCGGTGGTGGCGGTGACGGTGAGGCCGGCGGGGGCGGGCAGTCCGGTCGGCGGATTCGTGGTGCCGGTGGCGCCGAGCGCCCTGGCCATGTTCATCACGGCCGTCATCTGCGGGCCGCCCTTCTGGGCGTAGTCGGCGGACTTGTAGCCCCACCAGTCCCAGCAGGCACGGGGGTTGCCGGTCATGGTGGTGGCCTGCGGGTACAGGACGATCATGTCGTTGGTGTCGGCGTACTCGTTGAGGTACGCCTTGTCCATGAGCGCGGTGCCGACCTGCCCGTAGGACTGGTAGCAGCCGTGGAGGGTGACCATCAGGGTGCAGGGGGCGCCGTCCTGGCAGGACCGGGGGACGTACGCGAAGCCCTCGGCGCCCATGCTGATCGCGCCGGGGCTGCCGCCGGGCGTGTGGGCGCTCTGGTCGAACTGGACCAGCTTCCCGGTGAGGGCGGACGTGGAGGCCGGCTTCACGCTGCCGAGCAGGTGGGTCAGCATGGACCTGACGGGGTCGCCGCCGCAGTTGTTGACGTACGGGGAGCTGGTGGAGGCGCAGGAGTTGGGGCCGATCGGGCTGACCCAGGCGTGCCCGGCGGCGGACGCGTCGTCGTAGACGACGTCGGCGCCGAAGTCCCGGTAGTAGGTGGCGAGGTCGTCGTTGACGGGCGCCTTGACGGTGCTGTCGTTGGTGCCGTGGAAGAGCCAGACCTTGTCGCCGGAGAGGCGGGCGACCGGGTCGACCGTGCCGGCGGCGGCCCGGTCGCGGGTCAACTGCTCCAGCTGGGCGGGGGTCTTGCGGGCCTGGAAGGTGTCCATGCACGCGTACAGGGCGGTGTTGAGGTTGTTCTGGGCGCAGTCGTAGGGACCGGCCGAGAAGATGCCGGCGCCCTGGACGACGTCGGAGTAGGCGACGTGCAGCTGGTTCGCCATGAATCCGCCGGACGAGAGCCCGCTCACGTACGTGGCGGTGATGTCGTACTGCTGCAGCGTGCCGCGGGTGGGCGCCGGGACGGCCGCCGCGGCGCCGGGAGCCGTCGACGCGGCGACGCCGACGGCCGCCAGCACGGCGACGAGGAATGTCCTGATCTTCATGTCGCATCTCCAGAGGGGGTCGAGATGCGGACATCCTGGTGAACGGGCGGGAGCGCGCCCACGGGTCGGTCCACCACATCCGCGCGGACGGGTGTGGCGCGCCCTGCCATAGAAGCGGAAGGCTCAGGCCCGGACGCCGGGGTCGGCGGCGGCGTCCTCCGGGCGTGCCACCCGCACCTCCAGCGGGGCCCGGAACGACAGCAGGCCGAGCAGCGGGGGCGGTGCCGAGGGGTCCGCGAGCCGGAGGCCGGGCAGGCGGCGGGCCGCGGCCCGCAGGGCGACCGCCGCCTCCGTACGCGCGAGCGTGGCGCCGGGGCAGAGGTGACGGCCGGCGCCGAACGCCAGGTGTCCGCGGGCGTTGTCCCGGCGCGGGCACATCCGGGCCGGGTCCGGGAAGACGTCGGGGTCGGAGCCGCTGCCCATGAGCATGAGCAGGACGTGGGCGCCCGCCGGCAGGTCGACGCCGCCCAGGCGGGTGGGTGCGGCGGTCACCCGGCGCCAGGTGGTGACGGGCGGTTCGCGGCGCAGGACCTCCTCGGCCCACGCCTCGGCGAAGCCCGGCTCGCCGGCGGCGCGCGCCCAGGCGCCGGGCTCGTCGAGGGCGCTGCGGAGCACGGTCGCGAGGAGCTGCCCGGTGGTGGACTGGCCGGCGATGAAGACGAAGAAGCAGGCGGCGACGGCCGTGTCGGCGTCCAGCGGGGTGCCGTCGGGCAGCCGGTGGGCGGCCAGCGCGGCGACGAAGGAGCCGGGCGGGGCGGTGGCGTCGCGGACGGTGGCGGCGAGCCACTGGTGGAACTCGCCGGCGAGTGCGGCCAGTTCCAGCTGCCGGGCGGGGGTGGGCCGGCCCCAGAAGAGCTCCAGGGAGGCGTCGCTCCAGGCGATCAGGGTGGCGGGGTCGACGCCGCGGATGCCGAGGAGTTCCATGAGCACCCGGCAGGGCAGGAGCTGCGCGTAGGGACCGAAGAGGTCGAGGTCGTCGGTGCCGGGGACGCGCGGGGGCAGCGCGTCGAGGAGTTCGCCGGCGAGGCGCTCGATCGCCGGCACGGCGGCGGTGACGCTCCGCGTGTCGAAGAAGCGTGTCACGAGGCGGCGCAGTCCCGCGTGGCTCGGGGTGCCGTTGTTGGCGAGCGCGGGCGGGAGCCGGAAGCCGGCGCGGACGAGGATCCGCATCGCGGCGACGGACAGCGGGGTGACGGCGCTCTGGGCGTTGTCCGGGAGGAACCGGTCGGTGTCGAGGAGGGCCTGCCGGATGTCCTGGTGCCGGCTGACCAGCCACAGCCCGGTGGCGGGGTCGTGGTGCACGGGCGCCTCGGACCGCAGGCGGTCCAGCCACGGGTGCGGGTCGCGCACGAAGGGGTCGCCGAACAGGTCGAGCGGGCCCAGGGGGCCGGCGGGGCCGGGCACCGGGCCGGGGGCGGACGGTGCCGCGCAGGTTTCGCGGCCGTCCGCCGCCGTGATCGTCACCGCCGGAAGCTAACACGCCGGGGGCGGGGTCCCGGCCGGGGTGTGCGCCGCGTCACGCGGACTGCGGGGGGCGGGGTCCCGGCCGGGGTGTGCGCCGCGTCACGCGGGCTGCCGGGGAGCGGCGGAGGCCCGCCGGGGGGGAGGCGGCGCAAGCCCTCCCGGCTGCGACCAACGTCACGGTCCGGGTGCCCGCATGCCCGCCCGATGTGACCGGATGCCCGCCTAATGTGGAGGGATGAACGATTCGCCCGGCTGCCCGCTGACCGACGTCGCCGCCACGTACATGCCCCGGCTCTCGGAGTTCTCCTTCGAGCCGGGGCTCGTGGCCGCCGTCGACCAGCACGCCGCCGCGGTGTGCGACGCGCTCCTCCCGGCCCAGCGCGGTCCGGGCTCCGGGCCGGACTCCCGGACGCTCGACCGGGAGGAGCTCGCCGACTACGTCCTCGGGTTCACCGACTGGCTGACCGAGGTCGGCTGGGTCGAGCCGGTCGGGCACGACTTCGCGTCGCTGCGGCTGACGGCCGTCTGCTGGCTGATCCGGGAGCACGACCTACTGGCGGCCTGAGCCGTACGCCGGGCTCCCGGGACGGGGTCCGTCACATCGGGTCCATCGGGGGCTCCTCGCCGGGGCGCCGCTCGCGGCGCTGCTGCTCCGTGCCCATGCGCTCCTGCGCGGCCGACATGCCGCCGCGGGCGTCCGCGCGGCCCCGCTGGTACGCCGAGATCTGGTCCTTGGCGCGGCCGGTCTCCGATTCGGCGGCCGACAGCCACCGCTCCCAGCGGCTGCGCATCGGGGTGACGAGACCGCCGCCGACGCCGACGATCACGACGCCCGCGATCGTGGCGAGCACCGCGGTCAGCACCGGTCCGGTCACCGAGGTCGCGATGCCCGCCTGGCTGAGCGCGGCGATCACGCCGAGGCCGACGATGAACGCCCACGCCGCCGTGGCGAGCACCCGGCCGTAGGAGGTGCTGCCCAGCGCGCCCTGGACGATGTCCCGGACCGCGCGGGCGATGGCCATGGCGACGACGACGATGACGCAGGCGACGATCGCCCGCGGCAGCCAGGCGACGATGCCGTTGATCATGACGCTGACCGGGTTCGGGCCGAAGACCCCGAAGGCCAGCTGGAGGGCGATCAGCAGCACCGCGTAGTAGAGGATCTTGGCGATGATCCCGGTGGCGTCGTACTTCGACCCCCTGAGGGTGTTCGCGACGCCGCTGCGCTCGGCCATCCGCTCGAAGCCGACCTTGCGCAGGAGTCGGTCGGCGACCTTGGCGATCATCTTCGCCACGAACCAGCCGACGAGGAGGATCGCCAGGAAGGCGATGAACTTGGGGACGAACTCGGCGACGGCGGACCAGGCATCCGTGAATCCCTGGCCGAAGTCGACCGAGAGGGCGAGGGTCTGCGGCATCGCGCCATCACTCCGCTCGGAGACGGGCCCCGTACGGACGGGGGCCTGGACTCCCGACGTAACTACGAGCGCCGCGACCTCGCCCGTTCTCAGCGCTCCTGCTGGGCCGATGGGGTGGAAGCCGCGCGGGAGGGGTGCCGATCCCGGCGGCGGTACGGGGCCCGGCGCCCCGTCGAGGCGGGTCGTCCGGCGGATGCCTCCCCTCGGGGCCCGGGCGGGCGCGGCGAGCGGGCCCTGGTCGCGTGCGCCGCGAGCCCGGGGTCCGCAACGGTCGCGGGGGGCCGCGGCCCCCCCGGGCCCGCCGCGCTGGGTACCATCCTCGTCCAGCCCGTGCCGCCGGTCCGGTCGGAGGAACTCCCGATGCGCGTCGCCCTCTTCGCCACCTGCGTCAACGACACGCTCCATCCGTCGACGGCCGTCGCGACCGTTCGGCTCCTCGAACGCCTCGGTGTGACCGTCGACTTCCCGCGGGACCAGACGTGCTGCGGACAGCCGCAGTACAACACCGGCTACCGCCGGGAGACCGAGCCCCTGGTCCGCCGCACGGCCCGCGCCTTCGAGGGCTACGACCACGTCGTCACGCCGTCCGGCTCCTGCGTCGCCATGGTCCGCGACCACTATCCGCGCATCGGGCGCAAGGCGCGGGCGGAGGGGCGCGGTGACGCGCTGGCGCGGGCGTCCGACGCGCTCGTGCCCCGGGTGTACGAGCTGACGGAGTTCCTGGTCGACGTGCTCCGGGTGACCGATGTCGGCGCGTACTTCCCGCACACGGTCACGTACCACCCCTCCTGCCACGGACTGCGCGCGCTCGGCCTGGGCGACCGGCCGCGCCGGCTGCTGGAGGCGGTGAAGGGGCTGGAGCTGGTGGAGCTGCCGGGGGCGGAGGAGTGCTGCGGCTTCGGCGGCACGTTCGCCGTGAAGAACCCGGACGTGTCCGCCGCCATGGGCGCGGACAAGATCCGCGCCTCCCTGTCCACGGGCGCCGAGGTCCTGTGCGGCGCCGACAACTCCTGCCTGACGCACCTGGGCGGGATGCTGCGCCGCCAAGGCGCCCCGCAGCGCGTCCTGCACCTGGCCGAGATCCTGGCGAGCACGGAAGAGGAGCCCTTCGGATGAGCGGGACGTTCCTCGGCATGCCGGCCTTCCCGAAGGCCGCGCACGAGGCCGTACGCGATGCCACCCTGCGCGCGAACCTGCGGCACGCCACCCGCACCATCCGCGACAAGCGGGCGGTCGCCGTGGCCGAGCTCGCGGACTGGGCCGCGCTGCGCGAGGCCGGGAAGCAGATCAAGGACCGGACGCTCCGGCACCTGGACACGTACCTGGTGCGGCTGGAGGAGGCCGTGACGGCCGCCGGCGGCACCGTGCACTGGGCGGCGGACGCGGCGGAGGCCAACCGGATCGTCGCCGGCCTGGTCAAGGCCACCGGCGAGACGGAGGTCGTCAAGGTCAAGTCGATGGCCACGCAGGAGATCGGCCTCAACGAGGCCCTGGAGGCGGAGGGCATCCGCGCCTACGAGACCGATCTCGCCGAGCTGATCGTGCAGCTCGGCGAGGACCGGCCCTCGCACATCCTCGTCCCCGCCATCCACCGCAACCGCGGCGAGATCCGCGACATCTTCCGCGACACGATGGGGAGGTGGGGCCGCCCGGCGCCGGAGGGCCTGTCCGACTCCCCCGCCGAGCTGGCCGAGGCGGCCCGGCTGCACCTCCGCGAGAAGTTCCTCCGCGCCAAGGTCGGGATCTCCGGCGCGAACTTCATGGTCGCCGAGACCGGCACCCTCGTGGTCGTCGAGTCCGAGGGCAACGGCCGGATGTGCCTCACCCTCCCCGAGACGCTGATCTCCGTGGTCGGCATCGAGAAGGTCGTCCCCACCTGGCGGGACCTGGAGGTCTTCCTCCAGACCCTCCCCCGCTCCTCGACGGCCGAGCGGATGAACCCGTACACGAGCATGTGGACCGGGACGACGGACGCGGACGGCCCGCGCACCTTCCACCTGGTGCTCCTCGACAACGGCCGCACCGACGCGCTCGCCGACGAGGTCGGCCGCCAGGCCCTGCGCTGCATCCGCTGCTCCGCCTGCCTCAACGTCTGCCCGGTGTACGAGCGGGCCGGAGGGCACGCGTACGGCTCCGTCTACCCCGGTCCGATCGGCGCGATCCTCACCCCGCAGCTGCGCGGCACCGCCAGTGAGGTGGACGCCTCCCTGCCGTACGCGTCCTCGCTGTGCGGCGCCTGCTACGACGTGTGCCCGGTCGCCATCGACATCCCCGAAGTCCTCGTCCACCTGCGGGAGAAGGTCGCGGAGCGGGGCGGCAAGGGGCACCGCCTGGAGAAGGCCGCCGTGAAGGCGGCGGCGTGGGTGCTCGACCGCCCCGGCGTCCTCGCCGCGGGCGAGCGGGTCGCGTCGAGGACGCGCGCCCTGCACCCGAGGAAGCTACCCGGGCCGGGCGCCGGTGCGTGGACGGAGAGCCGCGACCTGCCCGAGATGCCCGCCGAACCGTTCCGCGACTGGTGGAAGAGGAACCGCACGTGACCCAAACCTCCCGCGAGCGGATCCTCGGCCGGGTCCGCCGCGCGCTCGCCGACGCGCCCGCCGCCGGGGAACCCGAGCGCGGCTACCTCACCGCCCACGCCCCCGCCGACCCGGCGGCGCTCCTGGACCTCCTCCACGCGAACCTGGCCGACTACCGGGCGAGCGTGCACCGCACCACGGAGGCCGGTCTGCCCGCGCTCGTCGCGGACCTGCTCGACCGGCACGGCGCCCGCACGGTCGCCGTGCCGCCCGGCCTGCCCGCGGCCTGGCTGTCCGCGACGACGGCGGAGCAGCGCCACGACGGGAACGCCGCGCTCACCCCGTACGAGCTGGACGCCACGGACGCCGTGGTCACGGGCTGCGCGCTGGCGATCGCCGAGACCGGCACGATCGTGCTGGACGGCGGGCCGGGCCAGGGCCGCCGGGCCCTCACCCTCGTCCCCGACCTGCACGTCTGCGTCGTCCGCGGCGCCGCCCAGATCGTCGCCTCCGTGCCGCTGGCGCTGCCCCGCCTGGACCCGGCGCGCCCGCTGACGTGGATCTCCGGGCCCTCTGCGACCAGCGACATCGAACTCGACCGCGTCGAGGGGGTGCACGGCCCCCGCGTCCTGCTGGTGGTCCTCCTCACCGACGCGTAGGGGTACGGCAGACGCCCGCGGCCTCCCGCACCGTCGAAGGGTGCGGGAGGCCGCGGGCGTGTGGCTCGGGCGCGTTACGCCGGAGCGTCGGCGGGGGTGCGGGACGGGCCGTCCGGGGTGCCGTCCCCGGCCTCCTCGGCGAGGCGCTGCATGCCGCTGGTGGTCTTGAGCGGCTTCTCCTTCACGAAGAGGACGCAGAGCAGCGCGAGGGCGGCGAACGGGGTGGCGATGAGGAACAGTTCGCCGGTGGCGACGCCGTAGGCGTGCTCCACGATCTCGCGGAGCGGGCCGGGGAGCGTCGACATGTCCGGGACGGCGCCGTGGCCGGCGGCGCCGCCGCCGTCGGCGGGGACGCCGGCGTCCGCGAGACCCTTGGACATCTCGGAGGCGACCCGGTTGGCGAGGATGGCGCCGAGGACGCTGGTGCCGATGGTGCCGCCCAGGCTGCGGAAGAAGGACAGGACCGAGGTCGCGGCGCCCAGTTCGGAGGCCGGTACGTCGTTCTGCGCGGCCAGGACCAGGTTCTGCATCAGCATGCCGACGCCGACGCCCATGACGGCCATGTAGAGGCTGGTCAGGGCGAAGGAGGTGTCGGCGCCGATCGTGGCGAGCAGCCCGAGGCCGGCCGTCATGGTGACCGCGCCGGCCACCAGGTACGCCTTCCAGCGGCCGGTCTTGCTGATGATCTGTCCGGCGACGGTGGAGGAGACCAGGAGGCCGAGGATCATGGGCAGGCTCATCAGGCCCGCGACCGTCGGGGACTTGCCCAGGGAGATCTGGAAGTACTGCGACAGGAAGACGGTGCCGCCGAACATCGCCAGACCGACGAAGAGGCTCGCGACGGTGGTGAGCGTGACGGTGCGGTTGCGGAAGATGCCGAGCGGGATGACCGGCTCCGGCACCCGGGCCTCGACGAGGACGGCCGCGACGAGCAGCACGAGGCCGCCGCCGGTCAGCGCCGCGGTCTGCCAGGAGGCCCAGTCGAAGCTGTTGCCGGCCAGCGTCACCCAGATGAGCAGCGCGCAGACGCCGGCGACGATGAGGAAGGCGCCCAGGTAGTCGATCTTCGCCTCGCGGCGCAGGTCGGGCAGCTTGAGGGTGCGCTGGAGCAGCACGATCGCGAGCAGCGCGAAGGGGACGCCGATGAAGAAGCACCAGCGCCAGCCCAGCCAGGACGTGTCGACGAGGACGCCGCCGATGAGCGGGCCCGCGACGGTGCCGACGGCGAACACGGCGCCGAAGATGCCGGCGTACTTGCCGAGCCTGCGCGGCGGGATGATGGCCGCCATCACGACCTGCGCGAGGGCGGTGAGACCGCCGGCGCCGATGCCCTGGGCGACGCGGCTGAAGATCAGCAGCCCGACTTCGTGGGAGAACCCGGCGAGCAGCGAGCCGACGACGAACAGGCTCAGGGAGATCTGCAGGAGCAGCTTCTGGTTGTAGAGGTCGGCGAGCTTGCCCCAGAGCGGCACGGTGGCCGTCATGGCGAGCAGTTCGGCGGTGACGACCCAGGTGTACGAGGACTGGGTGGCGCCGAGGTCGGCGATGATCCGGGGCAGCGCGTTGGCGACCACGGTGCCGGCCAGGATGGAGACGAACATGCCCGCCATCAGACCGGACATCGCCTGGAGTATCTGCCGGTCCGTCATGGCGGCCGGGGACGCCTGGACCGGCGCCGCTGGTGAGGTCACTGCATTCTCTTTCTGGGTGGTTCGTCAGTCGTGGGAGGCGGGGGTGCCGGGGGGGTGCCGGGGGGCGGGACGAGCCCGGCGGCGAGGTGGTCGAAGGTCTCGCGGAAGACGTCCGCGAAGGAGACCTCCTCCTGCCGGACGGACCAGTGCTCGAAGGCGACGCGGAGCGCCGCGCCGCCGACGGAGGCGAGCAGCCGCGGGTAGAGGCCCAGGGCGCGCCGCCGTTCCTCGTCGCCGGGCGAGGCGAACTCGGGCCGGTCGCCGGCGAAGAGCGGTGAGCCGGTGCCGATGCGTTCGGCGAGGGTCTCGGCGAGGCCGAGTTCGTCGGCCATGTGGGCGCCGATCCGGCGGGCGAGGAGCTGGGGTGCCTTGCGGAGGACGTCCGCGTGGAGGCGCCACAGCTCCTTCTGCTGTTCGACCTCTTCCAGTTCCGCCGCGAAGGCGTCGCGGAGGGCGTCCAGGGGGGACAGCTCCGGCGGCGCGGCGAGGACGGCCCGGCGGACCCGTTCGCCCGCGTCGGCGCCGACCATGACGAAGACCTCGTCACGGGAGTCGAAGTAGTTGAAGAAGGTGCGGGTGGAGACGCCGGCGGCGGCGCTGATGGCGTCGACGGTCACGTGCTCGGCACCGTGCTCGGCGGCCAGCCGTACCGCCGCCTCGACCAGCGCGGCGCGCGTCGCCCGCTTCTTCCGTTCCCTGAGTCCGCCCTCGGCGGACACCCCCTCGACCATGGCTGCATGGTACGCAAAAATGCAGACCCTGCAAAAATCCTTTCGGGGGCGCTCAGTCCCCGCTGTCGGTGAGGAGTTCCGCGAGGGCGTCGGCGAACGCGGTGATCAGGTCGAGCCGCGGACCGCCGCGGGCGACCCGGAAGCCGTGGCGGCGGGCCCAGAACGCGGCCTGGACGGCGTGCAGCTGGGCCCAGCGGCTCACGCGCGCGCGGTCGACCTCCGCCGCGTCGGCGAAGACTTCCAGCAGCCGGTGGACGGCCCGGCCCAGGTCGCCGGCGTCCAGCAGCGTCAGCGCGCGGGACTTCAGCAGGGTGCCGCCGTCGTACGCGGGGTCGCCGACGAGCCCCTTGGGGTCGACGGCCAGCCACGGCTCGCGGTCGGCGCGCAGGATGTTCCGGCCGTGCAGGTCGCCGTGGACGACGGTCTCCGGCTGAACCCGGCCCAGGTCCCGTACGGTCGCGAGGGCCGCGCCGAGGACCCGGTCCGGCAGGGCGTGCGGCAGCTCGGCCGCGTCCCGGCGCAGCTGCTCCTCCCACGCGTCGGCGCGCGCGCTCAGCCGGGGCAGGCCGGGCGGCGCGGGAACGGCGAGGCGGCGGCCGAGCCGCCCGGCGACCGCGACCACCTCCTCGCCGTCCGCGAGTTCCGCGAGGGTCGCCGCGTGGGCCCGCTCCAGCAGCATCGCGAACCGCTCGTCGTCCCACGCGTGCAGCAGCACGGCACCGCGCCCGCCCCACGCGACGAACGCGTCCGGTTCGTGGACGTTGCCGGGGTGCGGGAACGACACCTTCAGCACGGCCGGGTCGCCGTCCCGCCGCCGTACGGGAACGACGACGCCGACTCCCCCGTGCGTCACCGCCCCGTCCGGCACGCACTCCCAGCGCTCGGTCAGCTCCGCCACGATCCCGGGCAGCCGGGCCAGCCACTCCTCGCCGGCCTCTCCTTCCCGCTCGACCGTGGTCCGTACGAACTCCTCGGGCATCGCGAACATCCCGGCACCCTACGCCGGGCGGGCGGGACCCGCCGGGGCCGTGGCCTCAGCGGCTGAGGTTGCGGAAGCGGCGGACCGCCAGGGGGAAGAAGACCGCGATCAGCGCCACCGGCCAGGCGACGGCGAGGAGTCCGGCGTGGGCCGCGGCCCAGGAGTCGCCGCCGGCGCCCGGGTTGCCGAACAGGTCGCGCACCGCCGTGGCGGTCGCCGACAGCGGGTTCCACTCCACGACCGCCCCGAGCCACGGCGGCATCGACGCGGGCGAGGCGAGCGCGTTGGAGAGGAAGCCGACCGGCCACACCAGGATCTGCACGGCCTGGACGAGTTCGGGCTTGCCGGCGACCATCGCCAGGTGGATCCCGATCCACAGCATCGCGAAGCGCAGCAGCAACAGCAGGCCCACCGCCGCCAGGAACGAGGCGAACCCCTCGTGCCAGCGCCAGCCGACGGCGTACCCGACCGTGAGCATCACGGCCAGGCCGACCGCCGACTGGAGCATGTCGGCGACGCTCCGTCCGACCAGGACCGCGCCGGAGGTCATCGGCATCGCGCGGAACCGGTCGATGACGCCCTTGCCGAGGTCCTGGGTGACGGCGAGCATCGTCGCCTCCAGTCCGAAGGCCATGGTCATGGCGAGCATGCCGGGCACCAGGTACGCCTTGAAGTCGCCGTCGACGCCCTGGCCGCCGCCGATCAGGTAGCCGAACATCAGCAGCAGCATCACCGGGAAGACCAGGCCGACGACGACCTGGACGGGCCGGCGCGCCCAGTGGGCCAGTTCGCGCCTGGTCATCGTCCAGGAGTCGGCGAGGGCCCAGCCCAGCCGGGAGCGGGTGCGGGGCGCGGTGGCCACGGCGTGGACCGTCGTACTCATGCGGCGTCCTCCTTCGTCAGATGCATGAAGACCTCGTCGAGGGTCGGCCGGCGGACGGCGATGTCCTCGGCCTCGATCCCGGCCGCCTGGAGGGCCCGTACGGTCTCCGTCAGCGCGGCCATCCGGTCCGTGACGGAGGCGCTGACCAGACGCCGGTCGGGGTCGACCCGCACGTCGCCGGGGAGGAGGGCGGCGGCGCGGTCCACCTGGGCGGCGTCGCGGACGACGACGTCGACGCGGTCGCCGCCGGTGCGGGCCTTCAGCTCGTCCGCCGTGCCCTCCGCGATGACCCTGCCGTGGTCGATCACGGCGATCCGGTCGGCCAACTGGTCGGCCTCCTCCAGGTACTGGGTGGTGAGCAGGACGGTCGTGCCGCCGTCCACCAGCGAGCGGACCGCGTTCCACACCTCGGTGCGCCCGCGAGGGTCGAGTCCGGTGGTGGGCTCGTCCAGGAAGAGCACGTGCGGCCGGGCGATGAGGGACGCCGCCAGGTCGAGCCGGCGGCGCATGCCGCCGCTGTACCGGCCGACCGCCTTGTCGCCGGTGTCGGCGAGCCCGAACCGGGCGAGGAGTTCGTCGGCCCGCTGCCCGGCGCGGCGGGCGCCGAGGTGGTGGAGGCGGCCGAACATCTCCAGGTTCTGCCGCCCGCTGAGCTCTTCGTCGACGGCGGCGTGCTGGCCGAGCAGGCCGATCCGCGCCCGCACCTCGTCGGCGCGGGTCCGGACGTCGAGCCCCGCCACCTCGATCCGCCCCTCGTCGGGGCGGAGCAGCGTGGACATGATCCGCACCGCCGTGGTCTTCCCGGCGCCGTTGGGGCCGAGAACGCCCTGGACGGTACCGGCCCGGACGGTGAGGTCGAGGCCGTCGAGGGCCTGTTTGGCCCCGTACCGCTTCCGCAGGCCGTCGGCGACGATCGCCAGATCGTGGTCGGACACACGCCCTCCCTGAGAGTTCATTAGTCAAGTTTGACTAGAGCGAGGCGCCACCGTACGGCACACTTCCCCGACTAGTCAAACTTGATTAGAGTGCGGGGGCGAGGGTCCCCGCCCCACCGCTAGTCAAACTTGTAGAGTGGCGCGGGTGATCACCGCCTTCGGGGGACGGGAGAGGAAGCGCGCATGTCAGCGATCCGGCTGCTGATCCTCGGCGCCGTCCGCCAGCACGGACGCGCCCACGGCTACCAGGTCCGCAACGACCTGGAGTACTGGGGCGCCCACGAGTGGTCCAACGCCAAGCCCGGCTCGATCTACCACGCGCTCAAGCAGATGGCGAAGCAGGGACTCCTCCTCGCCCACGAGGTCGCGCCGAGCACCGCCGGCGGCCCGCCGCGCGTCGAGTACGAGATCACGGACCAGGGCACCGAGGAGTACTTCCGGCTGCTGCGCGAGGCCCTGAGCTCGCACGAGCAGAAGACCGACGTGCTGTCCGCCGGGATCGGCTTCCTCGTGGACCTGCCGCGGGACGAGGCGGTCGCGCTCCTGCGGCAGCGGATCGAGGGCCTCGAACGGTGGCGGTCCTCGGTCACCGAGTACTACACGCCCGAGGAGGGGCCGGAACAGCTCGGCCACATCGGCGAGATCATGAACATGTGGGTGCACGCGGCCGACAGCGGCGCCGCGTGGACGCGCGGCCTGATCGAGCGCATCGAAGGCGGCGCCTACACCTTCGCCGGCGAGGGCGCCCCCTTCGTCGGTGTGCTCGCCGAGGGCGAGGAGAACCCGTACGCCACCGGCCCCCGGCCGGAGGACCCGGCCCGGTGAGCCTGCGGCTGCACCTCGGCGGCGCCCCCTTCCCCCGGATGCCCGACGGGTCGGCCGGCGAATGGGCCGGCTTCTTCGACGGCTCGGCGGAACTCGTGGCCAAGGACTGGCCGCCGCTGCTGTGGTGGGCGCTGTTCGGCCCCGGGGACCTCGCGGAGGCGCGGGTCGCCGACACCGAGGACGCCGGCACCGACGAGCACGCGGAGCTGCTGGACGACTGGGGCGCCACCACGTACCCGTACCTGGTGGCGGAGCGGCGCGCGGCGGTGGCGCGCCTGCGCGGACGGCGGGACGGGCTGACCGGCCTGATCGGCGAGCGGTACGCGCCCGTCGTCGACGCCTTCGCCGCGTACGTCGACACCCGCTTCGGCCCGTACGTGCTCCTGCGGACCGGCGCGCTGGCCGGCGACGGCGACCGCGTCCGGCCGCTCTTCGCGGAGACCCTGGCCGACCTGGACCGCCTCGGCGCGGGGCGGGGGCCCGCCGCCGGCGGGCCGCTGAGCGGCCTGGCCGCCGACTTCCGGCGCTGGCGGCACACGGACCCCGTCCGCCTCCTGTCCGGCACCGGCCCGGACTGGCCCGACGACGGGCTGCGGGAATGCCTGGCGGCCACCGCCGGGGACGGGTCGTCCCCGGCTCACCGGGCCGTGGCCAGGTGGGGGGCGGTCGCTCTCCTCGTCCTCGGCGTCGTGGCGCTCTGGGTACGGGCGGCCTGACCAGGGCGGGGTTTGGCGGGCCGGCTTCCGGCCAGTCGCGGGAGGACGCCCCACCGCCGCCCCGCGCGGCCGACCGGGAAAGGACCTGATCGAGATGGTCGCTCCGGCCACCGTGGCCCGGGCCCAGGGCCTGTTCAACGTCGTCGGCGGTCTGTGGCCGCTGGTGTCGCTGCGTACCTTCGAGCGGGTCTACGGGCCCAAGACGGACCACTGGCTGCAGAAGGCGTCGGCGGGACTGCTGTTCTCGGCCGGGGTCACCATGCTGGGGGCGGCGAACACCCCCGAGGGTCTGCGGTACGCCCGGCGCACCGGGATCGGCACCGCGCTCACCTTCCTCCTCGTGGACCTCGTCTACGTGCCGCGCGGCCGGATGAGCCCGGCCTATCTGATGGACGCGGCGAAGGAGACGGGCTGGCTGATCGCCTGGGGGAAGGCGTCGTGCGGCGGGCGGTGAGCGCCCGTCCGGCCGAACGCGGAGCAGGGCCACCGGTGGTCACCGGTGGCCCCGGTGTCGGGCGAGCCGTTGTCAGGCCTCCTCGGGGGTCTCCTGCTGGTCGGGCGGGGTTCCGCCGCCCTCGCCGCCGCCGCGTCCGCCCTTGTCGGTGCCGTGCGGCCTGCCGCCGCGCTGCGGGCGCGGGCCCTGGCCGGCCTTGAGCGACGCACTGTCCTGCGGGGTGCCGGCGCCCTTGCCGCTGCGCCGCTGTTCGGGTTGCTGGGGGTTGCCCATGGGGTGCCTCCTGCCGGTTGCGACCGGACTCTTCCCCGGCGTGTGACCGGCAGCGGGCGGTTTCATGCGCGGACCGTTTCAGCGGCTTGGCGCCGGGCAGGCGCAGGGGTCCGGGCCCGTCACCGTCAAGGGGGTCGGCTCATGTCCACCGGAACACTTCTGGCCATCATCATCCCGGTCGCGGTGGTGATCCTCCTTCTGGCCGCCGTGGCGGTCTTCCTGAGCCGGCGGCGGAAGCGCCGGCTGCGGGAGCGCTTCGGCCCCGAGTACGACCGCACCGTCGAGGAGACGGGCAGTCGGCGAGCCGCCGAACAGGAACTGGAGGACCGCGAGAAGCGGCACGAGTCCCTGAACGTCCGGCCGCTCGACCCCGGCCTGGCGGAACGGTACGCCGACGAGTGGCGCGGCGTGCAGGAGCAGTTCGTCGACCGCCCCGAGGAGGCGGTCCACGACGCGGACCGGCTCGTGACGGCCCTGATGCAGGAGCGCGGCTATCCCACCGACGACTTCGAGCAGCGGGCCCGCGACCTGTCGGTGGAGCACGGCCGCACCCTGGAGCACTACCGGGCGGCGCACGAGGTCGAACGGCTGAGCGCCGACCACCGGGCCACCACCGAGCAGCTGCGGGGAGCGATGATCCACTACCGGGTCCTCTTCGACGAACTGCTCTCCGACGGAAACCGGTCCGGCTCCGGCCGGTCCTGAGAGGCGCTCGCCATGCACGAGAACGAGACCCCCGAGCGGCCCGACCGGACCGACCGGACCGATGCCGGGCGGGGCAGCGACAGGCCGCCCCTGTACCCGGGCGAGGCCGTCGACACGCCGGGGCGGCGCGCCGGTGACGCGGACGGGACACGTACGCAGGCGACCGGGACCGGGCAGGGGGACGAGGCGGGTCAGGAGCGCGCGGCCCGTCAGGGCGACGAAGCCGGTCCGGAGCCCGGGACCGGGCCCGGCAGCGGCGTCGGGCCGGGCAGCGGCGTCGGGCCCGGCCGGGGCATCGGGCGCGGGAGCGGCGCCGAAGCCGGAACCGGTACCGCCCCCGAGGACGGAGCCGGCGCCGGCGCCGGGATGGGGCCCGGCGGCTTCGCCGAGCCCGACGCGGGCTCCCGTACCGGCGGCTCCACGGCCGACGACCGGACCTCCTCCGTCGCCCCGGCCGCCCCGGCCGCCGGCGGTGGCGCCTCTTCGGCGGACACCGCGCCGCGCCTCATGGACCCCGGCGACGAGGAGGGGTTCCGGACCCGCTGGCGGGAGCTGCAGAGCCTGTTCGTGGACGACCCGCGCCGGGCCGTGCACGAGGCCGACGCGCTCGTGGCCGACGTGATGGACAAGCTCTCCGCCACCTTCGCCGACCACCGCAGGCGGCTCGAAGGCCAGTGGCGGCAGGGCGAGGACGTCGACACCGAGAGCCTGCGGACCGCTCTGCGCAGTTACCGCTCGTTCTTCCACCGGCTGCTCAGCACGGGGTCGCCCGACGAGGACGCGCGTTCGGGTGAAGTCCGGGCCGCGCCGCCCGCGGACGGCTGAGCACGCGCGTTCGGGGCACACGCTGGGAGGACATCGCGGCGGCCGGTCCGGACGGCCGCCGCACCGGCGAAGAGGAGTGCCCATGGACGGCATCGTGCTGCTGCGCCAGGACCACAAGACCGTGGAGAAGCTGTTCAAGGAGTTCGAGCGGGCGGGCGACGACGACCACCGCCGCAAGCGGGAGATCGCCGACGAGGTCATCCGGGAGCTCACCGCGCACACCTGGATCGAGGAGCAGGTGTTCTACCCGGCGGCGCGCGAGGCCGCGCCCGACACGAAGGACCACGTCCTGGAGAGCGTCGAGGAGCACCACGCCGTGCTGTGGATGATGTCGGAGCTCGACGGGCTCGACCCGGAGGACGAGCGCTTCGACGCCAAGATGACGGTGCTGATGGAGAACGTCCGGCACCACGTCGAGGAGGAGGAGAACGACTGGTTCCCGGAGGTGCGCAAGGCCATGGGCCGCAACCGGCTGGTCGAGCTCGGCGAGCGGATGGAGCAGGAGCGGAAGAACGCCCCCGCGTCTCCGCTGGAGGTGCCGAGCGCCGACTCCTGAACCGGCCGCGCACAAGCGAGCGGCACCGGCAGCCTCCGAGGAGGACGCCGGTGCCGCTCGCGTGTCCTGGACCTCAGGGCTTGAAGAGGATCTTCACCGCTCCGTCGCGCTTGGTCTGGAACATGTCGTACGCCTCCGGGGCCTCGGCCAGCGGCACCCGGTGGGTGGCGAAGTCGTCGACGCCCAGCGGGTCGTCGTCGCCGAGGAGCGGCAGCAGCCGGTCGACCCAGCGGCGCACGTTCGCCTGCCCCATGCGGAGCGTCAGCTGCTTGTCGAACATGACGAGCAGCGGCATCGGGTCGGCCGCTCCTCCGTACACGCCGGACAGCGACACCGTCCCGCCGCGCCGGACCAGCTCCACCGCGAGGTGCAGCGCGGAGAGCCGGTCGACGCCGAAGCGCCGCATGAGGCCCCGGGCGACGGCGTCCGGCAGGCGGGCCACCATCGCGTGCAGGCCGCGGGCGACGGGCGCGCCGTGCGCCTCCATGCCGACGGCGTCGATGACGGCGTCCGGGCCGCGGCCCTGGGTGAGGTCCCGGACCCGCTCGACCGGATCGGTGCCGTCGCCCGGGTCGACGGTGTGGACGCCGCGGGCCGCGGCCCGCTCCCGCCGTTCGGGCACCGGGTCGAGGCCGATGACGAGGCCGGCGCCGCGCAGCAGCGCGATGCGGGAGGCCATGTCGCCGATGGGCCCGAGGCCGAGGACGGCGAGCGAGCCGCCGGGCGGCACGTCCGCGTACTCGACGGCCTGCCAGGCGGTGGGCAGGACGTCCGAGAGGTAGACGTAGCGGTCGTCCGGCGGGCCCTCGGGGACGGCGATGGGGAGGGTGTCGCCGAACGGGACGCGGAGGTACTCCGCCTGGCCGCCCGGCACCTGCCCGTACAGCTTGGTGTAGCCGAAGAGGGCGGCGCCGGTGCCATAGGCGTGGACCTGGGTGGTCTCGCACTGGGAGTGGAGGCCGTCGCGGCACATCGCGCAGGTGCCGCAGGAGATGTTGAACGGGACGACGACCCGGTCGCCGGGTGACAGGCTCCGCACCTCGGGGCCCACCTCCTCGACCACGCCCATCGGCTCGTGCCCGAGGATGTCGCCCGGGTCGAGGAACGCCCCCAGCACCTCGTACAGGTGCAGGTCCGAGCCGCACAGCCCGCTCGACGTGATCCGGACGATCACGTCCGTGGGGTCCTGGATCGCCGGGTCGGGCACGGTCTCCACCGAGACCTTGCGGCGGCCCTGCCATGTGACGGCCTTCATCGCGGCCACCTTCCTTCCGTGTGCCGGTGCCGCCGCGTCACGGCCAGGACACCTCGCGGCGGGGTACGACGACGAGTTCGGCCGCGGCGCTGCCGGCGGGCACGGACAGGGCGAACATCACGGCGTCGGCGACGACGTCGGGGCTCTGCAGGAGCTCGGTGTCGGTGTCGGGGAAGCGGTCCATGATGAACGGCGTCTCCATGCCGCCCGCGACGACGCCGGTGACGCCGATGCCGGGGCAGTCGCGGCGCGCCTCCTGGAAGAGGGTGTGGGTGAAGGCCCGCAGGCCGGTCTTGGCCGCCGCGTACGGCCCGGCCTCGGTCCAGGTGCGGAGAGCGGCGGTCGAGAGGATGTTGACGATGTGGCCGCCGCCGCGGCCGGCCATCCGGCGGAACGCCTCGCGGCACAGGTACATCGGGCCGAGCAGGTCGGTGGTGATCACCCGGGTGATCTCCTCGGCGGTGAGCTCGGACACGGACTTGGTGACGTCGACGGCCGCGCAGTTCACCAGGACGTCGACGGCGTCGCCGGCGGCGTCGAGGTCGGCGAAGAGTTCGCCGACCGCCTCGGCGTCGCGGACGTCCAGGCCGACCGGGCGGGCCTTGAGCCCTTCGGCGAGCAGGCTCTCGCACAGTTCCTTCGCCTGCTCCTGGCGGACGTCGGCCACCAGGACCTCCGTGCCCGAGCCGGCGAGCCGGCGCACGATGGCCTCGCCGAGTCCGCGCGCGCCGCCGGTGACGAGCGCCTGCCGGGCGTGCGGGGTGGTCTCCGCTGCACTGTTCATCGCTGTGTCTCCTCCGTCGTCCGAGCGTGTGTGAGCAAGCCCACGCGGTTCCCAACCCCTTGCGGGGCGGGGAGGTTTGAGGTGTCGGGGGTGGGCGGGGGCGGGGTCTGTGACGGCGGCCACCGTGCTTCTCGGGAACCGTCTGCCACGATGGCCGACGGTCGTCCGCCCGGTGCCGGGGTCCTCCACGGACCCGGCGGGCCGCGTCCGCCCGACTCCGCCTCCCTTTCCCGCCGCGTGTCCGCGCGGCACCAGGTCGTCCCGTGCCCTCCTTGCGTCTGCTCCCGCCCCTGTCCCGCAACCCCCGAAACCCTCGCGGCCTCTCCGCGCCCCCGGCCGCCGGGGACGACCGCTCGCCGTGGCGGTCGCTGCGCCACCGCAGCATGCGGTGGTGGGCCGTCGCCCACCTGGTGTCCAGCGTCGGCACCTGGATGCAGCTGACCGTCCAGAACCTGCTGGTCCTCCAGATCACCGGATCGCCGGCCGCGGCCGGCCTGTCCCTCTCCGCTCAGGCGGCCCCCGGTCTGCTGGTGGGCCTGCTCGGCGGGGCCGCCGTGGACCGGCTGCCGCGCAAGGCGACGGCGGCGCTGGCGCAGGTCGCGCTGGGCCTCGTCGCGCTGACCACGGCCCTCCTGGTCGCGACCGACGGCCTGAGCCTGCCGGTGCTGATGGGCCTGGCGGTCGTCACCGGGCTGATCGCCACGATCGACGGCCCTGCCTGCGCGCTGCTCGGCAACGACCTGGTCCCGGCCGCCGACGTGCCGTCCGCGATCGGCGTCGGCTCGCTCGCCCACAGCGGCGGCCGGCTGGCGGGCGCCGCGCTGGCGGGCGTCACCGTCGCCGCGTTCGGCACGGCCGCCGCGTACGCCGCGAACGCCGTGTCGTTCTTCTTCGTGGCGGCCGTCATCCCGTTCCTCGTGCTGGTACGGCCCCAGGAACCCGCGGTCTCCGTCGACAGCGGCGGGGCGGGGGAGGCCGAGGACACGAGCGTGCGGGGCGGTCTGGTGTTCTTCGCGCGCCGCCCGCGGCTCGTCGCGCTCGCCGGACTGAACGCGGTGAGCGCCCTGTTCGGCCGGAACTACTCGCTGACGCTGGCGGTCCTGGTCACCGGTCCGCTCGCGGGCTCCGCCGGGTCGTTCAGCGCCGTGTCGTCGGCGCTCGCCGTCGGCGGCATCGTCGGCGCCGTGCTCGGCGCCCGGCTCCGCGCGCCGCGGGTGCGTCTGGTCGCCCTGCTCACCGCGGGCGGCGCGCTGCTCCAGGTGGTGGCGGGGGCGTCCCCGTCCCTGGCGTTCCTGGTCGTCCTCGCGCTGCCGATGGCGGTCGCCGAGTCCGTCTCCGACACCGCCCAGAACACCGTGCTCCAGACCGATCCGCCGCCGCGGATGCGCGGCCGGGTGCTCGGCGCGTGGAACAGCGTCCGGACGCTGTGGAGCCTCGCCGCGCCTCCCGCCCTCGGACTGCTGATGGAGCTGCTGGGCGCGCGCGGCGCCCTGGTCACGGGCGGTGTGGTGGTCGCCGCCGCCGTGACGGCCGGCTGGCTGCTGCACGGCCGCCGGGCCGTGGCGGCCGTGCCCCTGGTGGCCGAGGGTCCGGCGGTCCGGCCGGCCCTGGCCCGGCCCGCGCTGGAGAGCGCGGCCTGACCCGGTCACGACGCGGCTCCCGCCGGGGCGACCCGGGCGGGCGCGAGGACGGCGGCGACCACCTCGTCGACGCCGATGCGCAGCAGCCGAGGGTCGGGGCGGTCCGCGTGCGGGTCCCCGGGCCGGCCGGCGTCCCCCGGGTCGGGGTGCCACAGGACGGTGTGCCGTCCGTCGTCCTGGGGCGGTCCCCACAGCGCGGGTGACACCGGGCCGTGGAGCACGACGGAGCGGGCTCCCAGGGCCGTGGCGAGATGGGCGATGCCGGTGTCCCCCACGACCACGCACGCGGCGCCCGCGAGCAGGGCGCACAGCGTGTCGAACGGCAGGCCGTCGGCTCCGCCCCGGACGGCGGAGGGCGCGAGACCGGCCCGTTCGGCGACGGCCCGCGCCAGCGTCTCCTCCCCCGGCCCCGCCGTCACGACGACCGGCCGGCCGGCGCGGCGGACCTCGCGGGCGACGGCGGCGAAGCGGTCCACGGGCCAGCGGCGCGAGGGCGCCTGGGCGCCGGGGTGCAGGACCACCGGGGGCGGATACGCGACGGCGTCGGGTGCGCCGGCGGTGTCGGGCGGGTCGATCCGCAGGTCGTCGGGGTCGGCGGCGAGCCCGTACCAGCGCAGCAGCCGGCACCAGCGGTGCCGTTCGTGCTCGTCGGGCAGCCAGGCGGGGCCCGGGACCCCGGGCACCGACGGGTGGCGGAAGGCCCACAGCGCGCCGGGGTCGAGCCGGGCGAGCAGCCGGTGGCTGGCGGGTCCGCTGCCGTGCAGGTTGACCGCGAGGGCGGGGCGGCCGGCGGTGGGCGGCAGGTCGGCCGGCACCTCGCGGTCCCGTGCGGTGGTCGGCAGCAGGCGGTCGACGCAGCCGGTGAGCCGGGCCAGCGGTGCGAGGCCGGCGGGTGCGGCGAGCAGCAGTTCGTGGTCGGGCAGCCCGCGGCGCAGGGCGCGCAGGGCCGGTACGGCGGTCAGCAGGTCGCCGGTGCCGAGCGCGCGCAGCACGAGCACCTCGGGCCGGCTGCCGCGGGGACCGGCGAGGGCGTACGGGCCGGCGGCGGCCGGCCGGGCGCCGGTGCGGCGTCCGGGGGCGGCGGGGGTGCGGGGGGCCCGGGTCATCGGTCCGCCGGGTCCGCGGCGGCCCTGGCCGCGCGCCGGGTGAGGGAGGTGGTGGAGCGGCCGTCGAGGTAGGGCAGGACGACGGTCTGGCCGCCCCATCGCTGGAGGGCGGCGGCCTCGGGCAGGTCGTCGGGGGTGTAGTCGCCGCCCTTGACCCACACGTCGGGGCGCAGCCGGTCGAGCAGGCGCTCGGGCGTGGTCTCGTCGAACGCGACGACGGCGTCGACGCTGCCGAGGGCTTCGAGGACGCGGATGCGGTCGGCGAGCGGGGTGAGGGGGCGGCCCGGTCCCTTGAGGCGGGTGACGGAGGCGTCGGAGTTCACGCAGACGATCAGGCAGTCGCCGATGCGTCCGGCTCGTTCGAGAAGGCCGACGTGGCCCGCGTGCAGCAGGTCGAAGCAGCCGCCGGTGGCGACGACGGTGCCGCCGCGCTCCCGGGTCCGGCGGGCCAGCTCGAAGGCGTCGCTCGGCGGTGCGGCGGGTTCGGCCGCGCGGGCCCGCGAGCCGTCCGGTTCCGGCGTACGGGGCCGGTCCGGTGGTTCCGGTACGGCTCCGGCGCCGCCGGCGGCCACGAACGCGGCGGCTTCCGCGACGGCCCGTTCCACGGCCTCCTCGGGGAGGGCGCCGTCGGCGAGGGCCACGGTGGCGGCGGCGGCGAAGCAGTCGCCCGCGCCGCACGGGTCGCCCCCGGTGACGGGCGGCGCGGGCACGAGCAGGGGCGCTCCGGGGCCGGCGCGGGTGAGCAGCGCGCCGTCGGCGCCGAGGGTGACGGCGACGTGCACGGCTCCCCAGCGGGCGGCGAGCGCGGCGCCCCGCGCGGCGTGGGCGCGCAGCGCGGTGCCCGCGGGTGCCGGGGTGCCGGTGGTGGCGTGCGGCGGGGCCGCCGGCGCGGGGTCGGAGTCCTCGGCGCAGTGGGCGGCCTCCTTGGCGTTGGGGGTGGCCAGGCGGGTGCCGGGGACGGGCGGTCCGCCGCGGGGGTGGGGGTCCCAGACGACGGGGACGCGGCGGGCCGCGGCGGCGAGGGCGGGGCGGAGGGCGTCGGGGGTGCCGCGGCCGTAGTCGGAGACGAGCACGGCGCGGGCGGTGCGGAGGGCCGCCAGGGCCTCCGCGGTGGGCGCTCCGGGGCTGCCGCCGCCGCGGTCGAGCCGGACGAGGGGCCGGCCGCCGGCGAGGACCCGGGTCTTGACCGGCTGGGTGCCGCGCAGGGGCAGCGGGACGACGCGGACCCGGTCGCCGAGGGCGCGGCGGGCGGCGTCGGCGGCGGGGTCGGTGCCGAGGGCGGTGATGAGGACGACCTCGTCGTCGGGGCGGGCGGCGAGTGCGGCCGCGAGGCGGGCGGCGAGTCCGGCGCCGCCGGCCCGTCGTCGTACGGCGGTGATGTCGACGACGGGGGCGGGGGCGTCGGGGGCGAGGCGGTCGGCGGTGCCCTCGATGTCCTCGTCCAGGAGGAGGTCGCCGACGACGACGAGCGGCCCGCGGTTCACGGCGCCCCTCCGACGACGGTGGGCCGCAGCGCCTCGCGCGCCAGGGCGTCCAGGGCGGGCGCCCGCCGCTGGTCGGCCTGGGCGTCGGGAAGGGCGGCGTCGAAGCAGGCGCAGAGCAGGTGGACGGCGACCAGGTGGGCTTCCTGGACGGTGGCGGTGGTGGCGCCGTCGACGCAGACGGCGTCGTGGGCGGCCTGGGCCAGCGGGTTGGGCGCGGGGCCGGTGAGGGCCCAGACGCCGAGGCCGCGGGCGCGGGCGGTGGCGGCGGCGGTGAGGAGGTTAGGGCTGCGGCCCGAGGTGGAGAGCAGGATGAGCAGGTCGCCGGGCCTGCCGTGGGCGGCGACCTGGCGGGCGAAGACCTCGTCGAAGCCGTAGTCGTTGCCGATGGCGGTGACGCTGGAGGTCTCGGCGTGCAGGGACAGGGCGGAGTAGGCGGGCCGTTCCTCGCGGTAGCGGCCGACGAGTTCGGCGGTCAGGTGCTGGGCCTGGGCCGCGCTGCCGCCGTTGCCGGCGGCGAGCAGCCGGCCTCCCGCGGTGAGGACGTCGGCGAGGCGGCCGCCCCAGCGCGCGAGGCGCGCGAGTTCGGTGCCTTCGAGGCTTTCGAGCGCGTGGCAGAGGGACCGGCAGTGCCGGCGTGCCTCCAGCAGGGTCCGGGTGTGGTCCATGGGGGGTCGGCCGGGACGCGGGGGTCCGGGCCGCACCTCCTTCCTCTGTCGGGGGTCCGTCCGGGGCGGTGCGGTCAGGGGGCTCCGGTCACGGACGGGTGGGAGGCGGTCATGACCGCGCGGTAGGAGTCCTCGGTGGCGGCGGCGACGCTGGCCCAGGAGAAGCGGCGCAGGACGCGGTGGCGTCCGGCCTCTCCGTACCGGGCGCGCAGGGCCGGGTCGGCGAGGAGGAGCCGTACGGCGGCGGCGAGGGGCCGGGGCTGCCCGGGCGGCACGTGGAGTCCGGTGACGCCGTGGGCGACCGAGTCGAGCTGGCCGCCGACCGCGCTGGCGACGAGGGGCCGGCCGCAGGCCATGGCCTCCAGCGGGACGATGCCGAAGGGTTCGTAGTCGGCGGGGCAGAGGATGACGTCGGCGCTCCGCATGAGGGCGGGGACGGCGGGCCGGGGGACGGCGCCGGTGAAGTACACGCGGTCGGCGACTCCGGCGTCGACGGCGAGGGCGCGCAGCCGGCGGACCTCGGGGGCGGTGTCGAGGACGTCGCGGGGCGGGCCGCCGGCGATGACGAGTTCGGTGTCGGGGAGACCGCGGAGGGCGGCGACGGAGACGGCGGCGCCCTTGCGCGGGACCAGCCGGCCGAGGTGCAGCAGCCGGTGCCGGTAGGGGCCGCGGGGGGCGGCCGGGCCGTCGGGGCGGAACACGGTGGGGTCGACGCCGCAGGGCACGATGTCGGTCTTGGAGCGGGCGATGCCCATGGCGGCGAGTTCTTCGACCTCGTCGCGGCAGGTGGCGACGATCCGGTCGCAGCCGAGGCCGACGCGCCGCTCCCAGGAGACGCGGGCGGGCGGGCTGGTGTCGGCGTCGCCCTGGTGCCGCCGCTTGACGGTGCCGAGGGCGTGGTACGTCTGGAGGAACGGGACGCGGGTGTGCTCGGTGGCCCGGAGGGTGGCGACCCCGGACATCCAGAAGTGGGCGTGGGCCACGTCGGGCGGCTCCTCGTACCACTGCTGGGCGAGGTAGCGGGCGAACGGCTCCATGTGGGGCAGGAGGTCGTCCTTGGGGATCGGTGCCGCGGGGCCGGCCGGTACGTGGTGGACGAGCACGCCGGGCCGCAGGGGCACGGTGACGTCCAGGCCGGGGTCGTCGCGCCGGGTGTAGACGGTGACCTGGTGGCCGCGGTCGGCGAGGGCGCCGGCGAGCTGGGCGACGTGGACGTTCTGTCCGCCGGCGTCGACGCCGCCGAGGACGGCGAGCGGGCTGGCGTGTTCGGAGACGAGCGCGATGGAGAGGGGTGCGCGGGCCGCCGGGGCGGCGGGGGCCGGGCCGGTGGCCCGGAGCGCGTCGAGGGCCGGGGCCGTGGTCGGCGCCGGGTGGACCTGGGTGCGGTGGGTCCGGGGCAGGGACGTCATGAGCGTGCCTCCGCGATGACGCGCTCCCAGTCGGCCAGGAAGCGCTTGAGTGCGTAGTGTTCGAGGGCCGCCTGGCGGGCGCGGGCGCCGTCGGCGGCGGCCTCGGCGGGGTCGGCGAGGTAGCGGCGGGCCGCCTCGGCGAGGACCTCGGGGCGGGTGGACAGGGTGCCGGCGCCGGCCGGGACGGCCTCGATCGCCTCGGTCGTCGCGAGGGCGACGACGGGCATGCCGAGGAGCATGGCCTCGATGAGGGAGAGGCCGAGCGAGGTCCAGCGCACGGGGTGCAGGTAGAGGCGGCGCTGGGCCATGGCGGCGTGCAGGTGTTCCTGGGGCAGGTCCTGGGTGCGGCAGCGGTCCTCGGGCAGGCCGAGGTGGGCGGCGAGTCCGTCGGTGCGCATGCCGAAGACGTCGAGCGGTGCCTCCCGCGCGAGGGCGGGGAGCAGGTCGGTGCCGACGAACCGGTTGCGGCGGACGGGTTCGTTGACGACGACGGCGGCGCGGGGCAGCCGGCCGGTGTAGCGGTGGCCGGGGTCGACGACGCCGTGTTCGACGACCTCGGTGCGGGTGCCGCCGTTGTCCCACATGAGGCGGTTGAAGTGGGTGACGTGGACGAGGGTCAGGTCGTCGCGGTCGGCGGTGGGGTGGCGGGTGAGGGGCACCTCGCCGCGGGGCGTGTTGTGCTCGACGTACACGGCGGGGACGTCGCGGCCGGGCCGCCGGCCGCCGAGCCAGCGGGTGGCCAGTTCCTCCTCGTGCGGGCGTTGCAGCACGACGAGGTCGACGGGGGTGTCGGGCAGTTCCTCCGGGGGGACCTCGCGGACGGTGGCGGGCCAGGAGAAGGTCTGCGCCCGGCCGCGTCCGTCGGGTCCGCGGTCGGGGGTGACCGGCACCAGGTAGGTGTGCGGGCCCTGGACGAAGGCGGTCGTCCACGAGCCGTGGACGTGCCACAGCAGGATGTTCATGCGCTCATCGCTCCTTTCGCCCTGGCGGGCCCGGCGGTCGGGTCCGGTGCCAGGAGGGCGGCCACGGCGGCCACGACCTCGTCGTCGCCGACGGCGTCGAGGCAGGGGTGTCCGGGGACGGGGCAGGCGCGGGCCCGGGTCAGCGCGCAGGGGGCGCCCTGGTCGCCGAGCAGCACGTGGGGGACGCCGTAGGGCCGCCAGCGTTCGGCCGGGACGACGGGGGCGAAGAGGCACACCACGGGGGTGCGGACGGCGGCGGCGAGGTGGGCGGGGCCGGTGTTGCCGGTGACGACGGCGGCGGCGCCGGCGAGGACGCCGGCCAGGTCGCCGAGCCCGGTGGTGGCACCGCCGAGGTCGATGCCGTGGCGTCCGGCGACGAGAGCGGTCGTGTCCCGTTCGGCGGCGCCGCCGGTGACGACGACCCGGTGCCCTGCGGCGTCGAGGGCGGCCGCGGCCCGGGCGGCGCGCGGGGGGCTCCACGCCCGGGCGGGGACGGCGGCGCCGGGGTGCAGGACGACGTACGGGCGGGGCAGGGGCGGTACGCCGCGGGGGGCGGCGGCGCCGGGCGGGAGGGTGACGCGGAGGCCGCCGTCGTCGCCGGGCGGCAGCGCGTATCCGGCGGCGCGGGCCAGGTCGAGCGCGGCCTCCGCCTCGTGCCGCCGGTCGCCCCGGCGGTGGCGCAGGTCGAGGAGGGCGCCCGGGTAGTCCTCGCAGTCGGCGCCGATCCACCCGATGCCGGCGAGCCGCAGCAGCAGCGCGATCGGCAGCGGGCTCTGGTGGTACGAGACGAGGACGAGGGCGCGGTCGAAGCGGCCGGCGGCCAGGGTCTCGACGAGCCGGTCGCAGGCGGCGGCGGAGACGGGCGGCGCGTCGAGGCCGACCCAGGGGGCCTCGTACACGACGACCTCGTCGACGCCGGGCAGCAGCCGGGCGGCGGGCGCGCCCTGCGGGCCGCAGAGCATCGCCGTCCAGGAGGAGCCGGCGGCGACGGCGCGGACGGCGGGCCCGGCGAGGAGCACGTCGCCGGCGCTGTCGAGCCGCACGACCAGCGTGCGGGGGCCTGTTCTCATCGCGCACCGCCCGGGTGCGGTCCCGCGGCGAGCGCCGGCCCCGTGGCGTCCGCCTCCCCGGTCCACAACGGCGTGTCGAGCGCGATCCGGACGGCCGTGGGCAGGTCGGGGGCGGTACGGGGGGCGGCGGCGATCTCGGCGGGCCGGGTGACGTCGGTGGGGACGAGCACCCCGCTCGCGCCCGCCGCGCGGGCGGCGTCCATGTCGCTGCCGATGTCGCCGATGACGACGGTGCGGGAGGGGCGGGCGCCGAGCCGGGCGCAGGCGGCGAGGACGAGGCCGGGCGCGGGTTTGCGGCAGGCGCAGCCGTCGCCGGGGCCGTGGGGGCACACGGCCCAGACGGCGAAGGGGCCGAGGAGCAGGTCGACGCGGTGGTTGACGGCCCGGACCTGACGGCGGGTCAGCAGCCCGCGGGCGACGCCCGACTGGTTGCTGACGACGCCCACCGGGATCCCGAGTGAGCGCAGCCGGCGCAGCGCCTCCTCGGCGCCCGGCCGGGGGCGGACGCGCCGCGGGTCGCCGTTGTAGGGGACGTCGTCGACGAGGGTGCCGTCCCGGTCGAAGAGGACGGCTTCGGGGCCGTCGCGGTGCGCGGCCCGCCACACGGACGTGCCGGCGGTTCCGGGGCGGCTGGACAGCCAGGGGCGCGGGGCGGGTGCGGTGGTCATGCCGTCGCCTCCCGCAGGGTGCCGGGGACCGGGCGGGCGGCCGGGGCTCCGGCCGCGGGCGCCGGCGCGGGGCGGGGGCGGGCGGCGCGGTGGGCGACGAGGCCGCGGAGCCAGTACCAGGTGGCGGCGGGCGGGATGGCGGCGCTGGTGACGACCATGTCGAGGACCTCCGTGCGGGTGCGGGGGCCGGGACGGACGCGGACCAGGGTGAACTCGGCGGTTCCGGCGCCCCACAGCGCCGCGCACAGGGCGGCGGCGCGGGGCCGTCCGGCGAGGGCGCAGCCGAGCGCGGCGAGCCCGGCGGCGGTGACGGCCCGGTGGCGGGGCAGACGGCCGGCGGGCGCGTCGGCGCGGGCACGCCAGTCGGGCCCGTGCAGGCGGCGCATGAGGACGTCGTCGCCGTTGCCGGCCTGCTGGCGGACGGAGAGCCAGCGTCCGCCCTGGCGGGGCGGGTGGGCGGTGCGCCGGCTGCCCTGGGCGAGGCGCCAGCCGTCGTCGAGGAGGCGCAGGGCGAGGTCGGCGTCCTCGCGGAAGGCGCGGCGGAAGCGTTCGTCGAAGCCGCCGACGCGGGCGAGGGCGGTGCGGCGGACGGCCATGTCGGCGGTGATCCAGCGGGCGGTGGCGAGGGCGGCGGTGTTGCGCTCGGCGTCGGTGGGGCGCCGGTCCTCGGGCAGCGGCACGTGGATGCGGGCGGCGACGGCGGCGACGGTGTCGGGCCGGCCGGCCAGGTCCTGGGCGAGTTCGGCGCCCCAGTGCGGGGAGGGGACGACGTCGTCGTCGAGGAAGACGATCCACGGGACGTCGCCGGCCTGCCGGGCGCCCGCGTTCCGCGCGGCGGCGGGGCCGCGGCCGGGGCCGGCCACGACGGTGGTGCGGTCGCGGAGGGCGGCGGGCACCGGCACGTCGGTGGCGGTGCCGTCATGGGGCGGCCGGTCGTGGACGACGACGATCCGGGCCGGGGGGACGTCCTCGGTGGCCCGGGCGAGGGCCGCCAGGCAGTGCTGGAGGCTGGGCCGTCCGACGGTCGGGACGACGACGGCGTAGCGGGGCGGGGCGGGGCGGCGGGGGCCGGGGGCCGGGTGCGCGGTCATCGGACGCACCCTCCGCCGTCGACGTTCTCCGGCCCGTCGGGTTCTTCGCGTTTGTCGTCGGCGGCGCCGTAGGTGGTGCTCGCGCCGTTCACCCCTCCCCCGGTCGCTCCGTCGGCGCCCGCCCCGTTCTGGAACAGGGCGCTGCGGCGGACGGCGAAGGGGCCGATGGCGAGGAGGTCGACCGGGGTGGAGCCGAAGCACTCCAGGGCGTCGCGGGGGTCGTCGACCATGGGCCGGCCGGCGGTGTTGAGGCTGGTGTTGACGACCACGGGCAGTCCGGTGCGCCGCTCGAACTCCTCCAGCATCCGCGCGACCAGCGGCTCGTGGCGCCGGTCGACGGTCTGGATCCGGGCGGTGCCGTCGACGTGGACGACGGCGGGGATGCGGTCGCGCCAGGCCGGGTCGACGTCGTGCACGAAGAGCATGTACGGGCTGGGCAACGGGCCGTCGAAGATGTCGGCGGACCGCTCGGTGAGGACCATGGGGGCGACCGGACGGAACTGTTCGCGGCCCTTGATGTCGTTGAGGCGCTCCAGGTTGCCCGCGTGTCCGGGGTGGGCGAGGAGCGAGCGGTGGCCGAGGGCGCGGGGGCCGTACTCCGAACGGCCCTGGAACCAGGCGACGATCCCGTTGGCGGCGAGCGTCTCGGCGACGGCGACGGCGATGTCGGGAGGCCGTTCGAAGGGGACGGCGGCCGTCTTCAGCCGGCCGGCGATCTCGGCGTCCGACCAGCCGCGGCCGAGGGCGGCGCCGGGCATCGGCACGGGCGGCTCGCCCGTCTCCGCCGTGGCCAGCAGCGCCCCGCCGAGGGCGGTTCCGGCGTCTCCGGCGGCGGGCTGCACCCAGACGCGGGCGAACGGTCCCTCGCGGGCGATGCGGGAGTTGGCCACGCAGTTGAGGGCGACGCCGCCGGCCAGGGTGAGCAGTTCGTCGTGGGTCTGCCCGTGGAGCCAGCGCACGAGGTCGAGCAGGGTGTCCTCCAGGACGAGCTGGGCGCTGGCGGCGAGGTCGGCGTGGTCGGCCGTCCAGGGGGCGTCGGGGGCGCGCGGCGGGCAGAGTTCCGTCCAGGGGACGCCGTGGGCGCGGAATCCGCCGTCGCCGGTGGGGTGGACGTACCGGCGGATCTCCGCGGCCATCCGCGGGGTGCCGTGGGAGGCGAGTGCCATCACCTTGAACTCGTCGGAGGAGCGCAGGAATCCGAGGTGTTCGGTCAGTTCCTCGTAGGTCAGTCCGAGCGATTCGGGGAGGAGTTGGGCCCGGAGCGGTTCGAGGTGTTCGCCCCGGCGGCGGGCGGCGAGGTGGGAGGTGCGCTCGCCGCGCCCGTCGAGGACGAGGACGGAGGAGGTGTCGGCGCCCTCGGCGGCGTACGCGGCGGAGGCGGCGTGCGCCATGTGGTGGGGGACGAAGCGGACGGTGGCGGGGTCGAGTCCGGGCAGCGCGGTGGCGAGGAAGCCGGCGGCGTGCCGGGCGTACGCCTGGCGCAGGTCGTCCCAGGGGTCGTCGAGGCCCAGGGCCTCGGCGGGGCAGGAGAGTTCGGGGTCGTAGGAGTAGGTGACGACGTCGAGGTCGGCGGGGCGGAGCCCGGCCTGTTCCAGGCACCAGCGGGCGGACTGTTCGGGCAGTTCCCAGGCGGAGAACGGCACGGGCCGCTTGCCGTGTTTGCGCCGGGAGAAGCGTTCCTCCTCCGCCGCGGCGACGGTGACGCCGTCGATGACCAGGGCGGCGGCGGGGTCGTGGAAGAGGGCGTTGATGCCGAGAACGCGCATGGTGGTGCCTTCCGGTGGGGGGCGGCGGGGTGCGGGCCGGGTCAGGCGGCCCGCTCGGGCGCGTCCGCCCGGCCGGGGGTGCCGGGCGGGGCGGCGACCGCGTCGGCCGGCTCGCGTCCGCGGGCTGCCTCGGACCGGAACCAGTCGATCGTCCGGCGCAGACCCTCCTCGGCGTCGACGAGCGGCCGCCACTGGAGCTTGTCCCGGGCCAGGGTGATGTCGGGGCAGCGCACGGCGGGGTCGTCGACGGGTCGTTCGACGAAGCGGATCCGGGAGGCCGAGCCGGTGAGCCGGGCGATCCAGCGGGCCAGCTCCAGCATGGTGATCTCGGTCGGGTTGCCGATGTTGACGGGTCCGCGCATGTCGTGCGCGGCGGCGGCGAGGATGCCATCGACGGTGTCGGAGACGTAGCAGAGCGAGCGGGTCTGCTGTCCGTCGCCGGTCACGGTGAGGGGTTCGCCGGCGAGGGCCTGGCGGACGAAGGTCGGGACGGCCCGGCCGTCGAAGCCGCGCATGCGGGGCCCGTACGTGTTGAACAGGCGGACGATGACGGTGTCCGTGCCGCGGGCTCGGGCGGTGGCAGTGGTCAGCGCCTCGCCGAAACGTTTCGCCTCGTCGTAGACGCTGCGCGGCCCGACCGGGTTGACCCGGCCCCAGTACCGCTCGCTCTGCGGGTGCTCCTCGGGGTCGCCGTACACCTCGGAGGTCGAGGCCAGCACGAAACGGGCGCCGTGGGCGTGCGCCAGGGCGAGCGCGTTGCGGGTCCCGAGACTGCCCGTCTCCAGGGTGTGCAGGGGCAGCCGCAGATAGTCGGCGGGCGACGCCGGCGAGGCGAAGTGCAGCACCAGGTCGACCGGCCGGCCGACCGCGAACGGTTCGCGGACGTCGGCCTCCTGGAGCCGGAACCCGGCATGGCCGCGCAGGCTCGCGACGTTCTCGGGGCGGCCGGTGCTGAAGTCGTCGACGCAGGTCACGTCCGTCCCGCCGGCGAGCAGCGCGGCGCACAGATGCGATCCCACGAAACCGGATCCGCCGGTGACGACGGCGTGTTCCCAACGGGGCGCGGGGGACGGGGCCATGGATCTCGTCTCCTCCCTGCGGAAAGCGGGTGGACGGACAGTACGGATGCGACGTGAGGGGGGTCCGTGGTGCGGATGCGAGGTGCCGAACGCACCACGCGGGACGAAGGGACGGGGAATCGGTCGGGCCTCTACCCGGGCCGAGAAGCGCTACTCCTCGTATGCGGTGCCCTCTCCATGAAACTGTGGAAAGCGGAACAGAAGCGTTGATTCTCCCCTCGGGAAGGCGACTCGGAACCGCCGTCCCGGGTAGGCGCCGGTCGACGCCTCCGGCCGAAGGGCCGGGCCCGGAACGAGGAGATGGCCGCGATGGACACGCGGATCGAGACGGACACCGCCGAGGTCTTCTGGCACGACAGCACGCTGTTCACCCACCGGCCGGCCGTCACCACCCGTGACGCCGTGTCGCCGGACGAGCCGGACGACGCCGACCAGGAACGGGGCGCCGCCGTGGGTGAGGAACGGAACATCATCCGGGGCGAGGACTGACGGACGGCGGCGCCTGCGCCGGTCGCCGGGGGCCACAGCCGGACTGCTGTGGCCCCCGGCGACCGGCGTACGGGGACCACTCTCCCGTCCCCCGTCGCCCCTCGCAACCGCGTACGGGACCCACGAACTTCCCCGTTCCGCGTTCCCTGCGCGGTCTGCCGGGCAGTCGCGCCGCAGGAGTTCGCCCGACGGGACGGCGAACGCACCTCTGGAGGCGTCATGACCGAGTTCGGCTACTTCCTCTCCTGCGAGGAGTTCCGGCCGGGCGAGCTCGTCGAGCAGGCCCGGATGGCGGAGGACGCGGGTTTCCGCTCGCTGTGGATCTCGGACCACTTCCACCCGTGGAACGACGAGCAGGGCGAGAGCCCGTTCGTCTGGTCCGTGATCGGAGCCCTCTCCCAGGCGACCACCCTGCCCGTCGCGACCGCCGTGACCTGCCCGACCGTCCGCATGCACCCCGCGCTCGTCGCCCAGGCCGCCGCGACCTCCCAGGTCATGCTCGACGGGCGGTTCCGGCTCGGACTCGGCAGCGGCGAGGCGCTGAACGAGCACATCCTCGGGGACCCGTGGCCGGCCGTGGACGTGCGCCTGGAGATGCTGGAGGAGGCCGTCGAGGTGATCCGCCGCCTGTTCACCGGCGAGGAGGTCACCCACCGGGGCCGGCACTACACGGTCGAGAACGCCCGCCTGTACACGCTCCCGGAGAACCCGCCGCCCATCGACGTCTCCGCCTTCGGGCCGAAGGCGGCCGAGGTCGCCTCCCGCATCGCCGACGGCTTCGTCACCACCACTCCCGACACCGGTCTCGTCGACCGGTTCCGCGCCCGCGCCCCCGAGCGGCCCGCGTTCGCCTCCACCAAGGTGTGCTGGGGTCCTTCCCGGGAGGAGGCGGCCCGCACGGCCCACCGCCTCTGGGCGGTCGAACACCTCCCCGGGGAACTGGGCCAGATCCTGCCCACCCCGCGCCACTTCGAGCAGGCGACGGAGCTGGTCACCGTGGAGACCGTCGCGGAGGCGGTGCCCTGCGGCCCCGACCCCGAGGAACACGCCCGCCATCTGCGGGAGTACGCGGACGCCGGCTTCGACGTCGTGCACGTCGGCCAGATGGGCCCCGACCAGCGCGGCTTCTTCGACTTCTACCGCACCGAGGTGCTGCCGCTGCTGGCCTCCGGGGGGTGAACGGCCGTGGCGCGCCCGGCCGTCGGGGACTCTTTGCTCGAACGGGCTCCGCGCCGGGCGCGCCACGTCGCCCTCCGGGGCCTCACGGCGAAAGGCCGGGACCCCATGCCGCGCCGCTCCGGCGGCCGGTGGCGCCGTCGCCGTCGGCGACCTGCCCGTGGCGCTCGCCGAGGTGGCGGAGGTAGGCGTCCGGGGAGGGGAAGGGGGCGTCCTGGGCGCCGTGCCGGTGCAGCTCCATGCGGCCGTCGGGGTGCAGGCGCACGGTGGTGGTGGCGCGCCGCGCGGAGAGCGCGCCGGACGCGTCGGCCGGGTCCTGCGGCGCGAGGACGGGGACGGTGGCGGGGAACATGCCGAGAGCGTCGGCGGTGGTGGCGGCGGGCGGGTGGCCGGTGCGGTTGGCGCTGCTCACGTACAGCACCGGGTGGGCGTCGAGCAGCGGGCGCAGGGACCGGAGGCGGGCGCCGAAGAGGAGCATCCACCCGTCCTTGACGGCGGGGGCCGCCCAGGGGTGGGCGGTGGCGTGGTCGTGGACGGGTACGAGGACGGTGAGGTGCTCGTCCGCCAGGAGCCGCCGCGCCGTCGCCGCCGGTCCGGGGGCGAGCCGCCAGACGTCCTCGGCGAGGGCGCGCGCGGTGTCGGGGTGGTGGGCCCAGAGGGCGACCGGCTGGCCGGCGGGCCGCCCCTTGGCCTCGTTGACGGCGGAGGGGCGGCGGGCGGTGACGACGTGGGTGAGCGGGGCCGGGTTGGGCAGGACGACCGCCGCGCCGTCGTGCAGGGCCTGGCGGGCCTCGGACAGGGAGACGGGGAGGCGGCCGGGCGGGGGCGCGGGGGTGACGGTCACGGGCCGGTCCGGGGGGTGGGGCGGGTGGTGTGGACGAGGCCGTCGAGGTAGGCGGCGAAGGCGGTGTCGTCGATGACGGCCGTCGAGGTGCGGAAGGCGCGGCTCTTGGCCCAGCGCATGGCGGCGGCCGTCCGGTCGGGGTCGAGCCGGTGGCCGAGGCGGGCGGCGACGGCGGTGACGACGCGGGCGCTGGCCAGGTGCGTCAGCAGGACCCGCGGCTCGACGCCCAGGACCTCGGCCGGGTCGTAGGGCTGGAAGAGCCCGGGGGGGGACGAAAGGCGTGCCGGTGGAGATCGTGCCGACGCCGGTGCCGACGATCGGCGCGGTGACGCCGAGCGGGACGCCGGTCCCCTCGGAGACCGTCCGGGCGATCGGCGGCAGCCGGGTGAGGTCGGGCGCGGTCCACCAGAGGTCCGCCTCCTCGCCCAGCAGGTCGCGCCCGTGCCGGGCGAGGAGGAAGAGCACCTGTTCGGTGGCGGCCATGCCGGCGCGCTCGGCGATGCCGAGCCAGGAACTGGACACCACCCGCACGCCCGCGTTCAGGGCCTCCAGGGTGTTCGCCAGGCCGAGGCCGAGGTCGTTGTGCAGGTGGGAGGCGAGGACGACGTCGTCGCCGGCCGCCGTCCGCACCGCGCCGAACATGTCGCGGCAGGCGCGGGGCAGCTGGGCGCCGACCGTGTCGGCCAGCACCACGACGCCGGCTCCCGCGCCGGTCATGGCCTGGGCGCCGGCGCCCATGAGGGAGGCGTCGGCCCGCGAGGCGTCCGCCAGGCAGACGTCCACCGCCACCGCGTCGTCGAGGTCGCGGGCCCGTTTGACGAGGTCGGCGCCGGCCTGGAGCGCCTCGGCGGCCGTCCGGTGGACCATGACCCGCGCCATCGCCTCGGACGCCGGGACCACCACCATCACCCGGGCGTGCCGGCTGCCCCGTACCGACGCCACCGCCTGCTCCACGTCCCGCCGGGCGCCGCGGCAGACCGCGGCGACGCCGACCGCCCCCTCGGCCTCCACGGCGACCTGCCGCACCGCTTCGTACTCCTCGGCGCACACGGCGGGGAACCCGGCGGCGAACACCGCGTGGCGCGGACCGTCCGCGCCGAACAGGCCGCCCGTCGCCCTGGCGAGCCGCACCCGCAGCTCCGCCGGCATGAGGGTCTTCGCCTGGGCGCCGTCGCGCGCCGACTCCTCCCACACCACGACCCGGCCGGCCCGAGCCGACTCCCGCACCACGTCCACCGCGCGCCCCTCTCCTTGATCGCCGCCACGCCGTCGCCAGCACAACGCCGAGGCGGCGCCTCGGACACGGACGCGGGGAACCGAACGGGTATCCACCGGTAACCCTGCGAACAACGCCAAGACGCCTACACGCGCTACCCGCGCTTGCACTTAGAGCGCGTCTGCAACTATTGTCGAAGCACGCAAAGAGCTCACTCAAGCAATCCGGAAGGTTGAGCCATGCCGCTCGCACTCCTCGCCCTGGCCGTCGGCGCCTTCGGCATCGGCACCACAGAATTCGTGATCATGGGCCTGCTGCCCGAGATCGCCGCCGACTACGGCGTCACCATCCCCACCGCCGGCCTCCTCGTCACCGGCTACGCGCTCGGCGTGGTCGCCGGCGCTCCCCTGCTGACCGTCCTCGGCAACAGGGTGAGCCGCAAGCGGATGCTCATGGTGCTGATGGGCCTGTTCGTGGCCGGCAACCTCGTCTCCGCCGTCGCGCCGAGCTTCGGGCTGATGCTGACCGGCCGGGTCGTCGCCTCGCTCGCCCACGGTTCGTTCTTCGGCATCGGATCCGTCGTCGCCGCCGGGCTCGTCGCCCCGGACCGGAAGGCCGGCGCCATCGCCACCATGTTCACGGGCCTGACCGTCGCCAACATCGTCGGCGTGCCGCTCGGCACCTTCATCGGCCAGGCCGTCGGCTGGCGCACCACCTTCGCCGTCGTCGCGGCCCTCGGCGTCGTCGGACTGCTCGGCATCGCCAAGCTGGTGCCCGCCATGCCGCGCCCCGAAGGGGCCCGTCTCCGCGGCGAGCTGGGCGCCTTCCGCAACCCGCAGGTGCTGCTCGCGATGGCGATGACCGTGCTCGGCTTCGGCGGCGTGTTCGCCGCGATCACCTACATCGCGCCGATGATGACGGAGGTCGCCGGCTACTCCGAGGGCGCCGTCACCTGGCTCCTGGTCCTCTTCGGCGTGGGCATGTTCCTCGGCAACCTGATCGGCGGCCGGTACGCCGACCGCGCGCTGATGCCCCTGCTCTACGTCACCCTCGCCGGACTCGCGGCCGTCCTCGCGCTGTTCACCGTCCTGGCCTCGTACAAGATCCTCGCCGCGGTGGCGATCCTCCTGATCGGCGCGCTCGGCTTCGCCACCGTCCCGCCGCTCCAGAAGCGGGTCCTCGACCAGGCGCACGGCGCCCCCACGCTGGCCTCGGCCGTCAACATCGGCGCCTTCAACCTCGGCAACGCCCTCGCCGCCTGGCTCGGCGGCCTCGTGATCGCCGGCGGCTTCGGCTACACGTCCCCGAACTGGGTCGGCGCCCTGCTCGCCGCCGCCGCGCTCGGCCTCGCCTTCTGGTCCGCCGCGCTGGAGCGCCGCACCCCCGTGACCGCGCCGGCCGGGGCACCCGTCACCGCCGCCCCGGCCCCCGCCCCCGCCCCCGCCCCCGCCCCCGCCCACCACTGACCCCCTCCCTCCCAAAGGAAAGGCGCCATGAGCACCACCGCCACCACCCTCACCCCGCTGACCACCGCCGACGCCGAGCTGCTGGTCGCCGCCGCCACCCGCGCCGCCGAAGCCGCCGGGGCCACCGTCAGCGTCACCGTCCTGGACGCCGGAGGCCACCTGATCGCCTTCCGCCGCGACGACCGCGCCGTGCTGATCTCCGGCGAGACCAGCACCCGCAAGGCGTACACGGCGCTCCAGCTGAACGCCCCCACCGCCGGCCTGGTCGACCTGGTCAAGCCCGACGGCCCGTTCCACAGCCTGACCACCGCCCTCGACCGGCCGCTGCTCTTCATCGCCGGCGGCATACCGGTCCACCGCGACGGCCGGCTCGTCGGCGCCGTCGGCGTCGGCGGCGGCGCCCCCGAGCAGGACCACGCCTTCGCCGAGGCCGCCCTCGCCGAGCTGGCCCGGTGACCGGCACCGCCGCACGGGCCCGCACCCCGCGCGAGGCCCACGGCGGGCGCACCGGCGCCCGCACCTCCCTCGTCCCCCGCACCGCCTGAAGGAACGCACGCACCGTGAACGCCTCCCCCGCCGTCCCGACCGTCACGCTGAACAACGGCGTCGAGATCCCCCAGCTCGGCTTCGGCGTCTTCCAGGTCTCCGACGACGCGACCACCGCCGCCGTCACCACCGCCCTGGAGACCGGCTACCGCTCCATCGACACCGCCGCGGTCTACGGCAACGAGGCCGGCGTCGGCCGCGCCCTCGCCGCCTCCGGACTGCCCCGCGACGAACTGTTCGTCACCACCAAGCTGTGGAACGCCGACCAGGGGTACGACGCCACCCTCCGCGCCTTCGACGCCAGCCTCGCGAAGCTGGGCCTCGACCACGTCGACCTGTACCTCGTCCACTGGCCCGCCCCGGCCCGCGACCTCTACCGGGACTCCTGGCGCGCGCTGGAACGTCTCGCCGGGGAGGGCCGCGTCCGCGCCGCCGGCGTCTCCAACTTCCAGCCCGGCCACCTGCGGCGGCTCCTCGACGGCGCGACGCTCGTCCCGGCCGTCAACCAGATCGAGCTGCACCCCGGCCTCCAGCAGGCCGAACTGCGCTCCTTCCACGCGGAGCACGGGATCGCCACCGAGGCGTGGAGCCCGCTCGCCCAGGGCGCCGTCCTCGATGACGCCGCGCTCAGGACCATCGCCGACCGCCACGGCAAGTCGCCCGCGCAGACCGTCATCCGCTGGCACCTCCAGCTCGGCAACGTCGTCATCCCGAAGTCCGTCACCCCCCACCGCATCCGCGAGAACTTCGACGTCCTCGACTTCGCGCTGACGGACGACGAGATGCGCGCCATCGCCGCACTCGACCGCGACCTGCGCACGGGCCCCCACCCCGACGAGCTCAACTGACGCGGTCCCCCTCCGTCGTGGCCGCCGCCGCCCCCGACCGCCGCTGCTCCGCGCGCCGTTCGAGGGCGGCGAGGGCCGTCTCCCAGTGCTCCGGGAGCCGTTCGGCACCCGGGAGGGCGGCGTCGGCGACGAAGGTGGTGTGGAGGGTGCGCCGGTGGGTGGCCCAGGCGACGAAGAGCGGCTGCCCCGGCACGCGGACCGGCAGCGGGTGGACGGCGGTGGCCGCCGTCCCGTCGAAGCCGAGGGGCCGGCGGATCCGCAGGTCGGCGACCATCACGGGGGTGTAGCGGGCGTCCACCGCGCGGCCGAGTGAGAGCTTGCCGATCCGGTACGGGAGGCGGCGCAGCACCGCCCCCTGGGCGTCCGCGAGCGCGGCGAGGCGCGGGTAGCCGACGGCCCGGCCGAGTGCGGCGAGCCGCCGGTCCGGGTCCGGCTCGCCGCAGGGCAGGTCGAAGCCGGCGACCGCGACCCGGTTGCCGAGCAGCGGGTGCGGCTCCTCCGGGTCCCGTACGCCGATCCCCATGCCGGCGCGCAGTCCGCGTCCGTGGCCCGGTCCGCCGGGCGCCCAGTCGTCGGGGTGCCAGGCGCGGACGGTGTCGGCGGTGAGCGCCAGGCACAGCTGGGGGACGGTGGCGCCGAGGCGGCGGCCGAGGGCGTGCAGCCGGGCGAGCGGGGTGTCGGCGAGGGCGACGGCGGGGCGGTGGGAGGGCGCGGTGTCGAGCGGCGACCACCAGGTGATCCGGCCCGGCGGGCGGAACTCGGGCAGGATCTCGCGCCAGCGCACCGGCCGGCGGCGGGCGAGCCCGGCCCGGGCCCGGGCGGGCCGGTGCTCCTCGTCGCCGAGCAGGTGCTCCAGGGTGGCGACGGCGGCGGCGCCGTCCTGGAAGGCGTGGTGGGCGCGGTAGCAGAGGCCGTACCCGGTGCCCGCCCGGCGGACGAGCCACACGCCCCACAACGGCCGGTCGCGGGGCAGAGGTTGCCCGACGGCCTCGGCGACGGCCGCCGCCGGATCGGGTGAGCCGGGTAGCTCGTACAGGTGACGTGCGGGGTCGAAGCCGGGGTCGGGCTCCCAGTGGGGGCGCCGGGCGGTCCCGCCCAGCCGGTAGGCCAGTTCGGGCAGGTCCGTCACGCGCCGCCCGAGCCATCGCACCACCTGCTCCCGGGGCGGCGGCGGCCCTTCCAGGGTGACGAAGCCGCCGAGGTGGAGGGCGGTGTCGGTGGGGTGCAGCGCCACCGTGTCGAGGGCGAGCCGGTCGAGGAGCGCCAGGGGCACGGCGCCGGGAGGTCGCGGAGAGACTGAAGATCGCACAGGCCGCTACGATACGTCATCATGCAGTCACCCAACGTGAGTTCACCGGCGACCGGTACCGCACCCGCGCCTCCGTCGCCCGAGGCCCCCGCCGCCGGGCGGCTCCCCGACCTCCTCGACGACGCCGTGGTGGCCGCCTGGGCGGCCTCCGGTGCCCCGCTCGTCGAACTGCTGCGCGCGGCCTGGGTCCCGGGGCGGCTCACCGGCTTCCGGCGGGGCGGGCGGGACGCGGTCCTGGTGACCCATCCGCACCACGTCCACCAGGTCCTCGGCGTCGGCGGCGACCTGTTCGTGAAGCGGTCCCACCGCGCCCGCCCGCTCCTCGGGGACGGCATGCTCAGCGCCACCGGGGAAGCGTGGCGCTCTCAACGGCGTCTCCTCCAGGCTCCGTTCACCGGCCGCGGCATCCAGCGCTGGGAGCACCACATCACGGGCGCTGCGCGGGTGATCGCGGACCGCTGGGCGGATCGGGCGCGCACCGGCGAGCCGGCGGACCTCGCCGAGGACGCCCAGTTCTTCACGGTGGACACCATCTGGCGCTCGCTCACCGACCGTCCCCTCGACCCGGCGACGTACACGGACCTGGCGGCGGTGCAGGACATCGTGGCCGCGCTCCCCGCCGACGTCGGCGGCGGCACCGATCTGCCGGCGCCGGCGGCGGCGGCGCTCGCCGCGCTCGACGCGCGGATGCACCGGGCGATCGCGGACGCCCGCTCCCGCCACGCGGCGGGCGCGGCGGGCGCCGGGCTCCTGTTCCGGCTGCTGGACGCGGCGGAGACCGACGACCGCTACGACGACCGGTTGATCCGCGACGAGCTGGTCACCCTCCTCGTCGCCGGCTACGAGAGCAGCGCCCGCACGCTGACCTGGGCGTTCGTCCTGCTCGACCGGCACCCGGAGGTCGCCCGGCGGGCGGCCGGCGACCCGGCGGTGATCGAGGGCGTGCTCGCGGAGACGCTGCGCCTCTACCCGACGGGGTGGCTGCTCCCCCGGCAGGCCGAGTCCGACGCGTGGCTGGACGGCGTGCGGGTCCCGGCCGGCACGGACGTCCTCGTCTGCCCCTACCTCACCCACCGCGACCCGGACGTGTGGCCCGACCCCGACGCGTTCGTGCCCGACCGCTTCCCGCCGCGGACGCCGCCGCCCCCGGGCGCGTACCTGCCGTTCGGCATCGGTCCGCGGGCCTGCCTCGGCACCCGCTTCGCGCTGCGGGAGATGGAGGTGCTGCTCGGCGCGCTCCTGCCCCGCTTCGCGATCGAGGCCGCCGCGCCGGCGGGCGAGCCCGTGTTCGGGCTGAACCTGCGGCCGGACGGCCCGTTCCTCGCCCGCGTCCGCGCCCGCCGGTGAGCCCCCGCACCGCACCGCGCGGACCCGGCGGCGGGGAGCGCGTGGACTTCGTCGACTCCGGCGACCGGGTGGTGGCCCTCGGGGGCCGGGAGGCGCCGGCCCCGGACGGACTGCTGCGCCGGTACGCGGCGACCGTCTGCACCGACGACGCCGGCCGGGTCCTGCTCTACCGGCGCTCCGCCCGGGCCCGCGCCTATCCCGCGCACTACGACGTCCTGATCGGCGGCGCGGTGCGCACCGGCGAGACGTACCGGGCGGCCGCGCTGCGCGAGCTGCGCGAAGAGCTCGGCTACGCGACGGTGCCGGGCCTCACCGAGGCGTACCGGCACCAGGTGGACGACCCGCACGGCGCCGCCTTCCTGGCGGTCCACCGCTGGCGGACGGACCGCGCGCCCCGGCCGGATCCGGACGAGATCGCCTGGTGCGGGTTCGTCCTGCCCGGCGCCGTGCTCGCCGACCGCCACACCCCCCTGGTGCCGGCGGGCGCGGACGCGCTCCGCCGGCTCTTCCCGCACGCGCCGCACCCGCTCCAACCCGCCGAACCGACCCCTGCCTCCGATCCCCCTCCCCCTCCGACCCCCTTCGAGGACTCACCGACATGACCTTCTGCGCGCCGCCCTTAAGCGGTGCTTCCCTCGCCGTCCCCGGTGTCCGCGGCAACTCCCCCGGACCGGACGGCCGGGCTCTCGACCGGGCCCGGGCGCGGCTGGCCGCCCGGCTGACCACGGCGGCCGCCCCCGACGGGCTGCTCCACGCCCCCTGCGGCAGCCGCCTCCTGGAGTCGGCCCTGGCGCTGCGCCTGCTCACGGCGACCGGCGTGGACCCCTCCACCCGGGACCGGCTGGTCCGGCGGCTGAAGACGGGCCTGGACCAGGGCGCGCCCGATCCGTTCCAGGAGGCCGCGGCCCGCGCGGCGCTGGGCGAGTACGCGGACGGGGCCGCCGCCCTGGAGCGGCTGCTCGGCGGATTCGCCCATTTCACCGCCGGTCGCAAGCTGCTGATGTTCCGGACCGTCCTGACCGAGCTCGGCGCCCACCCCCACACGCCCCTCGACGACCCAGCCACGGCCTTCGACGCCCGGGGCCAACAGCGTTGGCTGGTCACGGAGATGGCCGCCCTGAAGGTCCTGCACTGCCGCCGGGCCGGCGTCCCCGGCCTGGTGACGGAGGAGGACTGGCGGACGCTCGCCCCCAGCCTGCGGCCCGGTCCGCCGCCGTACGGCAACCACCTCGCCCGGCTGCTGGCCCTGCTCGCGCTGCGGCACAGCCCCCGGTACGCGGAGGAGGTCCGCGAACGGGCCGGCGAGGTGCGGAGCTGGCTGCGCCCGGACGGCGGGATGCCGTACATCACCGGCCTGGACGTCTTCGCGACGGCCACCGGCGGTCTCGCGCTGACCGGGGCCGGCGCCCCGGCGCACACCCTGATGGTGCTCGCCGAGGCCCTGACGGGCCGGCAGAATCCGGACGGCGGCTGGGGGTTCGACCGGGCCGTCGCGCAGAGCGACGTCGACGACACCGCGTACTGCGTGGAGTTCCTGCGCACGGTGGCGCACCGGACGCGGACCGAACGGCCCGTCCTCGGACGGGCGGTGGCGGCCGGCGAGCGGTATCTGCTCGCCCGCCGCGGCGCGGACGGCGGCCTGCCGACCTTCGAGAAGGGGACGGACTCCGAGGCGGCGATGACCGCTGCCGCCGTGCACGCGCTCGCGCCGCGGCCCGGTCTGGGGCCGGTGGTCGCGGAGGCCGTGCGGTTCCTGCTGGACCGGGAGGCCGCCGGCGGCCCGTACGAGCGGAGCTGGAGCCTCAACGAGAGCAACGTCCTGTTCCGCACCGTCCTCGCCCACGACTCCTTCCGCGCCTCGGCCCCTCGCGGCCATCCCGCGCTCGCGGGTTCCGACCGGGCGCGGGCGCGGGCCGTCGCCCGGCTCGTCTCCACCCAGGGGCCGGACGGCGGCTGGGGCCATGTGCCCGGCGAGCCGGCCGACCCGATCAGCACGGCGTACGCGCTGATCGCGCTGGCACGCACCCCCTCGGCCGCGGCTCCCGCGCGCCGTGCCGTCCGGTACCTGCTGGAGCGCCAGCGGCCGGACGGCGGCTTCGACTCCCGGCCCGACCAGGCGGGCCCGCGCCCGCTGGCGTACCACGTGCCGCTCCTGACGGACGTGTGCGTGCTGCTCGGCCTCAATCACGCGGCTGCCGCCGGGCACCGCTCCGTACGTCCCACCGAACGTCCCACCGAGGAGACCCGATGACCTTCGAGGAACTCACCCTGCTGCTCGCCGAACTCGGCCTGGACATCGAAGGGTTGACCCTGGAGACCGGTCGCGAGGAAGCGGGGCTCGACTCCCTCCTGCTGACCGAGCTGGCGCTGGTGCTCCGCAAGGAGCGGGGCGTCCCCGTGGACGAGGAGGAGCTGTACGCGGCCGTGACGGTCGGCGACATCGAGCGGCTGGTCGCCCGCGCCACGGAGACGGTGTGACGGCGCCGGGCGTCCGGCCCGCGGGCCGGGACACGGGTGCGGGTGCGGGTGCGGGGATCGCCGTCACCGGGATCGGGCTGTTCACCCCGGCGGGCGCGGACACGGCCACGACCTGGGAGGCCGTGTGCGCCGGGAAGCCGGCCGCGGTGCTCGACGAGGCGGGCGGGGTGCCGTTCGTGGCCTGCCGGGCGCCCGAGCCGCCGGTGCCGAGGGGCGCGGTGTCCCGGCGTCCGGACCGTGCCGCGCTGTTCGCGCTGTGCGCGGCGGGTGAGGCGCTCGCCGACGCGGGCCTGACGGAGGCGGCCCGGGACGGCGCCCGGACCGGCGTGGTCGTCGGGACGGGCGCGGGCGGCGCGGAGACGTACGAGCGGGAGCTGGCCGTGCTGCGGGCGGACGGGCCGCGGGACCTGTCGCCGTTCGCGGTGCCCGGCGCGCTGCCGAACGGGGTGGCGGGGCAGCTCGCCGTCGCGTTCGGCCTGCGCGGCCCCTCACTCGCGGTGGCCACCGCCTGCGCGGCCGGCGCGAGCGCGCTCGGGGTCGCCGTGGACCTGCTGGCGGCGGGGCGGTGCGACGTCGTCCTCGCGGGCGGGGCGGAGGCGAGCCTGACCCCCTTCTACGTGGCGGGGTTCGACCGGCTCCGGGCGCTGTCGCACCGCTTCGACGACCCGGCCGGCGCGTCGCGTCCCTTCGACGCGGCCCGGGACGGCTTCGTCATGGGCGAGGGGGCCGGCTTCCTGGTCCTGGAGCGGGCGGCGGACGCGGCGGCGCGGGGGGCGCGGGTGCGGGCGCTGGTCGCCGGGTACGGGGCCGCCTCGGACGCGCACCACGTGGTGGCGCCCCGGCCGGACGGGGCGGGTCTGCGGGCGGCGGTGCGGGAGGCGCTGGCGGAGGCGGGCCGCGTGCCCGCCGACGTCGACCTGGTGAACGCGCACGCCACCGGCACGCCGCTGGGCGACCGGGTGGAGGCGGCCGCCCTGGCCGCGCTGTTCCCGCACCGTCCGCCCGTCACGTCCACCAAGGGGGTGACCGGCCATCTCCTGGGCGCCGCCGGGGCGGTGGAGGCCGCGCTGACGGTGCTGTCAGTGGCGCACGGGACCGTGCCGCCGACCGCGAACCTCGCGGAGGCCGACGAGCACATCACGCTGGACCTCCCGACCACGGAGCGCGCGGCCCGGATCCGTACCGCCGTGTCGACGTCGGTGGGCTTCGGCGGACACAACACCGCCTTGGTCGTCACCGCTCCGTAGCTGCCTCGGTCGCGGGGCGGACCTGCCGTCCGTCCCGCCGGACCCCGTCCGCGGGCCCCGCGCTTGGAGATCGCCGGGGCCTCTGACAGGGTGGCGGTCACGCCGGTCGGGACGAGGGGGTCGCTCATGGAGAAGTCGGTGGTCGCGGAGGTGGCAGAGCTGCTGGGCGAACCGCGCTTCCACTGGACGGACCCGGGTCCGTGGGAGGAGATGGAGCGGGAGTTCGGGATGCGGTTCCCCGACGACTTCCGGGCGGTCGTCGACGCCTACGGCTCGATCCTGGTGAACGACCAGATCCACCTCACCCACCCGGCCCGGCACCTCCTGCACAGCCTCGACTCCCACGTCCGCGACGACCTGGAGATGTGGCGCGAGGAGGACATGGCGGAGTACCTGCCCGACCCGGTGGGCGGAGGGCCCGGCGAGCTCATCCCGGTGGCGTCCTGCGTGACCGGCGAGTCCGTCTTCCTGCGCGTTCCGGACGCGCCGCAGGACCAATGGCGCGTCGTGGTGCAGGAGTTCGACAGCCCGGCGTGGACGCGGTACGAACTGACCTTCCGCGAATGGTTCCTGGCCTATCTCCGGGGCCGCGACGTCACGGTGTGCGTCCGCGACCGCGCGCCCGACGGCCCGTTCTACGCGTTCCTGCCCGGGAGCGAGCGGTGAGCCCGGGCGGGCCGTCCGGCCCCCGGGCGCGCTAATTCGCTGGTCGGGGCCGCCTTCCGCGCTGAAGAATGAGCCTCCTCGCACACGGGAGGGAACCATGAGCCAGGCGTACCTGACGCTCGACGCGCTGCTGCCGCCCCAGGAGCTGGCCGACGCGATCGAAGCCGGGCATGTGACGCGCAAGTCGCACCCCGAGCTGCCGCTGTCGATCTACACGTACACGCGCAGCTGTCAGTACGAGGCCAACTGGACCCGCGTCACGACCCGTTGCCGCGGTCTCGTCGCCGACGACCGCACCGGCCGGATCGTCGCGCTGCCGCTGCCGAAGTTCTTCAACGTCTCCGAGCACGAGACCGGCCGCCCCTACGCGCCCGCCCTGCCGGACGAGCCGTTCGAGGTGTACGAGAAGGTCGACGGCAGCCTCGGCCTGCTCTTCCACTACGAGGGGCGCTGGCGGGTCGCGTCCAAGGGCTCCTTCGTCAGCGTTCAGGCGACGTGGGCGCAGCGCCGGATCGACGCCGCCGACACCGGACGGCTGGTGCCCGGGGTGACGTACCTGATGGAGATCGTCCACCCGCGGAACCGGATCGTCGTGGACTACGGCGAGCGGCGGGACCTCGTGCTGCTGGCCGCGTTCGCGGCCGACGGCGCGGAGATCGGCCTGGCCGAGGCCGCGCCCGCGTGGGAGGGCATCGGGTCGGTCGTGACCGTGCACCCGCCCATGCCGCTCGACACGCTCGTCAAGCTGACCGAGACGAACACGCTGCCGGACGGCGCCCCGGCCACCGGCACCGACGCCGAGGGTTTCGTGCTGCGCTTCGCGTCCGGGGTGCGCGCCAAGGCCAAGCTCGCGGAGTACGTACGCCTCCACAAGGTCCTCACCGGGGTCACCGAGCGCGACATCTGGCGCGGGCACGGCATCCAGCGGTTCGCCGGCACCTCCGCCCAGCGGCTCGCCCAGGGCCTCGGCCTGTCCGTCGCCGAACTCGGGGCCGTACGGTCCCGGGGCGGGCGTCCGCTGGACGCGCTGCTGGAGCAGGTGCCGGACGAGTTCGACGCCTGGGTGCGGTCCGTGATCGCGGGGCTGGAGGAGGCGTTCGCCGCGCGGGAGCGCGCCATCGACGAGGCGTACGCGCGGCTGGCGCCGCTGGCCGCCGACCGGGGCGCGTTCGCCCGCGCCGTCAAGGAGCTGCCCGACCCGGCGCTGCGCGCGGCCCTGTTCCTGCGCCTCGACGACCGCCCCACCGACCTGCACGTCTGGCGGAGCCTCCGTCCGGAGACCGCCGGCCCCTTCACCACCGACGAGGAGAACTGACCGTGCCCGTGGTCCATGTGATGACCGGACTGCCGGCCTCCGGCAAGACGACCGCCGCCCGCGCCCTCCAGGAGCGTGCGGAGGGCCGGATGCGCCGGGTCAACCTCGACGACCTGCGCGGCATGCTCGACCTGCCGGGCGGCGACCGGCGCTCGCGCGCCCACGAGCGGACCGTGCTCGACGTCCAGGACGTCGTCCTGCGCACCGCCGTGGACGACGGCTTCGACGTCGTCGTCGACAACACCCACCTCACGCCGCACATACCGCGCCGGCTGAAGGCGGCGCTGACCGGCCGCGACGCCACCTTCGTCGTGCACGACTTCACCGCCGTGCCGGTCGAGGAGTGCGTCCGCCGCGACGCGGCCCGCGAGCGGCCCGTCGGCGAGGAGATCATCCGCATCCTCGCCGAGAAGCACGCCAAGGCCACCCGCGGCGGGTGGCGGCTCACCGACGACTGGCTCAACGACCGGCCCGCCGTCACCCCGTACGTGCCCGACCCCGCGCTGCCGTCGGCCGTCCTCTGCGACATCGACGGCACGCTCGCCCTGCGCGGCGACCGCGGCCCGTACGACTTCACCCGCTGCGACCTCGACCTGCTCAACGCCCCGGTCCGCGACGCCCTGCGAGCCTTCCGCGGGTCCCACCGGGACCGGATCGTGCTGCTGTCCGGCCGGAGCGAGGACCACCGGGCGCTGACCGAGGCGTGGCTGGAGCGGTACGAGGTGCCGTACGACGAGCTGTGGATGCGGGCGTCCGGCGACGGCCGCTCCGACGACCTGGTCAAGGCGGAGCTCTTCGACGCCCACGTCCGCCACCGCTACGCGGTCCGCGTGTCGCTGGACGACCGGGACCGGGTGGTCGCGGTGTGGCGCCGCATGGGCCTGCCCACCTGGCAGGTCAACTACGGCAACTTCTGAGTCCGCACCCGCCGCCGGCCGGCTCGACGGAAGGATCCCGGGCCGGTCGCGCGGCGGTGCGACCTCGTAGCATCCTGGCCATGGCCACTCGACTCGTGCAGATCACCATGAAGGCCCGGGACGACGCCGCGCTCGGCCGCTTCTGGGCGGCGGCGCTCGGCTGGGGCGTCGACAGCGAAGGCCCGGGCGTGACCAACCTCGAACCCGTCGGCTTCACCTACCCCGATCCCACGGCCGTCTGCGTCGACATCGTCGCCGACCCCGAACCCAAGACGGTCAGGAACCGCGTCCACCTCGACCTGGCCACCACGTCGCCCGCCCACCAGGCGGAGCTGGTCGGCCGCCTGCGGGACCTCGGGGCCACGCTCGCCGACATCGGTCAGGGCGACGTGCCCTGGACGGTCATGGCGGACCCGGAGGGCAACGAGTTCTGCGTGCTGGAACCGCGGCCGGTCTACCGGGACACCGGACCGATCGCCGCCGTGGTCGTCGACGCCGCCGACCCCCGGCGGATGGCCGGTTTCTGGGGCGCGGCGACGGACTGGACGGTGCACGAGGCCACCGACGCCCTCGCGACCCTGCGCTCGGCCCGGGGCGTGGGCCCGTACCTGGAGTTCGTCCGCTCCCCCGCCCCCAAGCGCGTCTGGAACCGCGTCCACCTGGACGTCCGCCCCTACCCCGGCGACGACATGGCCGCGGAGGAGGCCCGCCTGCGCGCCCTCGGGGCCGGCGTCGCCGCCTTCGACCAGTCGGCGCTCCCGTGGACGGTGCTGACGGACCCGGAGGGCAACGAGTTCTGCCTCCTCACTCCCCGCTGAGGACACGCGCGTCCCCAGGTCCGGAGCGGTGCGGGCGCCGGTCCTGGTCCTGGTCCTGGCCGGATCCTCCGACGGCGTGATCGGCACCTCCCCGGCCCGGCCTACCGGCAGGTCACCGTCGGGCCCGGGAGCATGCCGCCCGTGTAGAGGGTCTGGCCGTCCGGGAGCCAGTAGCCGAGTTTCGAGACGACGGTGGAGCACGTGGAGGGGGTGGTGACGCGGACCGTCACCTGCTGGGGGTTGCCGGGCTGGAGGGTGGTGAGGGCGCAGTCCAGGGCGTGCCGGAGGCGGGTGGTGCCGGGGAAGCTGCCGACGAGGGGGTTGACGCAGCGGGGGTCGGCGGTGGAGATGCGGACGCCGGAGTCCTCCTCCTCGCCGATCAGGCCGAAGCGCGCGCTGCCGTCGCCCTCTTCGCTGTCGCGGCGGATCGTGTACGTCAGGGTGGTCGTGGTGCCGCGCTGGAGCGCCGGGCGGTCGACGGTGACGGTGTGGGTGGGGCGCGGCTTCGGGGTGGTCAGGGTCAGGGTGGCGCGGACGGTGCCCTGGAGGTCGACGCCGCCGCTTGGCTCCGAGCGCACGCGGACCGTGGCCGTGAGGTCGTACGTGCCCGGGCCGGGGTACTCGACGGCGCCGGGCAGCGTACCGGCGAGCGTCCCGCCGGCGTGCCGGGCCGTCCAGGTGCCGGTGGTGCGGCAGGTGAGGCCGCTCCCGCAGACGGCCGGGGCCGAGACGGTCATGCGGGGGTGGCCGCCGTCCGCGCACAGGCTGACGGTGACGCTCTCGCCGTCCGCGCCCCGCAGGGTTCCGGCGACCGCGCAGAGGGTTCCGGGTCCCTCGGGCTGCGGGGCCGCCGGCGGACGGCTCCACGCCGGGGCGATCAGTCCCAGGGCCGTCAGCGCCACCGCCGCCGTGGCGCTCCAGACCGTCCGACGTACCGACACCGCTTCCTCCGTGGCGCTCTCCGACCGGGCGGGCCCCGGTCGCCTGCGCCGATGGTGGACCGCCGGACGGGCGGCTTCCGGGACCCACGCCGGGCGGTCACCTCATGGCGTCAACCGGCGGGAGGTCAGGCGCGCGGGCCGGCGCCGTGGAGGAGGGTGTCGACGACGCGGGCGGCCAGGACGTCCGGGTCGGCGCCTTCGGCCGCTTCGGTGAGGGATTCGCCGAGGAGCGCGTAGTAGAAGCGGCGGACCCAGTCGAGATCGGCCGCCGCGTCGACGAGTCCGTCCTGCTGGGCCCGGCGCAGCAGCGCGACGCAGCGTTCGGCGATGTCGCGGTGGAGGGCGGCGGCCTCGCCGTCCTCGTCGCCCTCCGGGAGCCCCAGGGCGAACGCCCAGGCGCTCTTGACCCGGAGGACGTTGGCGGTGATCCGGTGGATGGCCACGAGCGGCGGCGCCGTGTCGGGCCGGCCGTCGTCCACGGCCTGGGCGAGCCGGCGGGCCGCGGAAGCGGCCAGCGCGTCGGTCAGCGCCTGCCGGCTGGCGAAGCGCCGGTGGATCGTCGTCCGGGCCACGCCGGCGACCGCGGCGATCTGCTCCATGGAGGCGTTCGGATCCTCGGCGAGCACCCGCTCGGCCGCTTCCAGGATCGCGCGCACGCTGCGCTCCGCGTCCGCGCGCAACGACCGCGCCCCTGCCTCACCCATCGTGCTCTCCTCCTGGCCGATCCGTCGCGGAAATCTTACATCGGTGATGCGAGAGGGGTTTTAGTTGCATCATTGCTGTTGCATTTCATTCGTTTACTGGTACGGTCCTGCATCATTTGACAACTCATCAAGGAGGCAGCCCGTGCCCAGCACCGCCCTCATCACCGGCGCGTCGTCCGGTCTCGGCGCCGAGTTCGCCGCCCAGCTCGCCGCCCGGGGACACGACGTGGTCCTGGTGGCGCGTTCGGGCGACCGGCTCGCCGCCCTGGCCGAGCGTCTGGTCGCCGAGCACGGCGTCCGCGCCCACGTACTGGTCCAGGACCTCGCCGCACCGGACGCCGCCCGCCGCGTCGCCGACGAGCTCACCGCCCGCGCCCTCCACGTCGACCTGCTCGTCAACAACGCCGGCTTCGGCACCTGCGGCCGCTTCGAGGAGATCCCCGCGGACCGGGACCACGACCAGCTGATGGTCAACGTCGTCGCGCTCGTCGACCTCACCCACGCCCTGCTCCCCGGCATGCTGGAGCGCGGCCGCGGCGCGGTCGTGAACGTCGCCTCCAACGCCGGCTTCCAGCCCTCCCCGTACTTCGCCGTCTACGGCGCCGGCAAGGCGTTCGTCCTGAACTTCGGCCTCGCCCTGCGCCAGGAGTACCGGCGGCGCGGCATCCGGGTCCTCACGCTGTGCCCGGGTCCGGTCGAGACCGCCTTCTTCGACACCATCGGCACCCGCCGGGCGGCCGTCACGGGCTCGATGACCACCCCGGAGCCGCTCGTCCGCGCCGCGCTCCGCGCCCTGGACCGCGACCGGGCCTACGTCGCGCCCGGCCTCGGCAACACCCTCGGCGCCCACCTGACACCGCGTCGCCCCCGCGCCCTGGTCGCGGCCCTCGCCGAGCGCGTCACCCGCAAGGTCCTGGACGGCGCCGCTCCGGCGCCGCAGCCCGTCGCCTGAGCGCCGGGCGGGGTCGGTGTCGGGGGGCCGGGCGGCGGTGTCAGTGCCCCGTGGCAGGGTGGTCCGTGGACGCGCGCGGCGTCCCCGAGAAGCCCCGGAGCAGGGAGACGTACGTGAACGACCCCGGCAGCAGCCAGGCCGGCCGCGGTGTGCGGCGGACGGCGTCGGACCTCGCGCGGATCTCCGCGTGGTGGCGGGGGCTCGGCGGTGACGGGTTCGTCGTGCTGCCGCCGCCGGGGAGGGGGCGGTACACGCAGGGGGACGGGCACGCGGACGCCGCCGAGCTGGTCGCGGAGCGGGGCCTCGCGGGACCGGTCTCGTTCGCGTACTGGCACTGGCAGTCGCACGGGCGGGCGTTCGACCGCTCCGGCGCGCTGACCGGCGAACTGCTGCTGCACTGGGGCGGGGACCACGCGGTCGTGGGCGCCGGGCTCGGGGCGGGGCCGGACGGGTTCCGGGTCGTCGACGGCGGGCCGCGGGGCGCGTTCCGGCTGGACCGGATCACCCTGCGGGACGGCGAGGGGCTGCCGGACCCGGCGGACCCGGACGGCGTGCGCCAGTTCCTCGCCGCGCTCGACGAGCCGGTGCACCACGGCCCCGGCCCGGTCCGGTACCGGCCCTTGTCCCCGGCGGAGGACGCGTGGCTGCGTCAACGGCTCGGCGCCGCGCGGGACCTCACCGCCGCGACCCGGTTCGCGGTGGCGCTGGAGCGGCGCGACGGGCTGACGGCAGACGAGACGGACGGGCTGCTGCGCGCGTGGCGGGAGGAGTACGCGGGGCGCCTCGACCGGTGGACCGGGTGGCGGGAGCTGCTGCGGGCCCTGCTGCGCCACGGCCGCGCGGAGGCGTGGGAGGCCGTCGCGGCCCTCGGCCCCCTCGCGGCGGGCGTCGTGGCGCGGGTGCCGTCCGAGCGGGGGCTCGACGTCGTACGGGCGCAGGCGCTCGCGGGCGCCCCGGCCGCTGTGCCGGCCTGGCTGGAGCTGTACCGGTCGCTGCGCGAGCCGGGCGCCGTGCGGGCGGCGGTCGCCGTCGCGGCGGACCTCGACGCGCACGGGGCGCCGGAGGCCCTGCTGCGCGGGCTGTACGCGGCGCTGACCCGGGAGGCCACGGCCGACTGGCGCCGGGAGACGGGCGCGGACGGCCTGACGGGCGGGTCGTACGCCGGGCTGCTAGCCGTCCGGTTCGCCACCGACGAGCGGCTGCCCCGCGCCCTGCGGGTGCTGGCCGCCCGGACCGCGCTCGACCACGTGGAGCGGGTACGCGAGGCGGCCCTCGACGCCCGCGACGGCGCGCGCTCCGGCGCTCCGGGCCGCACGGACGGCGACGCTCCCGCCACCGTCTCCTTCGTCACCGGCCCGGAGGCCGCCCGCACCGCCCTCGCCGATGTCGAGCGCTACGAGGCGTCCCGGGACGGCCTGCTGTCCGGCACCGGTCCCGACCTGACCGCCTCCGAGGGCGTGCTGAGCCGGACGTGGCACCGGTACCGCACCCTCACCGACGGCGACGCGCGCTGGCTGCGGGAGCGGATCGCGGACCCGGACACCGGCCTGCAAGGGCTCGGGTTCTGCCTCGAACTGCTCCACTCCCACGGGCTCGCCGGTCCCGCCGAGGTCGAGGCGCTGCTGCCGCGCCGCATGAAGGACCTCACGAAGAGGTACCGGACCACGTACACCGAATGGCGCCACCCGCTCGTCACCCTCACCTGCCTCGCCCTCGACCTGGGGCACCCCGCCGCCGGGAAGCTGCTCGCGTGGTGGGACGGCGCCCGACCGGTCTGGAAGGCCGAGCTGCGGCTCCTCACCCACCTCGGCGCGCCCGACGAGGCGAAGGCCGCCGAGCTGTGGGAGTTCGTGACCTCGCCCGCCCACGACGTGGGCCAGCTGATGACCTGGGTGCTGGTCCGGGCCCGGCTCGACGGCGTGCACCCGCTGCTGGTGGCCGACCGGCTGCACGGCGTGCCGGGCATCGCCGAGCACAGGCTCCGCCAGGTCCTCGTCGGCGTCGCCGACCCCCGGCAGCCCCTGTGGCACTACGCCGTCGACACCCACAGCCGCGGGTGGTGGCAGCGCGCCCAGGAGGTCGCCGGACACCCGGACCTCTCCCCCGCCTCCCGCGCGCTCGGCGTGCGCGTGGCGCGGCAGCACGGTCTCGTCCGCCACCCGGACCGGCTCGACCCCGGGCCGACCCGGGCCGAGCGGGCCGCGGCCCTGGAGTGGATACGCCGTCACGACGCCGACTGACCGGCCGCCGGCGCCGGACAGGCGCCAGGGAGGACCGACCCGGCCGGGAGACGTCCGATCGTCATCTAGGATTCATGGCGGCTGTGGGGCTGCGACCCGTCGCTCGCAGCGGCGACCGCGGTACGGCAGGCCCACCGGCCGACAGAAGCGGTCCGGTCCGCGACGGCGTGACCACCGGCGCGCGTCTCCGTGGTACGGGAGGCCGGCTCCCCGTCCACGAAGAAGAAGACCCCAGGGAGAAGTGAGGTATGCCGGTGATCTGCGTCGGTGGCATGATCGGGATCGGCAAGACGAGCGTGGCCGAACTGCTCGCCAGGGAGCTGGGCACCGAGGTCTTCTACGAGAGCGTCGACGACAACCCGATCCTCCCGCTGTTCTACTCGGCGAGCCCCGAGGAGATCCAGGCCAAGCGCTACCCCTTCCTGCTCCAGCTGTACTTCCTCCAGACCCGGTTCGCCGCGATCAAGGAGGCGTACAAGCAGGACGACAGCGTGCTCGACCGGTCCATCTACGAGGACTGGTACTTCGCGAAGGTCAACCACGACCTCGGGCGGATCAGCTCCCTGGAGATGCAGGTCTACGAGGGCCTGCTCGACGAGATGATGAAGGAGATCGAGGGCCTGCCGTACCGCAAGGCCCCTGACCTCATGGTCTACCTGAAGGCCGACTTCGCGACGGTGCTGCACCGCATCGGGCTGCGGGGCCGCGACTTCGAGCAGGACGAGAGCCTGGTCGAGTACTACCGCACGCTGTGGTCCGGCTACGACGACTGGGTGCACCGGCACTACTCGGCCAGCGACGTCCTCGTCGTGGACATGAACCAGACGGACGTGGTGAACAACCCGGACGACGCGGCGCGCGTGGCCCTGGAGGTCAAGAACGCCCTGACGGAGATCGCGGCCCGGCGCTGAGTCCGCCCGCTCCTCCCGCGCGTTCCGGCCGGCCGCCGGGGCCGCGGGAGCCGTTCTCCTCGTGGGGGGCGGTCACTCCTGGGCGGCGGCGGCTCCGGCCTGCCGGAGGGGTGCGGCGCCGGTGCGCTGCTCGCGGACGGCGATGCGGGCGAGCTTCGTGAGCATCATGCCGTTGCGGATCGAGACCAGGTAGTCGACGGGGAGGCCGTGCATGCGCGTGCCCGGGCCGCGGAGGGGGTGCCACTCCAGGAGGAAGAGGGTGTGCTCGCCCCAGGGGATCAGGTTCATGGCGATCCGGGCGGCGCCGAAGGGCTCGGCCTTCGCCTCCAGTTCCAGGCGGCGCTCGGGTTCGCAGACGCGGACCACGCAGGTGTCGTCGAGGGTGACCGGTCCGACGCCGACGCGGACGCGCAGGCGGGCGCCGACGTCGGGCCAGTGCGGATCGGCGGCGAGGATCCGCTGCGTACCGGAGACCCATTCGCCGTAGCGATGGCCGTCGGAGAGCAGGCCCCACACGCGGGACGGCGGGCTGAGGATCAAGCGGCGGTTCCGTGACACGGTGGCTGCCTTCCTTCGTCCGGGGCGGGAGCGCGCGGCGCCGGGCGCCTCGGCCGACGCTAACCGCTGCGGGTCCCGCGGACGCGGACGGCGGGCCGTGTGTCGCCCGGAGTCCGGTGCGGCGGGCACGGGGGCGGCGGCTCCCGGACGGGCGGCATATGCCCTCGCTCCCGGGTTCTTGTCGGCGGCGGGCGGGGCCACGACGATGTGCGCCGGGAAGCCGTACGTCCGCGAGGGGGAGGCCGGGTTGAGCGAGGCGACGACGCGGAGGAACGGGAGGCCCGGGCCGGGCCCGCGGGCCGGGGTGCGGACGCTGGTCGCGGAGTCGTGGCGGCGGTCGGAGCGCGCCCGGGTGGACCGGGACGGGGCGGCGCCGCTGGAGCTGGCTGAGGAGGAGGTGGCGGCGTACCGGGAGGGGCATCCGCTGGCCCCGGCGATGCCGGTGATCCGGGAACTGCTGGGCGCGGACGCCCGGGACGGCGGGCACCTGCTCGCGGTGTGCGACGCGGGCGGGCGGCTGCTGTGGGTGGAGGGCGACCCGGCGACACTGCGGCACGCGCGGCGGATGAACTTCGTGGCCGGCGCGGGCTGGGCCGAGGCCGCGGCGGGGACGAACGCCCCGGGGACGGCGCTCGCCGTCGGGCGGCCGGTGCAGGTGGTGTCGGCGGAGCACTTCCGGCCGCCGGTGCGGGCCTGGACGTGCGTGGCGGCGCCGGTGCGCGACCCGCGCAGCGGACGGCTGCTCGGCGCGGTCGACCTCACCGGCGGCGCTCCCCTCGCCCATCCGCACAGCCTCGGTCTGGTACGGGCGGTGGCGCGGGCCGCGGAGGCGCAGCTGGCGCTGCTGGCCCCGCCCCCGCCGGCCGGGCGGCTCCGGCTGACGGCGCTGGGCCGGGACGAGGCGCTGCTGACGGTGGACGGGCGGCGGCTGGCGCTGAGCCGGCGGCACAGCGAGATCCTGGTGGTGCTCGCCCACCGGCCGGAGGGGATGTCGGGCGGCGAGCTGCTGACGCTGCTGTACGAGGACGGGTCCGTGACGCCGGTGACGTTGCGCGCGGAGTTGTCGCGGCTGCGGGCGGTGCTCGGTCCCGAGGTGCTGTGCTCGCGGCCGTACCGGCTCGCCGTGCCGGTGGACGCGGACTTCGCGGCGGTGGACCGGCGCCTGGCGTCGGGGGCGGTGGCCGCGGCGGCCGGGCAGTACGCGGGCCCGCTGCTGCCGGGGTCGGTCGCGCCGGGGGTGGTCCGGCTGCGGGAGCGGCTGGCGGGGCGGCTGCGGGCCGCGCTGGTGGCGCGGGCGGATCCGCGGCTGCTCGCGGACTGGGCGTACAGCGCGTGGGGCGAGGACGACGTGGAGGTGTGGCGGGCGCTGTGCGCCGCGGTCCCGGCGTCCCAGGTGGCGCCGGTCCGCGCGCGGCTCGACGCGCTGGAGGCGGAACTGTCCTGCGACGCAACGGGGTTGCAACGCCCGGCGGCGCACACTCGGCGGTGAGGGCGCGCCGGCCGGGACGCCGGCCGCCCGCCGTCCGGCCGCCCGTGCACCCCGGCCCGGGGCCCGGCGGTCCGGTTCCGCCTGACCCGCAGGAGGTCTGCCCATGACCCGCTACGCCGCACCCGGTACCGAGGGCGCGCTCATGGCGTACCAGCCGCGCTACGACCACTGGATCGGCGGCGCGTACGTCGCCCCGGCCGGCGGCCGGTACTTCGAGAACCCGAGCCCCGTGGACGGCAGGCCGTTCACCGAGATCGCCCGGGGGTCGGCGGAGGACGTCGAGCGCGCCCTGGACGCGGCGCACGCGGCGGCCCCGGCCTGGGGGCGCACGGCGCCGGCCGAGCGGGCGGGGGTGCTGCTGCGGATCGCCGACCGGATGGAGGCGAACCTGGAGGCGCTGGCGGTCGCGGAGACGTGGGACAACGGCAAGCCGGTCCGGGAGACGCTGGCCGCCGACATCCCGCTCGCCATCGACCACTTCCGGTACTTCGCGGGGGCGCTGCGGGCGCAGGAGGGCGCCCTCAGCCAGATCGACGAGGACACGGTGGCGTACCACTTCCACGAGCCGCTGGGCGTGGTCGCGCAGATCATTCCGTGGAACTTCCCGATCCTGATGGCGGTGTGGAAGCTGGCGCCGGCGCTGGCGGCGGGCAACGCGGTGGTGCTGAAGCCGGCGGAGCAGACGCCGGCGTCCGTGCACTACTGGCTGAGCCTGGTCGCGGACCTGCTGCCGCCGGGGGTGCTGAACGTCGTCAACGGCTTCGGCGAGGAGGCCGGCAAGCCGCTCGCGTCGTCGCCGCGGGTGGCGAAGATCGCCTTCACCGGCGAGACGTCAACGGGCCGTCTGATCATGGAGTACGCCGCCGCGAACCTGAAGCCGGTGACGCTGGAGCTGGGCGGCAAGTCGCCGAACATCTTCTTCGACGACGTGTGGGCGGCGGACGACGACTTCCGGGACAAGGCGCTGGAGGGCTTCACGATGTTCGCCCTCAACCAGGGCGAGGTCTGCACCTGTCCGTCACGGGCGCTGGTGCAGCGGGGCGTCTACGGGGCGTTCATGGAGGCGGCGGTCGCCCGTACGGAGGCGATCGTGGCGGGCCATCCGCTGGACACGGAGACGATGATCGGCGCGCAGGCGTCGGCGGAGCAGCTGAAGAAGATCCTCTCGTACCTGGAGATCGGCCGGCAGGAGGGCGCCAAGATCCTGACGGGTGGTCAGGAAGTGGGCCTCGGCGGCGATCTGGAGGGCGGCTACTACATCCAGCCGACGATCTTCGAGGGCGACAACCGCATGCGGATCTTCCAGGAGGAGATCTTCGGCCCGGTCGTGGCGGTGACGTCCTTCACGGACTTCGACGACGCGATCCGCACCGCGAACGACACCCTGTACGGGCTGGGCGCCGGCGTGTGGACCCGGGACACGAACACCGCCTACCGGGCGGGCCGCGCGATCCAGGCGGGCCGCGTCTGGACCAACTGCTACCACGCGTACCCGGCGCACTCCGCCTTCGGCGGCTACAAGCAGTCGGGCATCGGGCGGGAGACCCACAAGATGATGCTGGAGCACTACCAGCAGACGAAGAACGTCCTCCAGAGCTACAGCCCGAAGAAGCTCGGCTTCTTCTAGGGGCGCGGCTTCCTTTGAGGTGCGCGGACGCGGGCGTCCGACCGGGCTCTCAGCCCGGCGGGCGTCCGCGTGCCGGGAGTTCGTCGAGGAACCGGGCCAGCGTCGCGACGCCGAGGCGGAGCGCGCGGAGCTCGGCCCGTTCGTCGGGGCCGTGCCAGCGGTCTGCGGGGAGTCCCGTGCCGAAGAACAGCACCGGTGCGTCGCAGGCCCGGGCGAGCTGGGCGCCGGGGGCCGCGCCGCCGTTGCCGATGTGGCGGGGCTGGGCGCCGTAGGCGTGGCCGACGGCCCGGGTGAGGGCGGCGAGGGCGGGGGCGTCGGGGGGCGTCCGGTAGGGGTCGGAGTTGGTGGAGGCGATCTCGAGGTCGTAGGTGAAGCCGGGGCGCCGGTGGCGGTCCAGCCACGCGCGGAGCTGGTCGGCGACCTGGTCGGCCCGCTGCTCGGGTACGAGCCGGAACAGCAGGTCGGCGCCGGCCTCGGCGGGGATGAGGCCGAGCGCGGGGGCGTCGGTGCGGCCGGCCGTGAGGCGCGCGACCTCGGCGGAGGGCCGGGTCCACAGGCGCTCGGGGACCGTGCGCCCCGCCTCGCCGGGGGTGCCGAACGTGCCGGTCTCCGCCTGCCAGCCGGCCGGGTCGAACGGGAGGGAGCCGACGCCGTCGCGCAGGTCGCCGGCCGGCGGGACCACGGGGTCGTAGAAGCCGGGCAGGGTGACGCGGCCCGAGGCGTCGATGAGGTGGTCCACGAGGCGGCACAGTTCGACGGCGGCGTTGGCGGCGGCGCCGGAGACGGCACCGCTGTGGAGGTCGCGTTCGGCTCCGCGGACGGTGAGGGTCGCGGTGACGGATCCGCGTACGGCGGCGCACACGGTGGGCTCGTCGAGGGACCAGAGCATCGAGTCGGACACCATGACGACGTCGGCGCCCAGGTCGCCGGCGTGCTCCGCGAGCACGTCGGCCAGGTGGACGGAGCCGATCTCCTCCTCGCCCTCGATGAGGTACTTCACCGTGACGGCGGGGGCGGTGCGCCGCGCGAGGTGGGCGCGCAGGGCCCACAGGTGGGTCATGATCTGGCCCTTGGCGTCCGACGCGCCGCGGCCGTGCAGCCGGCCGTCCCGCAGGAGCGGCGCGAACGGGTCGGTGGCGTGCCACTCGGACGGGTCGACGGCGTGCACGTCGTGGTGGCTGTAGACGAGCAGGACCGGGGCCCCGGGGTCGGCCGCCGGCCAGGACGCGTGGACGGCCGGCAGGCCTTCCGTCTCCCAGACCTCGGCGCGCGGGAAGCCGGTGCGGCGCAGCGCCTCCACCAGCCACCGCGCGGAGCGGCGTACGTCCTGGGCCCGGTCCGGGTCGGAGGAGACGGAGGGGACGCGTACCCACTCCGCCAGTTCGGCCAGGGCGTCGCTTGTCGGGCCGGTCATGGGCGGGCCCCGGGCAGGGAGCGCGGGAGCCGGCGGCGGCGGACGGTCAGCACCGTCGGCAGGTGGCGGCGCAGGGCGGCCCGGGCCGCGTTGGCGCCGGGCGCGCCGTGCACGCCGCCGCCGGGGTGCGCGGACGCCGACGCGAGGAAGAGGCCCTTCACGGGCGTCTCGGGGCGCCCGTTGCCGGGGACGGGCCGGAAGACGAGCTGCTGGTGGAGGGCGGCCGTGCCGCCGTTGAGGGCGCCGCCGCGCAGGTTGGCGTCCAGCGCCTCCATGGCCGGCGGGGCCAGGACCCTCCGCCGCAGGACGCGCGCCCGGAAGCCGGGGGCGTACCGTTCGACGACCTCCTCCATGCGGTCGGCCATCGCTTCGCTCTCGCCGCGGTCCCAGCGGCCCGTGAGCCCCTGTCCGCCCGCGTCGCCCTTGATCCTCTGCGGCAGGTGCGTGTACGCCCAGGCGGACTCGGTGCCCGCCGGGGAGCGGGTCGGGTCGGCCACGGTCATCTGCCCGAGGACGAGGAACGGGTCCTCGGGGACGAGCCCGGTGGCGAGCCGGGCGGCGTAGGCGGTCAGGCCGTCCATGCCGTCGGCCAGGTGCACGGTGCCGGCGGTCGCCGCCTGCCGGGCCGTCCAGGGCACCGGGCCGTCGAGGGCCCAGTCCACCTTGAAGGTGGCGAAGTCCCACTGGAAGCGCCGCAGGTCCTTCAGGAGGCTGCCGGGCAGGTGTTCCTCGCCGACCAGGGAGCCGTACAGGGCGGGTGCCGAGACGTCGGCCAGGACGGCGCGCCGGGCCGGGACGCGTTCGCCGGCGCCGGTGCGGACGCCGACGGCGCGGCCGGCCCGTACGACGACCTCGGCGACCGGCGTGCCGCAGCGGACGACGCCGCCCCCGCGTTCCAGCCGCCGCACCAGCGCGGCCGTCAGCGCGCCGGCGCCGCCGGCGGGGACGGGGAAGCCGTGGTGCTGGGCGAGCATCGACATCAGCCATCCGTAGCCGCCGCTGCCCGCCGCCTCGGGCGGCAGGTCGGCGTGCAGGGCGTTGCCCGCGAGGAGGAGGCCCCCCGGTTCGGCGCGGAACTGCTCCTCGGCCAGGCGGCGTACCGGCAGCAGGAGCCGTCGTACGGTCGCCAGGCCGCCGGCGCGGCGGACGCCGTCCAGCAGCCGGGCGGCGGGGACCACCGGCGGGAAGGGCGTGAACAGGCAGCGGACGACGTCGGGGCCGATCCGGTCCCAGAGCCCGCACAGGTCCCGCCACGCGTCCCCGTCGCCGGGCGCGGACGCGTCCAGGGCCGCGGCGGTGTCGTGCGGCAACCGGTCCAGCACCGCGCACCGGCCGTCGGCCGCCGGGTGCGCGAGCACGCGCGGGGCGTGGCTCCAGGCGAGGCCTTCGCGGTCGAGGCCGAGGGAGGCGATGACGGGCGAGGCGGCGGCGAGGGGGTAGAAGGCGCTGAACAGGTCGCTGACGTAGTCGGGGTGCACGCCGCGGTCGCTGCGGACGGCTCCTCCCGGTTCGGGCTGTGCCTCGAACACCTCTACGCTCCAGCCGGCGTCGAGCAGCAGGTTGGCGGCGACCAGTCCGTTGGGGCCGGCACCGATGACGATCGCGTCGGGCATCGCGTCTCCCTCGTCGGGCCTCAGGTGTGGGCGGGCGCGGCGTCCGCGGCGTACTCCTCGACGACGCCGGCGAGCCGGGTGAGCATGTCGCGGTGGCGCAGCTGGATCAGCGCCTCGATGACCGCGTTGTGCAGGGTGCCGCCGAGGCCCCGCAGCGGGTGCTCGTCCACGATGACCAGGGACTCCTCGCCCCAGGGGCGGACCTCGACGGCCACCCGGGCGGTGCCGACGGGGCCGCTGTCGACCTCCAGTTCCAGTTCGCGCGGGGGTTCCACGCGCCGGACGACCGTCGTGCCGGACGCCGTCCACGGGCCGAGCCGGACGGTGTACGCGAGGGCGGAGCCGAGTGCGGGCCACTGCCCGTGCGCGGGGCGCGACTCGCTCGTGCCGACCACCCAGTCGGCGTAGCGCGAGGGGTCGGCGAGGACGTCCCACACGTGCTGCGGGGCGGCATGGATGAGCCGGTGTCGTACGGCCATGGTCACTCCCTGGGGTGGAGGTGCGAAGGGGGTCGGGCGGACGGGGTGGGGTCCGCGGCGGCTCCGCCGGGGCCGAGGAGGCCCGTGGGCGGCAGGGGCGCCTCGCCCCGGGCCGCGAGGACCCGCCGGGACCGGCGGGTGACGACGGCCGGCAGGACGGCGCGCGCCGCGTGCGCGCCGCGCAGCCACGGCGGGTCGTAGACGTGCGCGGAGCGGTGTTCGATGCCGCGGACCATGGTCCGGACGTAGCGGGCGGGGTCGTGGACGACGGAGACGGGCCAGGGCAGGTGCGACCGCAGCAGGCGGAAGACGGCCGTCTCGTCGGCGGCGCGGATCATGGCGGTGTCGGCCCAGTTCAGATAGGCGACGCCCACGGCGACGCCGCGGTGCGCCACTTCGGCGCGCAGGGCGTGCGCGAACGCCTCCGCGCCGGCCTTGGAGGCGCAGTACGCCGTGAGGAGGGGCGCCGGTACGAGGGCCGCCGTGGACGCGACCTGGAGGTAGTAGCCGCGGGTGCGCAGCAGGTCCGGCAGGAAGCAGCGGGCCGTGAGGGCGCTCCCGACGAGGTTGACGTCGATCGCCCGGCGCCAGACGTCGGGGTCGCAGTCCAGCAGGGGCCCGCCGAGGGCCACGCCCGCGTTGGCCACGACGACGGAGGGGCTGCCGAGGGTGCGCCGGACGGCCCCGGCGGTCCGGGCGAGCGCGTCGGCGTCGGTCACGTCGACCGCCCAGGACCGGGCCTCGCCGGGCAGGTCCGCCGCGACGCGGGCGAGCCGCCGGTCCTCCAGCCCGAGCAGCGCCACCCGGGCGCCCCGCCGGGACAGGGCGCGGGCCAGGCCCTCGCCGAGTCCGCGTGCCGGGCCCGTGACCACGGCGACGCGGCCCGCCAGCGGGCCCGGGTCGTCCGCGTGGTCGCTCCGGCCGTGGCGCGTCATGGCGGGCGTCTGCCCGCCCCGGTCGGCTCGTACACGGCGGAGGTGCGGGGCGGTCAGGCGAGAAGGACGATCGCCAGCGCGCCCGACGCGTCGACGACGCCGCACCACTCCGACCAGGCGCGGGGGACGATCCGGCCGGTGCGGTGGTGGACGAGGTCCCAGAGGGCGTGGGCGAACCAGCCGGCCGCGACGACGTACAGCGCGGTCCTGCCGTCCGTGAGGAGGACGGTCGCCGCCCACGCGCAGAAGACGACGAGGCCGGCGGTCTGGACGGTGAGCGCGCGCCGGTCGCGAAGTTCGCCGCGTACGGCCCCGAAGGCCAGGTAGCACAGCGGCATGACCACGAGGAGGGCGGCGAGGAAGGACGTCGGCGGGAGGCCGTCGGCGAAGGTCGCCACGGCGAGGGCGAGCGCCAGCCAGGCGGGCCAGCGGTGGGCGAGGAGGCGTAGCGTCGTCATGCGGACCAATGTCGGGCACGGGGGCCGCCGCGGTCACCGGTCCGTCCCTGGGATGTCCGCCGCCTTGGGGTGGAGGTCCGTGCGGACTAGGGTCGTGCCATGGGGGATCGCGCGGAACGGGTGGTGGCCATCGTCGGTTTCGAGTCGGCCGAACTCCTCGACATCGCCTGCGTCACGACGGGCCTGGCCCTCGCCAACGCGCTCGGGGACCCCGGGACGCCGTACCGGGTGCGGGTGCTCTCCCCGGGCGGGGCCCCGGTCCGGTGCGGCACCGGGCTCACCCTGGCGGGCGTCGAGTCCCTGGAGCGGGCGCGGGGGCCGCTGGACACGCTCGTCGTCTCGGGCGGTCTCGGCGTCGAGCGGTTCGCCGCCGATCCCCGTCTCGTCGGGCACGTCCGGCGCCTGAGCCGGGAGAGCCGCCGGGTCGCCTCCGTCTGCACGGGCGCGGCCGTGCTCGCCGCGGCGGGGCTGCTGGACGGCCGGCGGGCCACCACCCACTGGCAGTTCGCCCCGTGCCTGGCCGACGGCTATCCGGAGGTACGGGTGGACGCGGCGCCGCTGTGGATCCGGGACGGCAACGTGTACACGTCGGCCGGCATCACCAGCGCGCTGGACCTGACGCTGGCCCTGATCGAGGAGGACCACGGGCCCGAACCGGCGCGCCGGGTGGCCCGGCACCTCGTCGTCCACATGCAACGCCCGGGCGACCAGAGTCAGATGAGCGCGTTCACGGCGGCGGCGCCGCCCCGCGAGGACACCGTGCGCGTCCTCGCCGCCCACATCGCCGCGCACCCGAACGAGGACCTGAGCACGCCGGTCCTCGCCGCCCGCGCCGGGCTGACGTCCCGTCATATCACCCGGCTGTTCACCCGCTGCCTCGGCGAGCCGCCGGGCCGCTACGTGCGGCGGGTGCGCACGGAGACGGCCGCGCAGCTCCTGCTGTCGAGCGCGCTGCCGGTGGCGTCGGTGGCCGTCCGCTGCGGCTTCGGCACCCCGGAGGCGCTGCGCAAGGCGTTCCTGGACCACTACGGGGTCTCCCCGACGGGCTACCGCGAGGGCGCGCGGCGCTGACCGGTCAACCGGCCTGCTCAGGCTCCGGGCGCGGGTCGGACGGTGATGCCGTTCCGTTCGAGCAGGGCCGCCGTGACGCCGTCGCCGTCGGTGAGCCGCCCGCTGAACGAGCCGTCGTACACCGTGCCGCGTCCGCACGAGGGGCTGCGCGGCATCAGCAGGGCCTCCCGGGCTCCGGTGCGCCGGGCCGCGGCGAGCGCCCGCCGGGCGCCGGCGACGAACTCCGCCGTCACGTCGCGGCCGGTGTCCTCGACCACCCGTGCCGTGCCGTCGAGCACGGCGCCCCCGTCGCCGCCGACCAGTTCGGCGGGGCGCCGCGGGGTCGCGAGTCCGCCGGCGGTCTCCGGGCAGAAGGGGACCGCCTCGCGGCCCGCGAGCGCGGCCTCGACCTCCGGGGACGCCTTGTCGCGTCCGTCGAACCGGCAGGGCACTCCGCGCAGACACGCGCTCACCAGTACGGTCTCCATGCCCCAGGCTATCGGCGCCCCGGGCGTCAGCTCCGTCCGGCCCCGTCCCCGCGCAGGCCGGGCAGGTGCGCCACGAGGAGCGCGAAGCCGGCCAGCGCGACGTTGCGGGCCGCGGCGTCCAGGCCGTTCCAGTCGGACGACTGCCACATGGCGAACCACTCGCCGCCGATGGCGACGAAGCCCATCCCGAAGAGCAGCAGCACCATCACCAGTCCCACCGTGCTCGCCGCGCGGGCCCGGTCGTACGCGCCGCGCCGCAGTCCCGCGATCCAGAACCAGGTGGCCGCGAGGAGGACCAGCGCGGCCAGCGTCTCCCAGACGATGATGGCGACGTACGCGGCGTTCTGGAGCGCGGTCGACTCGACCGCCCGCCACATCAGGTCGGGGTCCTTGAAGGTGGTGTCCATGCTCAGGACGTGCTGGACGAACTGCTGGTTGGTGCCGAAGTCGGTGATGTTCCCGAAGGCCACCAGCGTCATGTAGAGCGCGACGGTCGCCGTCAGGGCGGTCGCCGCGACGGCCGGCGCGCCCAGCCGGCGGAGCGTGCCGGCCGGGGCAGGGGCGGCGGGGCCGGTGCCGGCCGGCCCGAGGGACTGTGCCATGGGTGGGTCCTCCTTCGTCGTCGTACGGCCCGCGCCGTGTGTCACGGGCCGTACGACTCCTCCCCACGGACGCGGCGTTCCAGCCGTCGCGCCGCGCACGGGTCCCTCCGGGTCGGCCGCCGCCGGCGGACCGTCAGGCCTTCTCCTGCATCGAGCGGCGGGCGGGGTTCCCCTGCTCGGCGGCCTTCGGGTCCCTCTCGTCGGCCTTGGCCCGCACGCCCTGTTCGATGCGCTCGCCGGTGGCCTTGTCGATGTTCTTCCAGTAGGCGAAGGCACGCTCCAGGACGGGTTCGGTGACGCCGTTGAGGAGGTGGCCGACCACGTTGTCGACGAGGCGGTCGCGGGCGGCGTCGTCCATGACCTCGCGCACGAGGGTGCCGGGCTGGCCCCAGTCGTCGTCCTCCGGGTGCGAGACGTACGCCGCCCGGGTGATCTCGCCGTCCGCCGTCCAGCTGGGCGGCGACCCGTAGCGGGCGGTGTCGGCGGCGGGTCCGCCCTTGGAGTTGGGGGCGTAGACCGGGTCGGTCGTCTTCCGGTAGGCCATCGCCCCGTCCTTGGAGTACGTGTGGACGTCGACGACGGGCGCGTTCACGGGAAGCTGCTGGTAGTTGCCGCCGATGCGGTACCGGTGGGAGTCCGCGTACGAGAACAGGCGGGCCAGCAGCATCCTGTCGGGGCTCGGTCCGATGCCGGGGACGAGGTTGTTCGGCTGGAAGGCGGCCTGCTCGATCTCGGCGTGGTTGTCGGTGGGGTTGCGGTCGAGCGTCATCCGGCCGACGGGGATGAGCGGGTAGTCGCCGTGCGGCCACACCTTGGTGAGGTCGAACGGGTTGAACCGGTACGTCGCCGCTTCCTCGTACGGCATGATCTGCACCTGCAGCGTCCAGGAGGGGAAGTCGCCGTCGCGGATGTGCTCGAAGAGGTCCCGCGTGTGGTAGTCGGTGTCGACGGCGGCCATCTGGTCGGCCTCGTGCTGGGTGAAGAACTCGATGCCCTGGTCGGTCTTGAAGTGGTACTTCACCCAGAACCGCTCGCCGGAGGCGTTGATCCACATGTACGTGTGCGACGTGTAGCCGTTCATGTGGCGCCAGGTGCGCGGGATGCCCCGGTCCCCCATCAGCCAGGTGACCTGGTGGGCGGACTCCGGGGAGAGGGTCCAGAAGTCCCACTGCATGTCGTGGTCGCGCAGGTTGTTGTCCGCGCGGCGCTTCTGGGACCGGATGAAGTGCTGGAACTTCATCGGGTCCTTCACGAAGAAGACCGGCGTGTTGTTGCCGACCATGTCGTAGTTGCCCTCGGACGTGTAGAACTTCAGCGCGAAGCCGCGCGGGTCGCGCCAGGTGTCCGGGCTGCCCCGCTCGCCGGCCACGGTGGAGAACCGCGCGACCAGGTCGGTGCGGGCGCCCGGCTGGAAGAGCGCGGCCCGGGTGTAGCGGCTGACGTCGTGGGTGACCTCGAAGTGGCCGAACGCGCCGCTGCCCTTCGCGTGCGGCTGGCGTTCCGGGATCCGTTCCCGGTTGAACTGCGCCATCTGCTCGATCAGGTAGGCGTCCTGCATCAGGATCGGCCCGCCGGGGCCGAGGGTGAGGGAGTGTTCGTCGCTCTCCGCCGGTGCGCCGGAGTCGGTCGTGGTGGCGGGTCGGGCTTCGGTCATCGGTCGTGTCTGCCTTTCCTCGTGTCGGACGGTGGCGCGTCGCTCGACGGGCACGGGCGGGCGGCACGCGGCGGCACCCCGCCGCTGCGTCCCCGTCCCAGCCTGGACCCGGTCGGCCGACGCCACCACCGGAGAACCGGAACTCACAGCTCCGTTTTCTGGGTCCCGGTCCGTGACCGCGACCGTCCGGGACCGCGGAGAGGGGGGCGTCGGGTGCGGTTCGCGGGGCATACGTGTGGTCGGCGGGCCCGGAGGCGGCCCGTGAGGAACAGGAGCCACCATGCGCACCGTAGGAGTGGAAGAGGAGCTGCTGCTCGTCAGTGAGCGCACCGGGGAGCCGCTCGCGGTGTCCTCGGCGGTCCTGGCGTCCGCGGCGGTCCGCGCGGAGGAAGGGGAGGAGGACGTCTTCGAGAAGGAGCTCCACCAGGAGCAGGTGGAGTTCGCGACCCGGCCGGTGAGCGACATGGGCGAGCTGGCGGAGGAGATCGTCCGGTGCCGGGCGGAGGCGGGGCGGCACGCCGAACGGGCCGGTGCCCGGGTGGCGGCCCTGGCCACCTCTCCCCTGCCGGTGGAGCCGTCCCGGAACCTGGGGGTCCGGTACCACTGGCTGGCGGAGCAGTACGGGCTCACCGTGCAGGAGCAGCTGACCTGCGGCTGTCACGTCCACGTGTCGGTGGAGTCCGACGAGGAGGGCGTCGCCGTCCTGGACCGGATCCGGCCGTGGCTGTACCCGCTCAACGCGATCAGCGGGAACTCGCCGTTCTGGCAGGGCCGGGACAGCGGCTACAGCAGCTACCGCAGCCGGGTCTGGTACCGGTGGCCGTCGGCCGGGCCGGTCGAGCTGTTCGGCAGCGCCGACCGGTACCACGAGGTGGTGGAGCAGATGCTCGGCACCGGGGTGCTGCGCGACCCGGGGATGATCTACTTCGACGCCCGGCTGTCCCACAACTGGCCGACGGTGGAGATCCGGGTCGCCGACGTCTGCCTGGAGCCCGGCACGACCGTGCTGCTGGCCGCGCTCGTCCGCGGCCTGGTCGAGACGGCGGCGCGGGCCTGGCGGGCGGGCGAGCCGCCGGCGCAGGTCCCGGCCGGTCTGCTGCGGCTCGCGTCCTGGCGGTCCGCGCGGTCGGGCCTCGACGGGCCGCTCGTCGACCCCGTCACGCTGCGGGAGCGGCCCGCGGAGGCGGTGCTGGACGCGCTCGTCGCCCACACGGCGGACGCGCTGCGGGACCACGGCGACCTGGACCTCGTACGCGAGGGGCTGGCGGAGCTGCGCGCCCGCGGCGGCGGGGCCCGGCGCCAGCGGCAGCTGCACGCGGACGGCCTCGACCTGGCGGGCGTGGTGCGGGAGTGCGCCCACATCACGACCGGGAAGGCGTGACGGTGCCGGCCGCCGCCGCGCGGCCGTTTCGGCCGGGCGGCCGGGGGCAGGCGCGCCACGTGGGCGTCCGGAGCCGGGCGCCGCTCGCACGGAGAGTGGGAGGAGTACGTCATGGGTGGTGAAGGCCGCGAGAAGGACGCGCCGCGCACGACCCCGTCCGAGGCGGTGGGCGAGAGCGGTGACGCGCAGGCCCGCCGGGAGGCGGAGGAGGCGATGCTCGGCCCGCGCCGAGCGTCGCACACCGACAAGGACCACGACCAGGACCAGGACCACGACGAGGAGTCCGGCGTCCAGGGAACGGCGGGGCCGCGGCGCGAGGTCCCGGACTGAGGGCCGCGGAGCGGACCGGAGGGAACCGGAGGAGCGAGGCCGAGAAACGCGGAGGAACCATGGACCACTCGCGCGCACCCGTGCTGGAGGCGCTGGAGGACTTCCGGCGCCGTGGCGACGTCGTCTTCGGACCGCCCGGGCACAAGCAGGGCAGAGGCACCGATCCCCGGGTGGCCGACGTCGTCGGTCACGACGTCTTCCGGTCGGACGTGCTGATGCTCAACGGTCTGGACGACCGGCGGGAGTCGCAGGGCGTGCTGGAGCGGGCGCAGGAGCTGATGGCCGACGCGGTGGGCGCGGAGCGGGCGTTCTTCTCGACGTGCGGCAGCTCGCTGTCGGTCAAGACGGCGATGCTGGCCGCCGCCGGGCCCGGTGAGAAGCTGCTGCTGTCGCGGAACGCGCACAAGTCGGTGATCGCCGGGGTGGTGGTGAACGGGGTCGAGCCGATCTGGGTGCACCCGAAGTTCGACTCCGAGCGGCACCTGGCGCATCCGCCGGAGCCGGAGGACGTACGCCGGAAGCTGGAGGAGCACCCCGACGCCAAGGGGATGCTGCTGATCACGCCCACCGACTGGGGCACCTGCGCCGACGTCGCGGGCGTGGCGGAGGTGTGCCACGCGTACGACGTGCCGCTGATCGTCGACGAGGCGTGGGGCGCGCATCTGCCGTTCCACCCGGAGCTGCCGGTGTGGGGCATCGACGCGGGCGCCGACCTGGTGGTCACGAGCGTGCACAAGATGGGCGGGGCGATCGAGCAGAGTTCGGTGTTCCACCTCCAGCACGACCGGATCTCCCCCGAGGTGCTGAAGCAGCGCGAGGACCTGCTGGGGACGACGAGCGCGTCCTCGCTGGTGTACGCGACGCTGGACGGCTGGCGGCGGCAGATGGTGGAGCGGGGGCGGGAGCTGCTGGACGCGGCGCTGCACCGGGCGCTCCGGGTGCGGAAGGCCGTCGCCGAGCTGCCCGGGCTGAAGGTGATGGGCCGTGAGGAGGTCACCGGGGCGGGGCTCGCGGCCGACCTGGATCCGCTGAAGCTGGTGGTGGACGTCCGGGGGCTCGGCATCAGCGGCATGCAGGCGGCGGAGTGGCTGCGGGACGAGTGCCGGGTCGACGTGGGCGGCTCCGACACCTGCCGGATCAGCGCGTCGCTCACGTACGCCGACGACGACGCGACGGAGCGGGCCCTGGTCGACGCTCTGCGGGCGCTCGTCGAGGGGGCCGGGTCGATGGGCCGGCGGCCCCAGGTGCGGTTGCCCGAGCCGTCGGCGCTGGAGCTGGAGCAGGCGCGGCTGCCGCGCGACGCGTTCTTCGGGGAGGCCGAGCACGTGCCGGCGAAGGACGCGGTGGGCCGGATCGCGGCGGAGACGATCAGCCCGTATCCGCCGGGGGTGCCGGCGGTGGCGCCGGGCGAGGTCATCACCGAGGAGGTGGTGGCGTACCTGCGCAGCGGCGTGGAGCACGGGCTGCTGATCCCGGACGCGGCCGACCCGTCGCTGGAGACGTTCCGGGTGCTGGCCCGGGGCCGCTGACGCGGCCGCGCGGTGACACCGGGTGCCCGCCCGGGGCGGTGTGGACCGCCCCGGGCGGGCTTCGCCGGCTCAGGCGGCGACGGTGAGTCGCACCGGCTCGGTGCCGGTGGCGCTGTGCCGTTCGGCCCAGTTCTCCAGGGCCGTGCGGCAGGCGTGGTCGAGGTGGTGGACGCGTGACAGGTCCAGTTCGACCGGCCGGTCCTGCGGCAGGGCCTCCAGGCTGTCGAGGATCTTCGGCAGGCGGAGGAAGGTGGCGTTGCCCGCCAGGGTGACCTGGACGGGGCCGGCGCCCTTGTCGACGACCTCCAGCTTCACGTGCGACGCCTCCCACGCGGTCTTGGCGACGGCGAGGGCCAGTCCGATGAGGACACCTTCGAACATGTTGACCACGACGATCGACACGGCCGTGACCACCAGGATCACCGCCTCGCCGCGGTGCCCCCGCCACAGACCGGCGAGCTGGCGGAACGGGATCAGCTTCCAGCCCGCGTGCACGAGGATGCCGGCCAGCGCGGGCAGCGGGATCAGGGCGAGGACGGACGGCAGCACGGCGGCGAACAGCAGCAGCCAGACGCCGTGCATCACCCGGGACGCCTTGGTCCTGGCGCCGGCCTCGACGTTGGCGGAGCTGCGGACGATCACCGCGGTCATGGGCAGCGCGCCGAGCAGGCCGCACACCGTGTTGCCGGTGCCCTGGGCGACCATCTCCTTGTCGTACTGGGTGCGCGGCCCGTCGTGCAGCCGGTCCACGGCCGCGGCGCTGAACAGGCTCTCCGCGGACGCGATCAGCGCGAACGCGATGATCGTGCCCCAGATCGCCGGCTCGGCGAGGGTGCCGAGCGCCTCGGCGCCGGGCGGCTGGACGACGCCGAGCAGGCCCTCCACCTCGACCGTGGCGACGGGCAGGCCGAAGCCGAGCGAGGCGGCCGTCGCCAGGACCACGGCGGCGAGCGCGCCGGGCACGGACCGGACCCGTCGCGGCAGCTTCTTCCACAGCACGATGACGGCGACGGTGCCGGCGCCGATCGCGAGGGAGGCCAGGGCCCCGGTGTTCCCGAGCACGTCGGCGAAAGCCCGGGGCAGTCCCGCGATCTTGCCGAGGCCGGTGTCCGGGGCCGTGAGGCCCGCCGCCGCGTACAGCTGGCCGGCGATGATCACCAGGCCGATGCCGCAGAGCATGCCCTCGACGACGGAGACGGAGATGGCCCGGAACCAGCGGCCGATCCGGAGGAAGCCCATGGCGAGCTGGAGCAGGCCGGCGGCGAGCACGATCACGCCGAGCGTGCCGACGCCGAACTCGCTGACCGCCTCGAAGACGATCACGGTCAGGCCGGCAGCGGGCCCGGACACCTGGAGGCTGCTGCCGGCCATGGAGCCGGTGACGAGGCCGCCCACGATGCCGGTGACGAGGCCGAGTTCGGCCGGGACGCCGGAGGCGACCGCCACGCCGACGCAGAGCGGGACGGCGACGAGGAAGACGACGACGGACGCGAGGAAGTCCTGGCGCAGGTGCGGGAAGCGGCGCGGGCCGCCCGTCGCGGCCTTCACAGCGCCTCGAACGCGTCGGTGTCCGGCCGGTGGGCACGGACGGCGCCGGTGCCCACCTCGTAGTACCAGCCGTGCAGCCGGAGCCGGCCCTCGGACAGCCGCCGCGCGACGCAGGGGTACGAGCGCAGCCGCAGCATCTGGGCCAGGACGTGGTTCTGGACGGCTTCGGCGACGGCCGGGTCGGCCGGGTCGGAGCAGCGGGGTTCGCCGGCCGCGTGCGCGAGCCAGTCGCGGACGGCCGGCACGGCGGTCAGGTCGTCGCCGCGGACCAGGGCGCCGACGGCGCCGCAGTGGGAGTGCCCGCAGACGACGACGTCGCGGACGCCGAGGACCTGGACGGCGTACTCGATGGTGGCGGCCTCGCCGGTGGGGGTGCCGGAGGCGTACGGGGGGACGATGTTGCCCGCGGTGCGCAGCTCGAAGAGGTCGCCGGGGCGGGCGCCGGTGATCAGGGCCGGGACGACCCGGGAGTCGGAGCAGGTGATGAACAGGACGGCCGGGGACTGGCCCGCGGCCAGTCCGGTGAACTCCTCGGGGCGCCGGCCGAACGCGCGGGCGTGGTCGATGAGGGGCTGCATGGCGTGGTGATTCCTCCTGGCGCGCGTGGACGCGCGTCGGGTGTGTGACAGGGGTGTGGGGGGATCTGCTCCGCCCCTGTCAGCAGCGGAACACCTGGAGGGCGGCGCGGGAGGGCGTTCTGGGGTCTCTCGGCGCGGAGGTCCGTGCGGTGCCGGCGGCCGGTTCGCCGGCTCCGGCCTGCGGGGCGTGCTGCGGGACCGCCGCCACGGGCCGGTCGGCGCGCGCGGCGGCGCGGGGGGCGACCGTGCGCGCTCGCTCCCGCGCCTGGGGCGGTCCGGCCGGGTCCTGCCAGGCGGGGTGGACCCGGAGGAGGGAGGTCCCGCAGACCGGCTCGGCGCCGGGCGGGGTGAGCGCCATCTGGCCGCGGGGGGCGGGGCGCTCGGTGTACGCGTGTGCGAAGGGTTCGGTGGCGGAGAGGAACGGCGACGCGAGCAGCACGACGGCGAGGAGTGTCAGCACACACCGTGTCGCCGCTGCTCGCAACATGCGCCTTTCGCTTCCTTTTGTGCGGTTCTGCGCGTATAGCGAGAACCAACAGATGGTCAAGAGGAGGTCAAGAAGGATGCTAAGCCAGCGAGGTTGCCCACGGGGTTAACGCGAGGTTTCCACGCGAGGAGAGCCCTAAAAGCGCGGAGGATTGGCCGGATCGGATCGATCGCAAAAGCGATTCTGCAGGGTTCGCGGGCGGCAGCGGGGCGCGGGGAGGAGGTGTGCCGCCTCCCCGCGGTGGGAGGCGGCACGCGCGACTACTCGGGCATGAGGACGGTGTCGACGATGTAGACGTTGGCGTTGGCGGTCTTGACGTTGCCGCAGACGACCTTGGAGGTGTCGTTGACGGTGTACTCCTCGCCGGAGCCCTTGGTGGTGAGCGTGCCCTTCTGCAGGGTCTCGAAGCTGCCGTTCTCCAGCTGCGCCGGGGCCAGCTTCTGGCCGACGACGTGGTACGTGAGGATCTTGGTGAGGGTCGCCTTGTCGGCGAGGACCTTGTCGAGGTCCGCCTTCGGGATCTTCGCGAACGCGTCGTTCGTCGGCGCGAACACCGTGATGTTCTCGGCGTTGTTGAGGGTGTCGACGAGGCCGGCCTGCTTCACGGCGGTGACCAGGGTCGACAGCGCCGGGTTGTTCGACGCGGCGGTCGCGACCGGGTCCTGGGCCATGCCCTCGAAGGAGCCGGCCCCGTCCTCCGGCACGCCCGCGCAGGCCGGTCCGAAGGGCTGGTCGTCGGTCATCGGCGCCTCGGACGGCGTGCTCGCCGCCGTCGTCGCCTGGTCTCCGGCGGCGGCGCTGGGGGCCGTCTCGGTGTCGCCGCCGGAGTCGGTGCACGCCGCGAGGGTGAAGGGCAGCGCGGCGGCTGCGACGACGGCGATCGCGGTACGGCGGATCTTCAGGCTGTTCATGGGGGACGGCTCCTTCGGAGTGTCGGTCTTCATCGGGTTCTCTTGAGGTGTCGGGAGACGGGTGGTGCTGTCCCGGGGCGGCCCGACGACCGCCGCGGGTGGTCTAGGTGACGGTGACGAAGACGCTGTGCCGGCCGCTCGCTCCGTCGGGGACGGTCGGCGCGCGCCGTTCGGTCTGGACCTCGCCGGTGCCGTCGGTGGCGCGGACGGTGAGGGTGTGGCCGCCGGGGGTGGCGTTCCAGCGGTAGGACCACTGGCGCCAGGTGTCGACGGTGTCCTGTGCCGCGAGTTCGGCGTCCCGCCAGGGGCCGTCGTCGACGCGGATCTCGACGCGGGTGATGCCGCGGCGCTGGGCCCAGGCCACCCCGGCGACCGTGACCGGGCCGGCGGCGGCGCGGGCGAACGGCTTGGGGATGTCGATGCGGGACTGGGTCTTGATTGGTGCCCGGCGGGCCCACTTGCGCTTCACCCAGTACGGGTCGTAGGCGTCGAAGGTGGTGAGTTCGAGGGACTCGATCCACTTGCAGGCGGACACGTAGCCGTACAGACCGGGCACGAGCATCCGGACGGGGAAGCCGTGGTCGAAGGGCAGGGGCTCCCCGTTCATGCCGACGGCGAGCATCGCGTCCCGGCCGTCCATGACGTCCTCGACCGGCGACCCGAGCGTCATGCCGTCCACCGAGCGGGCCACGAGCTGGTCGGCCGCGCCGCCTCGCGACGGCGGCCTGACCCCGCACTCCTCCAGCAGGCCGGCCAGCGGGACGCCCAGCCAGCGGGCGTTGCCGAGGTAGGGGCCGCCGACCTCGTTCGAGACGCAGGTCAGCGTGATGTCCCGTTCGACGAGCGGGCGGGCCAGCAGCTGGCCGAGGGAGTACGTGCGCGGCCGGGTGACCCCGGTGCCGTGGACGCGCAGGCGCCAGGTGCCGGCGTCGACCCTGGGGACGACCAGCGCGGTGTCGACGCGGTAGAAGGCGCGGTTCGGCGTGACGAACGGGCTGACGCCGGGCACCCGGAGCTCGGCGCCGGGCGGGACCGGCGGGGCGGGCGAGGCCGGGGCGGGCAGGACCAGGCCCGCGCGGGAGGCGACGGCCCCCTGGCCGCGCCGGCCGGCCAGGAACCGGCCCAGGGCCCCCGCCGACGTCGCGGCCACGGCCGTCGCCCCGGCAGCGAGGAGGAACCGGCGCCGTGCCCGCGTACCGGCTCCGGCCTGGTCCCCGGCCGGTGCGGAAGCCGGTTCGGGCGCTGCAGCAAGTTCCGGTGCGGAAGCCGGTTCCGGCGCGGAAGCCGGTCCCGGGGCCGAAGCCGGTCCCGGGGCCGAAGCCGTTGTCGCCGCGGACACCGCTTCCGCCGCGGTCGCGAGCACGTACAGCACGGCACCCCCCGCGAGGGCCCCGGCGACGGAGGGGAGGACGTCGACGGCGCCGGCGGCGTCGGGACGGCTGAGCGCGGCGGCCGCTCCGACGGCCCCGAACAGCAGGACGCCCGCGACGGCCGCCCGCCGGTGCGACAGGGCGAGGAGGCCCAGGACGGCGGACGCCAGCGCGAGGACCGCCAGGATCCCGAGCCGCAGGACGTCCTTGTCGTCCTCGCCGAAGGCGCGGATCGCGAAGTCCTTCACCGCGGCCGGAGTACGGTCGACGACCGCGCCGCCCACGACGGTCACCGGCCCCGCCGCCGGACGCACCGGCGCGGCCACCAGCTCGGCCACGGCCAGCGCCGCGAAGGCGGCCAGGAGCCCGGCGAGCGTGCCGCGTACGGCACGGACAAGTCTGCTGCGGAAGCTGCTCACACCCGGCATTCGGCGGCCCCCGCCAAACGGATGGGTCCGTCCCCCGAACGAGTGACACGAGCCCCCCGGGCCGTACCCGACGGCAGCCGGGGACGGCGAGAGGAATCCGGCACATCCGCCGAGCCGTCCGCTCCGAAGTACGGGAGGACACACTTCGGACTCCCCTGCCGAACCGACCCCCCCGGGACGGCTCGGCAGGGCACGGACCACGACACAAGGAGCGGCATGCGATGGACGCCCCGCCCCCCGACGGCCGGCCCAGGCCGCCCCTCCGCCTCCTGCCCACGGCCGGAGCCGCGCACGTGAACCGAGCCATCCCCGTCGGCGCCGGCCGCTCCCCCGAGGCCGGCCGCGACGACCTCACCGACGTCGTGCGGCAGGTCGCCCAGGGCGACAAGGAGGCCTTCTCCACGCTCTACGACGCCCTCGCGCCCCTCGTCTTCGGCATCGTGCTCAAGGTCGTGCGCGACCGGGCGCAGTCCGAGGAGGTCGCCCAGGAGGTCATGATCGAGCTGTGGCGCCAGGCCCCCCGCTACCGGCACGAAGCCGGTTCGCTCCGGACGTGGGCGGCGACCATCGCGCACCGTCGGGCCGTGGACCGGGTCCGCTCCGCGCAGGCCGCGACCGACCGCGAGCAGGCACAGGCCGCCCGCGAGCACACCACCGCCTTCGACGAGGTCGCCGAACAGGTCGAGACCCGCCTGGAGTCCGAACAGGTACGCCGCTGCCTGCGCGGCCTGACCGAACTCCAGCGCCAGGCCGTGACCCTCGCCTACTACCAGGGGCTGACCTACCGTGAAGTCGCCGAAGCCCTGCGCACGCCCCTGCCCACCGTCAAGACACGCATGCGCGACGGGCTCATCCGGCTCCGCGACTGCATGGGGGTGACCACATGAACCACCACTCCACCGACGCCCACACCCTCGTCGCCGCGTACGCCCTCGGCGCCCTCGACGACACCGAGCGCGGGGACTTCGACGCGCACCTGCGGTCCTGCGAGGCGTGCCGGCGGGAGGCCGCCGAGTTCCGGGCCACGACGGCGCGTCTCGCCGCCGCCGTCTCCCAGCCGCCGCCCGCCGCGGTCAAGACGCGGGTCATGGCGGCCGTCGACGGCGTGCGCCAACTGCCGCCGCGGGGCCGGGCGACCGGTACGGCGCCCGCGCTCGGAGGCGCCCTCCGCCGGCGCGCGGTGCCCCTGGCGCTGGCCGCGAGCGTGGCCGCCGCCACGCTCGGCGGAGTGGCGGTGTGGCAGACGCGGGCCGGGGACGACCTCGCCGAGCAGGCCCGGCAGGCCCAGCGCCAGCTCGACGAGGTGGGCGCAGTGCTGGCGGCCCCCGACGCGCGCACCGTGCACGGCCGGGCGGCGAACGGGGCCCTGACCACCGTCGTCTCCTCCGAGGCGCGGAACAAGGCGGTCTTCAGCGCCGCGAACCTGCCCGCTCCCGGTGCCGGGCGGACGTACCAGGTGTGGCTCGACCACGACGGCACGATGCTGCCGGCCGGTCTGCTGGACCGCGACGGCACCGTGGTGCTGACCGGAGACCCGGCGGACGCGGGCGCCGTCGGCCTCACGCTCGAACCCGCCGGAGGCTCCCCCCGGCCCACCACCGCTCCCCTGCTGGTGATGGCCCTGCCCGCCTGACCCCGCCGCCGGCCCGTCCCCGTCCCTCCTCGTGTCAGTCCCGGGCGTGCCGTCCGGCGGGGAGCCGGCGGGGGTCGGCGGCGCGGGTGATGGCGGCCTCCACGGCGGTGATCCGGTCCGCGAGGAGGCCGAGGGCGGCGACGGCGCGGGCGGCCGGGTCGTCGCCCGCGCCGGCGAGGGTCCGCGCGCGGGTGTAGGCGGTGGTGATCTCGGTCCAGCGGCGGGCCTGTTCCGGGGTGAGGGTGCCGCGCAGGGCGGCGAGCTTGAGGAGGTTGGCCTCGGCGTCGGTGGTGAGGGTCTGGGCCTCCGCCGTGTAGTGGTCGTCGATCAGGGCGGCGAGTTCGGCGTCGTCCATGGCGGCCGAGATGCGGGCCGCCAGCTTGTTCATGTCGCGGTACGAGCCCTGGAGGCGGAACGGCGGCTCGGTGCGGGCGTCGTCGGCCTGCGCGGCGGAGGCGATGTACGCCTCGTTGACGGCGAGCACGGTGGTGCGGGCGGTCAGCAGGTGCCGCAGGACGGCGAGGATCCGGTCGACTTCGGCCGGGGCGTACGGGTGGGTGAGGCGGTCGCGGAGCGCGGTGGGGTCGCCGGCGGCGAGTCTGGCCAGCAGGTCGACGTCCGCGCGGTCGCGGCCGGCGAGGGGGGCGAGGTCCGGGTGGGAGGTGAGGGCGTTCTCCACGAAGCTGAAGGCGAAGGCGTCCTCCTTGCCGGTGAGGACGTCGCCGAGGTTCCACACGTCGGCGCGGTTGGCGAGCATGTCGGGGACGCGGAAGCGCCGCCCCGACTCGGTGTAGGGGTTGCCGGCCATGCAGACGGCGAAGCGCTTGCCGCGCAGGTCGTGCCCGGCGAGGCCGCGGGTGGCGTCGCAGAGGGGGATGAACTTCTGCAGGAACTCGGGCGAGCAGTGCTGGATGTCGTCCAGGTACAGCAGGACGTTGTTGCCGGCCGCGAGCGCGAAAGCGATCTTCTCCAGTTCGCGGCGGGCACCGGTGTCCGGTGCCTCCGCCGGATCGAGGGTGACGGTGTCCGGGCCGAGCGAGGGGCCGTCGACCTTGACGAGGAGCAGGCCGAGGCGTTCGGCGACGTACTCCACGAGGGTCGTCTTGCCGTAGCCGGGCGGGGACAGCAGCAGGAGCAGGCCGTGGTGGTCGGCGCGGCCGTCGCCGGCCGCGCCGAGCTGCTTGGCGAGGTTGTCGCCGACGAGCGGCAGATAGACCTCGTCGACGAGCCGGTTGCGGACGAACGAGGCCATGACGCGCGGACGGTACGCCTCCAGCCGCAGCCGGGCGCGTTCGGCCGCGACCAGTTCCGCCCTGCGCTCCTGGTAGGCCCGGAAGGCGGGGACGTCACGGGCGGCGAACTCGGCGGTGCGGTGCAGGAATTCGTCGACGCGCAGCTCCAGGGAGCCGTCGGTCAGGCGCGGATGACGGCCGAGCAGGCCGGTGACCGTGGTGCGGGTGGGGCCGTCGGCGTCGTACCGGTCGAGCGCGGGGCACAGTTCGACGGCGACGGCCTCCGCCAGGACGCCCGTCCCGGCCTGCTCTCCGGAGGCGGCGGCGTAGGCGTGCAGCCACCCCTCGACGAGCCGGCGGCGGGCCGTGACGTCCGGGAGGGCGGCGAGGTCGTCGTCGTACGCGTGACTCCCCACGGTCCTGCGGAACTTCTCCAGCAGCGTGCGGGCCTCCGCGGACACCGCGAACCCGGCCGGGGCGGAGGTCAGTTCGTCCACGAGGTACGCGGCGGCGGCCGGGTCGCCCGTCTCCTCGGCCAGTTCGCGGCGGAGCGCGTCGAGGCCGGGTGCGGCGCCGAAGAGGTCGCGGGCCCGGGCGAGGGAGGCGGCGCGGCGGTGCCAGGCGGTGCGGGCCTCGGCGGTCGCCGTGTGCGCCCAGAACAGCTGGGCGCGCGCCCGGGCCTCGGCGGGGTGGCGCAGCGGTCCGGCGCCGTCGCGCAGCCGGAGCACGGCGGTGAGGACGGTCGTCGCGTCGTGGTCGTGGACCCCGCGCTCGTACCCCTCGTCGTACGCGGCTTCCGCGGCGTGCCGGACGAGCGCGGGCAGGTCGGCGGCGGCCAGGGCGTCGGCGCCGTGCTCGGCGAGCAGGCGGGCGGCCAGGTATTCGGCGCGGTAGACGTCCGGGGACTCGGAGGGGAGGGTCCGGGTCCAGTACGGGCGGGTGGCCTGAAAGGCGGGATCGGTGACGGGGCGGCGGTAGTCGGTGCCGGTGACGACGAAGGCGAGGGCGTCGCCGTCCGGGACCAGGGTGAGCTCGGGGCGCTGCCGCTGGACGGCGAACCGGTGCCGGCCGAGGCGGAGGGTGTCGCCGCCGTCGGCGTACAGCTCGGTGCGGTCGCGCAGGGCCCGGCCGGCCTCCTGGCGGGCGGCGGCGAGCCGGCCCTCCAGTTCCCCGGCCCGCACCCGGTCGCCGAGGTCGCGCAGTTCGCCGGCGGTGCGGCGGAGCGCGGCGACCATGGGGTCGGAGGCGAAGTACGCGTGGACGTCGTCGGCGCCGTCGAGCCGGGCGGCCCGCCGTGCGACGGCGTCGAGGGTCCGGGCTGCGGACTCGGCGAGGCGTTCGGCCCGGCGGGCGCGGGCGTCGGCGAGGGTCTGGCGGCGTGCGGTGAAGGCGTCGTGGACCTCGGTCCGCTTGTCGGCGAGGTCGCGGAGGAAGCCGTCGTGGTCGGCGAACCGGGCTTCCAGGTTCTCCAGCTGGAGCAGGAGCCCGCCGAGCCGGGCGTCGCAGTCCTCGGGGGTGGCGGCGGCGGCGAGCGCGCCGGTGACCGCCTCGGCGAGCAGGGCGAACCGCGCCGTGAACTCGGCCCGTCCCTCGCGGTCGAGGAGTTCGGCGCGGCGGGCGGTCAGGACGGCCCGGGCCCGGTTGAGGCCGGCGAGGACGTCGGCGACGCGCGCGAGGACGGAGGTGCGGACGGTGGCGTCGGCGATGTCCAGGCCGGCGACGACCTCGCTGAGCGTGCGCAGCCCGAGGCCCTGCTCGTCGAGGCGTGCGGCGAGGTCGTCGGTGGCGGTGACGCTGTCGGCGCCGGCCGCGGCGGCGGCGAGCCGTTCGGCTTCCGCGGCGTGGGCGGTGAAGGCGTCCGGGCGGTGGAGGAAGGCGACCGCCCGCTGGGCGGCGGAGGCGATGTCGTCCTCGGTCCGGCGGGCCAGGGCGTCGACGGCGTCGGTGTCGGCGTACCGCAGCTCCTTGACGGTGAGGAGGCGGCCCTGGGCCCGGCGGAGGTCGGTGAGGCGGGAGATCCACTCGTCGGCGGTGGCGGGGGACTCGCCGCGGACCTGGCGGACGAGCCGGGTGAGGGTCCGCTCGGCGTCCGCGAGGGCGTCGGCGGCGCGGCCGGTGAGGGCGGCGACGGTCTCGAACTCGGCGAGGACCTGCTCGGCGGTCGTGCGCAGCGCGGCGAGCGGGGTGCCGAGGTCGCCGGTGTCCGGGTCGTGGAGCCAGTGGTGGGTGTCGGTGGCGCGGTCGCAGGCGGCGAGCAGGGCCGCGTACACGGGGCCGGTCGGGGTGGTCTCGGTGGCCTGGCGGGCGACGGCGAGGCAGTCGGAGATGCCGCGGACGAGGTCGGCGTCGCCGATCCGAGCCAGGGGTCCGGTGCCGGCCGGCGGGAGGTGGGTGTCGGCGGTGAAGGGGGTGCGCCAGAGCTGCACGGGGTGGACGCGGCCCGGCTCGGAGCCGGTCCCGCGCAGCACGGCGAGGGTCCCGTCGTCGAGCAGCGCGTGCGCGCGGCCGGTGACGGGGCGGGTGATCTCCTCGCGGACCCGGTGGTACGGGAGGAGGACGGTCCGTCCGTCGTGGGGGGCGCGGAAGACGTACAGGACGTCCTCGCCATGCGGGGAGGTGACGGAGCCGTCGTGGGCGAGGCCGGTGGTGTCGGTGTCGAAGGTCCGGACGGTGCCGTCGGCGAGGCAGTATCCGCCGGGGAAGACGACGCCGCGGTCGTCGGGGAGCCGCAGGCATGCCTGGCCGAGGGCGTCGAGGCGGACGACGGTGCCGGTGAGGGTGTGGAAGACCAGGTGGCGGACGGTCGTCTCGCGGTAGGGCAGGACGCGGACGAGGACGAGCGGGCCGACGACGGCGTGGGCGACCTCGGCGTCGGCGAGGGACTGCAGGGGGTCGTCGACGGGCTCGGTGTGGACGCCGACGGCGGTCTCGGTGTCGTTCTCGGTCTTGACGGTGAGGGTGCCGCCGACCGTGGAGACGTACAGCCGTCCGCCGAGGTCGAGGTGGGGGTGGCGGCCGGGCACGTGGTCGTCGCGGCCGGCGGCGGTCCAGGTGACGTCCTGGCCGGCCGGCGCGGGGAGGTCGCGGTCGCCGCGGGCGTCCAGGAACCGGCACTCCCCCGACGGTGTGACCGTCCAGCGCAGGACGCGCAGGTCGTCGGCCTTGTCGCCGGTGCGGAAGACGGCGAGGAGGCGTCCTTCGGCGCGGCGGAGGCGGACGAGGCGCGCGCCGCGGAAATAGCGGTGGAGGGCGGTGAACTCGCGGACGAAGTCCGGGTCGTCGAGCAGGCCGGGGAGCGCGTCCTCGGGCTGGGCGGTGAACTCGCGGTCGTACAGGGCGAAGACGTCGGCGACGCGGGGTTCCCCGGTGTCGGCGCCGGGCGGGCGGGTGCGGCCGAAGAGCAGGAGGCCGCCGACGGCCACCGCGTCGGTGAGGACGCAGGGCGTCTCGGTCCGCAGCTGCGCGGTGCCGGTGAGTTCCAGCTCGCCGGAGCCGAAGACGCGGGTCCGCTCGTCGTTCAACGCCTGGGCGCGGGCGGCCAGTTCGGCTGCCTGCTGTGTGAGCCGGTCGCGCAGGACCGCGTACGCGTCCTCGTCGACGCCGCCGTGCGTCCCGGTGGGCGCCTGCTTCGTGTCCATCGTGTGGTGCCTCTCCCCGTGTCTCCTGCGGAGGAGGGCCGGTGCCGGAACCCCCGTGTCCGGCAGCGGCCCTCCTGGTCCCGTGTGTGTCAGTGCGCCGTCGTGCCGTTGAGCGCCTGGCCGGCCGGGCCGGGCGCCGGGGCCGCCGGGTCGAGGGCGCCGGACTTCATGACCTTGGCGAGCAGCGCGGAGACGCTGAGGTTCTGGACGTCGGCCGTGGAGAGGGAGCCGAGCACCTTGGTCAGGTCCTCGGTGAAGGAGCCGTCGCCGTTCAGCCACGGTCCGGCGAGGGCCCGGGCGGTCTGCGAGTGGTCCATGAAGCCGTCGACGGACTTGCCGAGCGCGATCGACTGGACGAGCCGGTCGAGGAAGACGGACTCCCCGCCGACGATGTTGATGTCGGCGTTCTCCAGCCCGGTGGCCAGCACCGTGGCCTGGGCTTCGGCGACCTGCCGCTGGACGTCGAGGCCGGCGAGCCGGATGTCCTTCTCAGCCTCCAGGCGGAGCCGGTACTCCTCGTGGGTGCGGGACGCCTCGTCGAAGGCGGCGAAGGCGACGGCCTTCTGGTTGAGGCCCTCGGCCTCGGCCTTCAGCTTCTCGCCGATCGCGGCGGCCTCCGCGAGCGCCTTCGCCCGCAGGCCCTCGGCCTCCGCCCGGAGGCGGGCCTCGGTGGCCCCGGCCTCGGCGCGGCCGGCCTTCTCGATGGCGTCGGCCTCCTTCTCCCGGACCTGGACGGCGGCCAGTCCCTCGGCGGCGGCCTCGGCCTGGGCGCCCTCGGCGAGCCGGAGCCTGGCGCGGGCGTCGAGGTCGGCGGCCTTGTGGCGGGCCTCGGCGAGGGTCAGTTCCTCCGCGGCCCGGTGGACCGCGGCCTGTTCGGCGGCCTCGGCGGCCTTGATGTCCTTGACCAGTTTCTCCTGGGCCTCCGCCTCGGCGGCGATGACCAGGGCCTGCCGCTCGCGCTCGGCCTCCTCCACGGCGCGGAGCCGCTTGATGGACTCCTCCTGCTCGGCGACGGTCCGGTCGACGGCGACCCGCTCGCGGATGACCTCGGCGATCTCGCGGCGCTCGGCCTCGACCTCCTTCTCGGCGGCGATCCGGGTGAGTTCGGTCTCGCGGTCGCGGGCGATGACCTCCAGGAGCCGGTCCTTCTCGATCCGCTCGTTCTCGACGGCGATGACCCGCTCGCGGTTCTTCTGCGCGACGGCCACCTCGCGGGCCTGGTTCTCCCGCTGGACGCCGAGCTGTTCCTCGGTGCGGAGGAAGGCGCTCTGGGCCCGCAGCCGCTCCTCCTCGACGACCTTCGCCGTCTCGGCCTCCTCCTTGGCGCGTACGGTCTCGATCTCGCGCCGCTGCTTGATCTCGGCGTCGGCCTGGCGCCGTTCCAGCTCCAGGATGGCCTCGCGGGCGTCGACGTTCTGGCGGGTGATCTCCTTCTGCTCGTTCTGGCGGAGCTCGTTGGTGCGGACGTTCTCGGCGGCGGTGAGTTCGGTGATCTTGCGGATGCCCTGGGCGTCGAGGATGTTGCCGGCGTCGAGCTGGGTGAGCGGGGTCTGCTCCAGGTAGTCGATGGCCGCGTCCTCCAGGCTGTAGCCGTTGAGGTCGATGCCGATCAGCTCGATGATGCGGAAGCGGAGTTCCTCGCGCTTGGTGTAGAGGTCGGTGAAGTCCATCTGCTTGCCGACGGACTTGAGCGCCTCGGAGAACTTCGCGTTGAACAGCTCCTGGAGGGTGGCCTGGTCGCTCGCCCGGGCGGTGCCGATGGCCTGGGCGACCTTGATGACGTCCTCGACCGTCTTGTTGACGCGGACGAAGAACGAGATGCGGATGTCGGCGCGGATGTTGTCCCGGCAGATCAGTCCGTCGCGGCCGGTCCGGGAGATCTCGATGGTCTTCACCGAGATGTCCATGATCTCGGCCTTGTGCAGCACGGGCAGGACGACCTGGCCGGTGAAGGTGACGTCGACCTTGCGCATCTTGGAGACGATCAGCGCCTTGCCCTGCTCGACCTTGCGGAAGAGCCGGCTGAGCGTGAGGGCGACGGCGACGGCGAGGAGCAGGGCGACAGCGACGAGCGCGCCGATGCCCGCGGTGATGGCATCCATGAGAGAAGTACCCCGTGTCGGTAGGGAGTCGATGGGCGCGGCGGCTCAGGCCGGGGGCCGCGCGGGGTGCGGGCCGGGGGCGGCGCCGGGGCGCCGGGTCCGGCGGGCGGCGGCCGGACGTTTCCTCACCCGGCCGGCCAGCCACCGCGTCAGCCGCCACGAGGCGGCGAGCGCCCCGGCGAGCAGTGCGACGGAGAGCGGGAGGGACCACGGCGCGGGCAGGCCCGACCGGCCCAGCAGCAGCATGCCGGCGAGGTCGAGCAGCCATCCGGCGGCGACGAAGACCGAACCGGCCACGGCGACGGGGACGGCACCGAGGCCCAGCGCCTCCCTGTCCACGTCCGCGTCGAAGGCGTCGAGCGGCACCATCCGGCAGAGCACGAGCAGCCAGAAACCGGCCACCACGGCGAGCGCGGACGTCAGGATCAAACCGGGGAAGCCGAAGGCCGCGCCGAAGAGCTCCGCCATGCCCGCCCTCCCCCGTGCTCGCCGCTTCCGGTGCCCGGCAGCGACCCTCGCGGTGCGCCGCCGGCAGGGCCATTCTGACGCTCCGGCGCCGGCACGCGCATTGCCGGTGTCCGGCAGTCTTGACGCGTTCTTGATGCCGACGCCGCGCTCTTCGGCGCGGTGACGGGCCGTCAGAGGGGCTTTCCGGGCCAGCCGAGGAGACGGGCGCCGATGACGGCGGTCTGGAGGGTGTAGCGGCTGACCGGATCGGCGGGGTCCGCTCCGGTGAGGCGGTGGATCCGGTCGAGGCGGTAGGTGACGGCGCGCACCGAGAGGTTGAGCAGTCGTGCGGCCTGGGTGGTGACGCAGCCGCTGTCGAAGAACGCGGTCAGGGTGTCCAGGAGGGGTTCCGCGCCGCCGCGGGCGGTCTGGAGCGGGCCGAGGACGCTGCCGACGAGGTCTTCCATGGCCTGCCGGTCCCGGGTGAGGACCGGGTAGACGAGCAGGTCGGCGGCGTGCAGGACGGGGGCGTCGAGGTCGAGGCGGTCGGCGAGGTCGAGGGCGCCGAGCGCTTCCTCGTACGAGTGGACGACACCGCGCGGGCCGGGCTGGGGCCGGCCGATCGCCGCCTGCCCGCCGCCGGTGGCCGCGAACGCCTGCTTCGCGAAGTAGGTGAGGACGTCGGCCTGGTCGCCGGGGGCGACGCACACGATCCGGCCGCCCTTGGTGGTGAGCAGGATGTGCCGGTCGCCGAACCTGCCGATGAGGGCCCGTTCGACCTGCTGCGGGACCGCGTCGGCCTCGCTGTACGCACGGGGGCCCCGGGCGACGGCGACCGCGTGCGCCTGCGAGAGGCGGAGCCCGAAGCGTTCCGCGCGCTCGGCGATGCGCCCGACGTCGCTGCGGCCGTACAGCAGGTCGTCGACGAACTCGCGGCGCTCGGCCTCTTCCTGACGTACCGCCAGGCGCTGGGCACGCTCGTACCCCCCGGCGAAGGCGTCGACGGACTGCTCGACGACGGCGAGCAGGTCGAGGGTCGTCCGCCGGGACAGCGGGCGCTCGGGCCAGGCGTCGCGGACGGCCGCGAGGTGCCGGCCGATGAGGGCGCGCAGGGCCAGGCCCTCGCCGGCGGCGCGCTCCCCCGCCTCCCGGCGGCGTTCCAGCTCGTCCCGGTTCAGCCGCCGGCCGGTGGCCGCGACGTCCGCGAGCAGCCGCTCGTACTCCTCCACGTCCCCGTCCTTCATCTCCCCGCCCCTGGTGCTCGCCGCGGACGGCCGCGAACGCATGATCCTACTGGTCAGGGCGGTGGCGCGCCGACCCCGGCGGTGCCCGGACCCGGCGGGCCGCGGCCGACCACCCGCACCGGCGCGCACCCCGGCGCTCGCTCCCGCGGCATCAAGAACGCGTCAAGACTGCCGTCCTCCGGCAGTGAACGCCTCCGCCCCGGCCTGCCACCATGGCGGGGGCGGCGGGAACGGGACGGTGGCCGGACGGGCGGTCACGGCGCGCGCGCCACGGGGGTGGGGACATGGTCGCGGTACCGGGTCAGGGGCGGACTCCGCAGGAGGCCGACGGGCACATGGTGGTGTGCGGGGACGACGGGCTGTCGCGGCGGCTCGCGGTGGAGCTGCGGGAGGTGTACCGCCGGCGGGTGGTGCTCGTCGTCCCCGCCGACGAGGCGGAGGAGCAGGCGGCCGGTCCGCCCGCCGCCGACCGGCCCGACTCCTCCGGCGGGGTGCTGCCCTTGCGTGTGGAGACGGCGGAGAGGCCGACGGCGTCGGTGCTGCTCCGGGCCGGAGTGGACCGGGCCGCCGCGCTCGCGCTGCTGTACGAGGACGACGAGACGAACCTGCGGGCCGCGCTCGCCGCGCGCCGGCTCAACCCGGGGCTGCGGCTCGTCGTCCGCATGTACAACCGGAAGCTCGGCCACCATCTGGAGGAGCTGCTCGACCAGGCCGCCCTGGTGGCCGCGCCGGGCGGCGACCGCGCCGTCCTCGACGCGTCCACCACCGTGCTCTCCGACGCGGACACCGCCGCGCCGGCGCTGGTGGCGACCGCCGTCGCCGACACCAACAAGGTCCTCCAGGCCGACGGTCTGCTGCTGCGCGCGGCCGAACGCCCGCCGTCCGCCCGGGGCGAGGTGCCCGACCCGGGCCTGTGCACCCTGGCCCTGCTGTCGTCCACGCCGGCCGACCCGTCCGGCAGCGAGGGCTCGGAGGCGAGCGGCGCGCAGGGGCCGGAGCTGCTGCCGGACGACCGGGCCGTGCGGGGCTCGGCCGGGCGCGGCACCGTCGTCCTCGAAACGGTCCGGCGTACGGGCCCGGTGCCGCCGCCGCGGCGGCTCGCCCGGCGCGGCGCCCCGCTCGGCGAGGTGTTCTCCGCGCGGCTGCGCTGGTCGCTCGCCGGCATCATCGCGGCGGTGGTGGGCCTCACCGCCACCACCGCGGCGCTGACCGACGCCGACCCCGTCCACGCGGCGTACCTGACCCTGCTGGACCTGTTCTCGATCAACGACCCGGCGCTGGACGAGTCGCGGACCCGGCAGGTCCTCCAGCTCCTGTCCGGTCTGCTGGGTCTCGCCCTGCTGCCGCTGCTCGTCGCGGGCGCCCTGGAGGCGCTCGGCGTGTTCCGTACGACCGGAGCGCTGCGCCGCCCGCCGCGCGTCCTGTCCGGGCACGTCGTGCTGCTGGGTCTCGGCAAGATCGGCGCCCGGGTCCTGGCCCGGCTGCGGGAGCTGGACGTCCCGGTGGTGTGCGTGGAGCAGGACCCGGACGCGCGCGGCATCGCGCTGGCCCGCGACCTGGGCGTGCCGGTGGTCCTGGGGGACGTCACCGAGGACGGCGTCCTCGACGCGGCCCGGATCCGGCGGGCCGACGCGCTGCTGGCCCTGACCAGCTCGGACACCACCAATCTGGAGGCGACGCTCGCGGCCCGGGCGCTCCGCGGCGACCTGCGGGTGGCGCTGCGCCTGTACGACGACGACTTCGCCGCTGCCGTCTACCGCACGCTGCGGGCCGCGCACCCGGACGCGGTCACCCGCAGCCGCAGCGTCACGCACCTCGCCGCCCCGGCGTTCGCGGGGGCCATGATGGGCCGTCAGATCCTGGGTGCGGTCTCCGTCGAGCGGAAGGTGCTGCTGGTCGCGGCGCTCGTCGTCGCGGGGCATCCGCAGCTGGAGGGCCGGACCGTCGCGGAGGCGTTCCGGCCGGGTGCGTGGCGGGTCATCGCGCTGGACATCACCCGCCCGGAGCTCCGCTCGCCGGACCTCGCGCACACCGGTCACGACACCCGCCACCCTTCCCTCCTCTGGGACCTGCACCCGGGCCACGTCCTCCACCCCACGGACCGCGTCGTGATCGCGACCACCCGGCGCGGCCTGGCGGAACTCCTCGGCGACGCGCCGGAGGGCAGTCCACCGGTCCGGCCCAGGTGAGATCCAGCCACGAGCGAACACATGGCCGATTGCTGACGCAATCGATCTGACACACCCTGCGAACAACTGCCCTCAATGGCCCGACGGCCCCCAACTCGCCTCTACAGCACCGATTTAGGACACTATCTCCCATTCATCGTCACGTGATGTTGTTGAATCATCACCGAGAATGAGATCGAACGTGTGACCTCGTTCACACGGGATCGACTTCCGGCGAGGGTGATTTGCCTGCGCGAAGGGACTGCCGGTGAGTGCGCCGCACCGGCCGGCCCCCACCCGCTCCCGTCGGCCGCGCGGACCGCGCCCAGGCGCCGCGAGAGCGGCATCATTGCCGGTCACGGCGGCATCACTGCCGGTAGTGGCGGCATCGGCGGACACGCTCCCGCACCTCCGCGCCACCGGCCGCCCGCCGTCGCTCGCGGCAAGACCCGGAGCGGCGAGGACCGTCAGCGCCGGGACGCCGCGGAAGCGGCGCGCCGCGCGGTCAACTTGCCTGGTCCGGGGCCTTGTTCGCGTCATGCGCCCAGTGTTGGGCCGGGGCCGGTTCCGCCACATGAGTACGCGTACTCAAACCCCGTCCCCCGCACGGCACTTCTTCACTGCTGCAAGGAACCAGAACCAAGTTCGGTTCCCTACAGACCACTTGTCGCCATGATCAGCGCGGGTCTACGTTCCGCAGCGATCAAGCAACACACCTACGACACGAGGGGGGACTCGTGCGCAAGACAGCCCTGCCTGTCATGGCCGCGCTCTCCATGGCGCTCATGCTTCCGCAGCCGAGCGCCGGAGCCGCCGTCTTCCAGCAGCCGCAGGCCGCGGCCACCACCGTCGACCCGCCGCTGGCCGACGGGGAGATCCAGCAGGTCGGTCCCGGCCTGTACTCCACCGCGGAGAAGTCCTTCGAGCTGTACGAGACCGATGTGGCCGAGGGCCTCATGGGCCGTACCCACACGGTGACCGAGGGCGCGGACGGCGTCGCCCGGCCCGAGTCGGCGCCCGCCACCCGCCCGGACCAGGGCGTCTTCGGCCCCGGCTGGGAGGCCGGCTTCCTCGGCGGCCAGATCAACCGCAAGCTGGAGCAGAAGGCCGACTCCGTCGTCGTCACCGACCTCGACGCCAAGGTCTCCGTCTCGTACGCGCTGAAGAGCAGCGTCGACTACCCGAGCGGCGGCGGCGTCAAGAAGTACGAGACGGCCGGCGGCGACAAGCTGACCGAGACCACGACGTACAACGAGGCCACCGGCACCCTGGTGACCACCGCGGTCGAGACCCTCGCCGCGGCCACCGGCACTCCGGACACCGACGTGACCGGCGACGCGGACGCCGGTTCGCCCGTCGGGGTCGCCGGCCTCACCGCCACGTACAACTGGAAGCAGGTGGCGCCCGGCACCGACAAGTGGCGGGTCACCAGCCTCGGCAACCTCGCCGACGGCGCCACCGCCACCATCACGTACGACACCAAGGGCCGGGTCTCCACGGTCAGCGAGCCCGCCACCGCCGACGCCCCCGCGCAGTCGGTGACGGTCCGCTACTCGACCGCGACCACGGCCACCTCCACCGCGCTCGGCGAGTACACGGGCCGCGCCAAGGAGATCGTCCTCACGTCCGGCGCCACCACCCAGACCCTGGCGCGCTACGCGTACGACGCCTCGGGCCTGCTGCGCAACGTGACCAACCCGGTCGAGGGCACCGACCCGGTCGCCTCGTACGCCTACGACACCACGGGCCGTGTCTCCGACATCGCCTCGCCGTCCGGCGGTGAATGGGACCTGACCTTCCCGGCCGACTCGGCCGCCCCGAACGCCGCGCCCGTCGGCACCGACCTGCCGTCCTCCACCGAGCCGCTGCAGGGCCCGGCCGGCGACGGCACCGCGACCGCGCCCCCGGCCGGCGACTTCACCACCGGTGAGATCACCGACCCGCAGGCGTACCCGCGCTACTGCAACCGCGCCACCGAGTGGATGTGGTACCTCAACCGCGGCTGCGTCGCCTGGGCCGCGCACTACGGCTGGCACTGGCCGGTCTTCCGGTACACGCCGACCAACTTCCGCGTGGCGGGCATCCGCAACGACGGCTGCAGCACCCCCGGCCCGAACATCAGCCGCCCGGGCGGCTTCAACTTCCGCGCCGCGTGTGACACCCACGACTACGGCTACGGCCTGATCGGCAACACGTACAAGGGCTACAAGTACTACCTCGACCGCAGCAAGAAGTCGAACGTCGACAACGCCTTCTACACCACGATGAAGACGCACAGCTGCAAGGCGTACAACATCTTCGTGCGCTGGCGCTGCAACTCCTACGCCTACGTCTACCTGAAGGCCGTGGCGTGGAAGGGCAACCCGAAGAACGGCGCCAACGCGACCTGATCGCACTCGCCCTAACGGGCCGGGCGGCGGACCCCTTCCGCCGCCCGGCCCGCTCCACCAGGGGCCCTCGCCGCCCCCGCAATCCTCCCGCTCCCCGGGCTGCGCCCTGACGCGCCCCCTGCGCTCACCGAGGCACGATGAAGAGAACGATCTGGGCGACGGTCGTCACCGCGATGACGGCCGTGACCCTCGGCGTCGCCGCGATACCGGCCCACGCCACGACCCCGCAGACCGCCGCCGCGGCGGCCGGCGCCACGACCGACCCGGTCGACCCGCCGCTCTACGACCGGACGGCGACCGGCGGCACGGTCCGCGTCAACGTCGTCACGGAGAGCCTGGCGGACGTCGCCGACGCGGCCACCGCCGGCGAGAAGAAGCAGGAGTTCGAGACCGTCCCCGTGGTCACCCTCACGGTGGACCGGGCCGGACTCGACTCGCTCGCCGCCAAGCCGGGCGTCGTCAGCGTCACCGAGGACAAGGTCGAGCCGCCGACCCTCGACCAGAGCGTCCCGCTGATCGGCGGCGACGACGCCATCGCGGCGGGCAAGACCGGCACCGGCCAGGCGATCGCCGTCCTGGACACCGGAGTCGAGACCGGCCACCCGTTCCTGAAGGGCCGGGTCGTGGCCGAGGCGTGCTTCTCGCCGAGCGACCCCGAGAGCGGCATCGCGAGCCTCTGCCCCAACGGCACCGACGCCCAGGTGGGCACCGGCGCCGCCGACACCTCGGCCGGGCCCTGCGCGACCATGGCCGCCTGCGACCACGGCACCCACGTGGCCGGCATCGCCGCGGGCAACGGCACCGGCCTCGCCGGCGCGCCCAAGACCGGCGTGGCGCCCGCCGCCCAGATCGTCGCCGTCCAGGTCTTCAGCCAGTTCACCACCGAGGAGTTCTGCGGTGGTGCCGCCCCCTGCGTGGGCAGCTTCCAGAGCGCCCAGCTGAAGGGCCTGGAGCACGTGCTGAAGCTCAAGCAGGCCGGCACGCCGATCGTGGCCGCCAACCTCAGCCTCGGCAACGGGCGTTACACCACCCCCTGCGACACCGAGCTGCGCAAGCAGCTCGTGGACAACCTGCTGACCGCCGGCGTGGCCACCGTGATCGCGGCCGGCAACAACGGGCACACCGACGCGGTGAGCATGCCCGGCTGCATCTCCTCCGCCGTCACGGTCGGCTCGACCACCGACGACGACGAGCTGTCCGCGTTCACCAACCGGGGCCCGCTGCTCGACGTGTTCGCGCCCGGCACCGGCATCGTCTCGTCCGTCCCCGGCGGCGCGTACGCCGCCAAGAACGGCACCTCCATGGCCACGCCGCACGTCGCCGGCGCGTACGCGGTGCTGAAGCAGGCCTTCCCGACCAAGAGCGTCGCCGACCTGACGGCCCTGCTGAAGAGCAGCGGCCGGGGCATCGTCTACACCGGCGCCACCACCCCGCGGCTCGACCTCGGCACCGCCGTCACCGGCGGCGGCACTCCCCCGAAGCCGGCCGGGATGACCGACTTCAACGGCGACGGCGCGGAGGACATCGCGATCTCCGACCCGCAGGCCACCGTCGGCACCGACGCCAAGGCCGGCCTGATCCGGGTCGTGTACGGCGCCGGCAAGGGCACCGCGGAGATCAGCCAGGACCTGGACTGGGTGCCCGGCGGCTCCGAGGCGGAGGACTACTTCGGCGAGACGCTCGCCACCGTCGACTGGAACAAGGACGGCTTCACCGACCTGGTCGCCGGCACCCCGAGCGAGACCGTCGGCACCGCCGACAACGCGGGCTTCGTCGACATCCTGTACGGCGCGGCCGGCGGCCTCGGCGCGGGCACGCTGAAGGCCACGCACCTGGAGCAGGGCCTCGGGACCAGCGGTCTCCTGGCCTCGACGTCCGAGGCGGGCGACCGCATGGGCCACCGGATCGCCGCCGCGGTGAACGACGCCGGCCGGCCGTACCTGATCATCGGCGTACCCGGCGAGACCATCGGCACCGCCACCCAGGCGGGCGCGGTGTTCTACGTGCACGGCACCACCAGCCTCGCCGTGAACCAGGGGTCGCCGGCCGTGCCGGGCGAGCCCGAGACCGGCGACCTGTTCGGCTGGTCCGTGGCCGCCGACCAGAACTACATCGCCATCGGCTCCCCGAACGAGGCCCTGGGCACCACGGCGAAGGCCGGCGGCGTCGCCATCCTCGACGCCAACCGCTTCGACTCCGGCGGCCGGCCGCTGCCGCTCGCCGGGCTCGACCAGGACAACGCCGCGATCTCCGGCGGCTCCGAGGCCGGCGACCAGTTCGGCTACGCGGTGGCCATGGCCCCCTTCCGGGCCAGCGGCACCACGTCCGCCGCCGAGTCGATCCTGGCGATCGGCTCGCCCGGCGAGAGCGTGACGGTCGGCACCGAGGACCGCGCCAACGCGGGCCGCGTGGTGCAGATCCGCATCAAGCCCGACGGCACCTGGAGCTACCTGCGCGAGCTCAAGCAGGGCACCGCGGAGGACGACGTGTCGGGCACCTCGGAGGTCGGCGACCGGATGGGCGAGGCCCTCACCGCCGTCAACACCGCGCCCGGCTCGGTGAGCACCGTGGCGTCCATGCGGCTCGCCGTCGGCACGCCCGGCGAGGACCTGGGCACCGCCGCGAACGCGGGTGCGGTCCACACGTTCTCGCTCGCCGGATCGGCCGGCCCGAACGACCGCTGGATCGAGGCCGGTGACGGCGACGGCATCCCCGGCCCGCCGGGCGCCAACCAGTACGTGGGCCGGTCGATCCACTTCACGGCGACCAAGCTGTACGTGGGCATGCCCTCCGGACCGCTGGCCACCGGCGCGCTCTACGCGCTGCCGATGTCCAACGTGACGCAGGGCGGCACGGTCGCCCCGACCACCGCGTACAAGCCCGGTTCCGGCGGCCTCCCGGCCAACGGCGTGGCGTTCGGCTACTCGGCGCGCTAGCCGGCGCACGCACGGCGCGGCCCCGGAGGCACCTGCCTCCGGGGCCGTCCCGTTCCGTCCGCACCATGGCCGGACGGCACGGGTCCGCTAGGCGCCGGCCACCAGCATCCCGCCCATGGTCAGCATGGTCGCCGCGACCAGGCCGTCCAGGACCCGCCACGCCTTCGGGCGGGACAGGATGCCGCTGAGCAGCCGGGCGCCGAAGCCGAGCGCGAAGAACCAGGTGAGGCTGGCGAGCGCGGCGCCGACGCCGAACGCCCAGCGCAGGTCGCCGCGGTCGGAGGCGAGGGTGCCGAGCAGCAGCACGGTGTCCAGGTAGACGTGCGGATTGAGCCAGGTCATCGCGAGGCAGGTCAGCACGGCCCGGCGGGCCGAGCCGGCGTCAGGGCCGGCGGCGGTCAGGGCGGCGGCCGGGTCGGGGCGCAGGACGCGCCGGGCGGCGAGGAGTCCGTAGCCGAGCAGGAACGCGCCACCCGCCAGGCCCACGGCGGTCAGCGCCGCCGGCCACGCCGTGACGACCGCCCCGACCCCGGCCACGCCCAGCGCGATCAGCACCGCGTCCGACACCGCGCAGATGGCGACCACCGCGAGCACCGCGTGCCGGCGCGCGCCCTGGCGCAGGACGAAGGCGTTCTGGGCGCCGATGGCGACGATGAGGGAGAGGCCGGTGCCGAATCCGGCGACGACGGCGGCGAGGAGGCTGCTGGTCATGGCCTCGACCGTAGGAAAATCAGCGGGATGAGTACAGCTAAAGATTCTTAGGTAGCCTTAGCTGTGCTTATGCGGGTAGCGTGGCCGGACTTATGGACGAGCTTCCCCTGGACCAGGTCCGGACGCTGCTGGCGGTGGTCGACGAGGGCACCTTCGAGGCCGCCGCGGCGACCCTGCACGTGACGCCCTCCGCCGTCAGCCAGCGCGTCAAGGCGCTGGAGCAGCGCACCGGCCGGGTGCTGCTGATGCGCACCAAGCCGGTGCGACCCACCGAGTCGGGCGAGGTGGTGGTGCGGTTCGCCCGGCAGCTGGCGCGGCTGGAGCGGGACGCCCGCACCGAACTGGGCATGGCGGCCGAGCCGGGTCCGGTCCGGGTCCCCGTCGCGGTCAACGCGGACTCCCTCGCCACCTGGTTCCTGCCGGCGCTCACCCGGATCCCGCAGGACCCGCCGATCTGCTTCGAGCTGTACCGCGAGGACGAGTCCCACACGACGGCCCTGCTGCGCGAGGGCCAGGTCATGGCGGCCGTCACGTCCTCGCCCGACCCGGTGGCCGGCTGTACGGTGCGCCGCCTCGGCCTGGCCCGCTACCGCGCGGTGGCCGCGCCCGCCTTCGCCGCCGCGCACTTCTCCGGACCGCTGGCGGACGGGCTCCGCGAGGCACCGACGGTGGTCTTCGACCGGCGCGACGGACTCCAGGACGCCTTCGTCCGCTCGCTCACCCGGGGCCGGTCGGGCGCGGGGCCGGTCCGTCACCTGGTGCCGACGTCCGACGGCTTCCGCGACGCGGTGGCCTACGGCCTCGGCTGGGGGATGGTGCCCGAACCCCAGGCGCTGCCGCTGCTGCACGCGGGCCGCCTGGTGGAACTGGCCCCGGGCCACCCCATGGACGTGCCCCTGTACTGGCAGCAGTGGAAGCTCGACTCGCCGGCCCTGTCCACCGTGGCGGAGATCGTGGCGCGGGCCGCCGCCGAGGCGCTGCTGCCCGGCCGGGGCGGCGCGCCGTCCCCCCGGTGACCGGTTCCGCCGCGCCCGGCGCCGCGTTTCCCCGGGTCACTCCTCCCTCCGCCGGGGCGGCGGACCATACTGGTCTCGCCCTGATCGCCCACCGAACGGTTCCATGGCCAAGAACACGATTCCATCGACCACCGTCCCCGACACCGCCTGGTTCGGACGCGGGCGTCATCTCGGGCCCGAGCCCGAGCGGGACGTCCGGCGCAATCTGATCGCCCTCAAGGCGGCCCGGGTGATCGACGACTTCCTGGACCTCGACCCCGTCGAGGCGGCGCGCTCCAGCGACCTGTACCCGCGGGACGAGTCCGCCGATCCGGGGCCGTCGGCCCGCCGGCTCTTCGAGGCCCGCTGGAGCGCGGCCGACGGGGTCACGGTGCGGGCCCAACTGACCACGTACGAGCCGGAGTCCCGGTCCGCGAAGCGCGGGGGCGTGCGCTGGGTCCTCGCCGCCGAGGCGGAGCGGGCGTGGGAGGCGGGCTGGCTCTCGCCGGCCACCGTCTTCTGGCCCGACACCGACCAGGTCGCCTGGGACCACGACGTGGTGGACGGGGTGCGCCTGCGGACGGCCAACCACCTGCCGAAGGACGACGACGAGCTGCGCCGGCTGCTGCGCGCGTGCGCCCGTGAGAGCTGGTTCGTCCACGTGGTGGTGCACGAGGCGATGACGCCGGACGCGCTGGGGCGCCGGCCGGTCACGGCGTTCCTGCCGCCGGGGCTGCGCCACCGCGTGGTCGAGCACCGGGCGACGCCCGAACAGGCTCTGATCGCCGACTTCGTGATGAAGCGTGAGCTGGGTGTGGGACTGCCGCGCGGCGGCGCCGCCGTGCTGCCGCCGAACCCGCCGCCCGCCGGGTACGACGCCGAGCGCTTCACGGTCCGCAACGTGTTCCTGGACGGTACGGAGCCGACCGAACTCCTCGGCAGGATCATGGAGTTCGCCGCGCTCCCGCAGCCCCTGCCGGCCGACGCCGAACAGGCGCTGACCCGGCTGCGCCAGGGCTGGCACCTCCTCACCCCGGACGAGGAGCTGGCGCACGCGCGGGCCATGGTCACCCACTACGCCAAGGCCCTCGAAGCCATGACGACCTCCTGCGACCTGTACCGGGAGGCCGCGGAGGCGGCGCTGGAGGCGCTCGCGGAGGCGACCGGCGGCGAGGCCCCGCCCCGGACGGCACCGGCGGCGCCCCGGACGGACGCGTCGCCGTGGAAGTCCCTGGGGAAGGCGCTCGGCCGCTTCCGGGGGCCGGGCCCGCAGGCGGCGGACCCCGAGGCCGGGCCGGGGGCGGCCGGGCGGTAGCGCTTCCGGGCCCCCGGGACGGATGGGCGGCGGGGCGGCGGGTACGCGCGGGGTGGGCGCGGACGCCCGCGCGCGGCCCCGCCCACGTCCCGTACCGTCCCCTCGCCTCGGGAGGCCCCCATGAACAGCCCGGCGGACGTCCGCCCCCGCACCGCCGTCGTCACCGGCGCCGACTCCGGGATCGGCCGCGCGACGGCCGTCCGGCTCGCCGCGGCCGGCCTGGACGTCGGCATCACCTGGCACACGGACCGGAGCGGCGCCGAGGAGACCGCGGAGGAGGTGCGGGCCCAGGGGCGGCGCGCGTTCGTCGAGCGCCTGGACCTGACCGTGCTCCCGGACGCCGCCGACGTCGTCGACGTACTGGCGGACCGGCTCGGCGGGATCGACGTCCTGGTCAACAACGCCGGCACGGGCACGAAGACGCCGTTCGTGGACCTCGACCTCGCCACCGTGCGCCAGGTCCTGGACGTCGACCTCGTCGGCCCGCTGCTCTGCGGCCAGCGCGCCGCGCGCCGCATGATCCGTCAGGGGCGCGGCGGCCGGATCGTCAACGTCACCTCCGTCCACGAGCACCAGCCCCGGGTGGGCGCCGCGCCCTACTGCGCGGCCAAGGGCGGGCTCGGCCTCCTCACCCAGGTGATGGCCCTGGAGCTGGCGGCCCACGGCATCACGGTGAACGCGGTCGCGCCCGGCGAGATCGCCACCCCGATGACGGGCCAGGAGGACACCGACGTCACCACGGAGCACCGCGCGGGCGTCCCGCTGGGCCGTCCGGGGGACGCGCGCGAGGTGGCTGCGGTGATCGCCTTCCTCGCCGGACCGGACGCGTCGTACGTGACCGGGGCGTCCTGGTCGGTGGACGGCGGGATGCTGCGGATGGGCCCGATGGCCGGATCGCATCTGCGCGAGGACGCCTGGCGGGAGGGCTGAGGCGCCCGGCGCCACCTCCCCTCCCCCTTGACGGTCCCGTACGCCCTCCATATATTTCGTTCGGCCGAACGAAATATATGGAGGGAAGGGGCAGGGGCATGGACACCCATGAGCGGGAGGTCCGCGACCTCTTCGCGGAGTTCTGCAGGACCTGGACCGAGGGCGACGCCGACGGCTTCGGCCGGCTCTTCACCGAGGACGCCGACTACGTCTCGTACGACGGCAGCTGGGCCGCCGGCGTCACACGCCTCCGGGACAACCACGACAAGCTGTTCCGCGGCGTGATCGCCGGCTCCGCGATGGTCGGCGGGATCGAGTCGCTGCGCTTCGTCACCGACTCCGTCGCCGTCCTGGTGGCCGACGGCTCGGTCCTCATGCCCTGGCGCAGCACGCTCCCGAAGCGCCGCCTGTCGCGGCAGACCGTCGTCTGCGTGCGCACCCCGGCGGGCTGGCGGATCGCGGCGATCCAGAACGGGCGGCAGCGGCCGGTGACCGTTCCGGAGCCGGACGCGATGCCGTCGCGGATGTCGCACGCCCTGACCCGGCTGGCCCGCCGCGCCGGCGCCGGCCGCGCCCGCGCGGTCACCCTGCCCTGAGGCACGGGGACCACCCCGCGTCAGGCGACGGTCCCGTTCCCTGGCCCGTTCCCGACCTCGACCCCGACCCCGTTCCCGTTCGCCGTCTCGTTCTCGTTCTCGGTCTCGGTCTCGAAGGTGCGCAGCAGGTCGGCGGCGACGCTGACCGCGATGGTCGCCGGGTCCTTGCCGGTGATGTCGGGCAGGCCGATCGGGGTCTTGATCCGGTCGATCACGGCCTCGTCGTGACCGCCCTCCGTGCGCAGCCGGGCCCGGAACCGCGCCCATTTGGCCGCCGAGCCGATCAGACCGACGGAGCCGAGGTGCGGGAGGCGCAGGGCCGCGTCGCACAGCGCGGCGTCCTCCGCGTGGTCGTGCGTCATGATCAGGACGTGGGTGCCGGGCGGCAGTTGCTCCAGAACCTCCTCCGGCAGCAGGGGCGTGTGGTGCACCCGGATCCGCGCGACCGCGTCCGCCAGGACGGCGAGCCGGTCCTCGGCGAGGAGGTCGGCGCGGCTGTCGATCAGATGGAGGTCCAGGTCCTGCCGCGCGAGGATCCGCGCCAGCTCCATCCCGACGTGCCCGACACCGAAGACGGCCACCGCCCGTACCACCGGGAGCGGTTCGAGCAGCACCGAGACCGTGCCGCCGCAGCACTGGACGCCGTGCCGGTTGGTCACCTTGTCGTTCAGCGCGAAGTCGATCATCTCCGGCTCGGTGGCGGACGCGGCGATCAGCTCCCGCGCCCGGTCGACGGCGACGGCCTCGACGTTGCCGCCGCCGATCGAGCCCCACGTCGCGGCCGGCCCGACGACGAGCTTCGCGCCGGCGTTGCGGGGGGCGTGGCCGCGCACGGTCGCGACGGTCACGAGCACGCCGGGTTCCCGGCGTGCCCGCAGCCGCGCGACCGCGGTGACCCAGGTCATGTCAGGCACGGTACGACACTTCTGGCGCGGCGTCCGGGGCGGTGGCGCGGCGGGCCTCCTGGAGCGCCCAGTACACCGCTTCGGGCGTGGCGGGCGAGGCGAGTTCGACGCTCACCCCGGCGGGCCCGAACGCCGCCGCGGCCTGCCGGAGCGCCTCGCGCACCGAGAACGCCAGCATCAGCGGCGGCTCGCCCACGGCCTTGGAGCCGTACACCGCGCCCTCCTCCGTGGCGTTCTCCAGGAGCCGGACGTGGAACTCCTCCGGCATCTCCGAGAAGCTGGGCAGCTTGTACGTGCTCGCCGCCTGCGTGAGGAGCCGGCCGCGGTGCGGCCCGTCCCCGGTGTCCCAGCGCAGGTCCTCCAGGGTCAGCCAGCCCGCGCCCTGCACGAAGCCGCCCTCGACCTGGCCGATGTCGATCAGCGGGGAGAGGCTGTCGCCGACGTCGTGCACGATGTCCACGCGCCGGACGCGGTACGCGCCGGTGAAGCCGTCGACCTCGACCTCGGTGGCCGCGGCGCCGTACGAGAAGTACTTGAACGGCGAGCCCCGGAAGGCCGCCGCGTCCCAGTGCAGCCCCTCGGTGCGGTAGAAGCCGGCCGCCGACAGCTGCACCCGCTGGAGGTACGCGGTGCGCACCAGGTCGTCCCAGGCCAGCTCCTCGTCCCGGCCGAGGACGCGCGCGACGCCCTCCACGATGCGCACGTCGGAGGCGTTCGCCCCGAGGCGGGTGGCGGCCACCCGGGTGAGCCGGTCGCGCAGCTGCTCGCAGGCGTTCTTCACCGCCGCGCCGTTGAGGTCCGCGCCGGCGCTGGCGGCGGTGGCGGAGGTGTTGGGCACCTTGTCGGTGCGGGTGGGGGCGAGGCGCACCTTGCGGAGCGGGATGCCGAGGGTGGTCGCGGCCACCTGGAGCATCTTGGTGTGCAGGCCCTGGCCCATCTCGGTGCCGCCGTGGTTGATCAGGACGGAGCCGTCCTTGTAGACGAGGACGAGGGCGCCGCCCTGGTTGAAGGCGGTGAGGTTGAACGAGATGCCGAACTTGATGCCGGTGACGGCGAGTCCGCGCTTGGTGTGCGGGTGGGCGGCGTTGAACGCGGCGATCTCGCGCCGGCGGTGTTCGACGTCGCCGTCCTCCTGGACCTGCCGCCAGACGGCGGTGATCCGCTCGGGGTGGGTGACGGGCTGCCCGTACGGGGTCGTCTGGCCCTGCCCGGGCCGGTAGAAGTTGCGTTCCCGCAGCTCCATCGGGTCGAGGCCGAGCAGCGGGGCGCACCGGCCCATGATGTCCTCGATGACCAGCATGCCCTGGGGGCCGCCGAAGCCGCGGAAGGCGGTGTTGGAGACCTTGTGGGTCCGGGCGACGCGGCCGGCGACGCGGGCGTGCGGGATCCAGTAGGTGTTGTCGATGTGGCAGAGGGCGCGGGCGACCACCGGCTCGGAGAGGTCCAGGCTCCAGCCGCCGTCGGCGGTGAGGGTGGCGTCGAGGGCCTGGAGGCGCCCCTCGGCGTCGAAGCCGACCTTCCACGCGGCGTGGAAGCCGTGGCGCTTGCCGGACATGGTCAGGTCCTGGGTCCGGGTGAGGCGGACCCGGACCGGTCGTCCGGTGAGCCGGGCGCCGAGGGCCGCGACGGCCGCGAAGCCGTGCGGCTGCATCTCCTTGCCGCCGAAGCCGCCGCCCATCCGCAGGCACTGCACGGTCACCTCGTGGCTGGCCACGCCGAGGACGTGCGCGACGATCTCCTGCGTCTCCGACGGGTGCTGGGTGCTGCTCTGGACGAAGATCTGCCCGTTCTCGTCGACGAGCGCCAGCGCGGCGTGCGTCTCCAGGTAGAAGTGCTCCTGGTCGGAGAAGTGGAGTTCGCCCGTGAACACGTGCGCGGACTCGGCGAAGCCGGCGTCGACGTCGCCGGTGGTCATCACCGGGCGGGCGCCGTGGAAGCTGCCGGCTTCGATCGCGTCCCGCAGGGAGATCAGGGAGGGCAGTTCGTCGAGTTCCACCTCGACGGCCTCCGCGCCGAGCCGCGCCGCCTCCAGGGTCTCGCCGAGCACCCAGGCGACCGCGTGACCGTGGAACATGACCTCGTCGGGGAAGAGCGGTTCGTCGTGCTTCATGCCGGCGTCGTTGACGCCGGGCACGTCGGCACCGGTCAGCACGCGGACCACGCCGGGCACGGCGAGCGCGGGCTCGGTGCGCAGCGCGGTGATCCTGCCGTGGGCCTTCATGACCTGCACGGGATACGCGTGCAGCACGTCCTTGGTGCGGTGCACCAGGTCGTCGGTGTAGAGGGCGGCACCCGTGACGTGCAGGTGGGCGCTCTCGTGCGGCATCGAGACGCCGACGACGGGCTTCTCGGGACGCTCGGACAACTGGCTCATGCCGACACCGCCTCGGTGGTTCGCGCGTACAGCTTCCTCAGGCTCTGGCCGAGCATCTCGGCCCGGTAGGCGGCGCTGGCCCGGTGGTCGTCCAGCGGAGTGCCCTCGGTCCGCAGCACCCCGGCCGCCGCTTCGGCGGTCTCCGCCGTCCACGGCCGGTCCTCCAGGGCCGCCTCGGTCGCGAGGGCGCGGATCGGGGTGGCGGCCACGCCGCCGAGGCCGATGCGGGCCTTGCGCACGGTGCCGTCCTCGATGTCGAGCGCGAAGGCGACGGCGACGCTGGAGATGTCGTCGAAGCGCCGCTTGGCGATCTTGTGGAAGGCGGTGACGGGTGACAGCGGCAGCGGGACGCGCACCGCGCGGATCAGCTCGCCGGGCCGGCGCACGCTCTGCCGGTAGCCGGTGAAGTACTCCGCGAGCGGCACCTCGCGCTCGCCGTCGGCGTCGGCGAGGATCACCGACGCCTCCAGCGCGAGCAGCGCCGGCGGGCTGTCGCCGATGGGCGACCCGGTGCCCAGGTTGCCGCCGAGGGTGGCGCCGTTGCGGATGAGCCGGGACGCGAACTGCGGGAAGAGCGCGGCGAGCAGGGGCACGGAGCCGTCGAGGCGGCGCTCGATCTCGGTGAGCGTCAGCGCCGCCCCGATCTCGATGTGATCGGACGCGGTCCGCAGTTCGCGGAGTTCGGGCAGGCGGTCGACGGCGACGACGCAACCGGCGCGCCGGGCACGGATGTTGACCTCGACGCCCCAGTCGGTGGATCCGGCGACGACCACCGCGTCGGGGCGCTCGCGCAGCAGCCGCAGGGTCTCGTCCAGGGTGTTCTTCCGCAGGAACGCGCTGCCGTCGCGCGTGTACGCGGTGGCCACCGGCTCCGGCGCGGGCCGGGCGCGCCGCCGGGCCAGCGGGTCGTCCTCGGCGGGCGTCCCGACGGCGAACGCCGCGTCGCGGATGGGCCGGTAGCCGGTACAGCGGCAGAGGTTGCCGCTGAGCGCGTGGAGGTCGAAGCCGTTCGGGCCGTGCTCGGGGTCGGCGCCCGCGCCCGGCTCCGCGGCGGGCCGGCGGTCGGGCCGGTAGTACTCGGCGGCCATGCTGCAGACGAACCCCGGGGTGCAGTATCCGCACTGGGAGCCGCCACGGACGGCCATCTCCTCCTGCACGGGGTGCAGGGCGGCCGGGGCTCCGTCGCCGCACGAGGCGGTGGCGCAGGGGGTGGTGGAGCGGGGGGCGGTGGAGCAGGGGGCCAGTCCCTCGGCGGTGACGACCTCCTGTCCGTCGAGCGAGGCGGCCGGGAGCAGGCAGGCGTTGACCGCCACCCAGTCGGTCGCCTCGTGCGTCCCCGGCCGGGCGACGAGGACCGCGCAGGCCCCGCACTCGCCTTCGGCGCAGCCCTCCTTGGTGCCGGTGAGGCCGCGGTCGCGCAGGAGGTCCAGCAGGGTGGTGTGCGGGGCTGCCGGTGCCACCGGCGTGTCCTGCCCGTTGACCGTGATCCGTGCCGTTGTCACGTCAGGCCCTCGTTTCGGTGCTCGGTCGACACGTACGTCATATGCATCATCTTGGGGCGGCTTTCTGTACTCGGACGCGCCACGCGGGAGGAACGGACGCGGGACGGCACACGGCGGCGCAGTGCCGGGGCAACGGAAAGGGGGAGAGAAAGAGGGGAGGGCGCGGAGGGACCGCGCGGTGCCCGCGGGAGGGCACCTGAGGGGTACGGCGCTCAGCAGCCGTGGGCGATGCGGCCCGGAACCCAGGCGGTGCACGCGGCGAGGCGACCGAGGTCAGAGTGGGTGAGCATCTGCGGATCGCCTCCTTCCGGGCGCAGCGGGGTGATGTCGACGCAAGGTAGTGGCCGGTACGGGCGGGGGTCAAGGGTCGCCGGACCGGTCAAGGGCCCCGCACGGAAGAGGTCCCCGGTCTCGCATCGATTGCGCATCGTAGACTCGGGGGCATGGACGACACGGAGCACGGCATCACCACCGGGGCCGTGGCCCGGCGCCTCGGGGTCTCCCCCACCACCGTGCGCTCCTGGGACCGCCGGTACGGGATCGGCCCGGCGGCCCGCGCGGACGGGCGGCACCGGCGCTGGGGCCGCGCGGACGTCGCGATGCTGGAGGAGATGTGCCGGCTCACCGCTTCCGGTGTGCCGCCCGCCGAGGCCGCTCGGGCCGCCCGGGAGGTGCGGTCCTCCGCGGCACCGGACGGCCGGCGCGCGCCCGTGGCCCCCGCGCCCGGCGCCACCGCCGCGCCTCCGCCCCGCCCCGTACCGCCGGCCGCCCCTGACCGGCCCGAGCCGGGCCGGACCAGGACGGCCGGCAGCGGGCTGCCGCTCGGTGACGTGCGCCAGGAGTGCCGGGGGCTCGCCCGCGCGGCCGTGCGCCTCGACGGGCCCGCCATGGAGGCGGTGCTGCGGGATGCGCTGGCCACGTACGGCCTGGTCGCCGCCTGGGAGGAGATCATGGCCCCGACGCTGCACGCGGTGGGCCGGAAGTGGGAGACGTCCGGCGACCGGTACGTCGAGGTCGAGCACCTGCTCTCGTGGCACATCTCCACCGCGCTGCGGCGGGCCGCCGTCACCGGGCCGCCGGCCGCCGCCCCGGCGCCGCCGACCGTCCTGGCCTGCGTGCCCTCCGAGCAGCACACGCTCCCGCTGGAGGCGCTGGCCGCCGGTCTCGCCGAACGGGCCCTGCCGACCCGGGTGTTCGGCGCGGCCGTCCCCGCCGAAGCGCTCGACGCCGCGGTCCGGCGGACCGGTCCTGCCGCCGTCGTCCTCTGGTCGCAGGCGCGCTCCACCGCCCACCACGCGCTGGCCCGGCACATCGCCGGAACGGCCTTCGGCGTCCGGGGCGCGCGCACCGCCCCCCTGGTGCTGCTGGCGGGCCCCGGATGGCTCGGCCGCGTCCCCGCCCCCGGCACGGCCCGGCCCACCGGCCTGCGGGAGGCGATCGACCTGATCGCCCGGCTGTACGAGGAACCGGCCGGACCCCGGCGGGAGGCCCGGGCCGGGGGCGACGGGGCCTGAGGCGGGGCGCGCGAGGCGGCGCGGTCAGCGGCCGGCGCGGACGCCGGCGTCTTCGAGGCCGTGCCGCATGCGCAGCAGGCCGCGGCGGGCGTGGCTCTTGACGGTGCCGAGCGGCATGCCGGTGCGGTCGGCGATCTGGGTCTGGGTCAGGTCGGCGAAGTACGCGAGTTCCAGGACGTCCCGCTGGACGCGGGGCAGCCGCGACAACTGCTCAGTGACGACGAGCCGTTCGAGGACCCGCTCGGGTTCGACGTCCCCGCGGTCCTGGTGTTCGAGGGCGGCGCCGAGCGACGCGACGAGGTCGGTGCGCCGGGTGCGGGCGTTCAGGGCGTCGGCGATCTTGCGGCGGGTGATGCCCGTGAGCCAGGCCGGCAGCGCGCCGCGCTCGGGGCGGAAGTTCGCCCGGCCGCGCCAGGCGGCGGCGAAGACCTGCTGGGTGACGTCCTCCGCCTCCCGGGCGTCGCCCAGGGCCCGGGCCGCCAGAGTGTGCACCAGGCGGCCCCAGAGCCGGTACGCGTCGGCCAGGCACCGTTCGTCGCCCAGGACCAGGCCCCGGGCGATCCGGTCCTCGTCGGCGGCGTCGCGCGCGGCGGCGGCCTCGGCGGGCGTGAAGGGCCGGGTCGTCGTTTCTGCGGTCATGGCGCTCCTCCTCGGCGTGACCCCCTCACGGTCCGCCGGGAACACCTGCCGCCACAACACGCATCGTTTGCGCATCGGATCCGCGCTGAGGGCGGGCGCGCCCGTTCAGGCGGCGCCCCGGAGCCTCCGGAACCGCTCCAGCCCCTCCGAGAGCCCGATCAGCGGGTCCGGATACTCGACGGCCGCCCGGTCGAGCCCGGTGAGCCGCCAGGGCTCGTGGACGTACCGGCCGTCGACGCCCGCCAGTTCCGGCAGCCAGCGGCGGACGTAGGCGCCGTCGGGGTCGTACCGCTTGGCCTGGGCGACGGGGTTGAGGACGCGGTTCGGCCGGGTGTCCGTGCCGGTGCCGGCCACCCACTGCCAGTTGAGCTGGTTGTTCGCGACGTCGCCGTCGACCAGCAGGCCGAGGAAGTGCCGGGCCCCCTCGCGCCAGTCGACGCAGAGCGTCTTCGCCAGGAAGGACGCCGTGACCAGCCGCCCGCGGTTGTGCATCCACCCCTCATGGGCGAGCTGCCGCATCGCCGCGTCGACGAGCGGATAGCCGGTGCGTCCCTCGCGCCAGGCCGCGAGGTCGGCCTCCGCGTCCGGTCCCGCGCGCCAGCCGCCGGGCCGGGAGCGGTAGTCGGCGTGCGCGGCCGCGGGGCGCGCCGCCAGCACCTGGTGGTGGAAGTCCCGCCAGCAGAGCTGCCGCACGAACGCGTCGGCGCCCGCCCCGCCGCGCCCGGCCGCCCGGTGCAGCGCCTCCGTGGCGGACAGCGCGCCGAAGTGGAGGTAGGGCGAGAGCCGGGAGGTGGCGTCGCCCGCCAGGTCGTCGTGGCGCTCCTCGTACGCGTCGAGCCGGCGGCCCACCCAGGAGGCGAGCCTTCTGCGGCCCTCGCTCTCCCCGCCCACGGGGAGCCCCGGCGACACGTCCGGGACGTCGGAGCGGCGCGGAACGGGCTCGGAGCGCAGGTCGGACGGCACCCGCAGCCGCCGCGGGGCGGCGAAGGGGGTGCGCTGCGGCTCGGCGGCCCAGCGGCGGTGGTAGGGCGTGAAGACGGCGAAGTGGTCCGAGCCCTGCGGGACGACGTCGCCGGGCGGTACGACGGTGACGACGCCGTCGTGCACGTACAGCCGGCAGCCGTCCTCCTCCAGGGCCTCGCGGAGCCGGGTCTCCCGCCGCCGGGCGAAGGCCGTCACACCGGCCGCGACGTGGACCTCGTCGGCGCCGGTGCGCCGCGCCACGGCCCGCACCTCGGCGACCGTGTCGCCCTCCCGCACCACGAGCCGGCCGCCCCGCTCCCGCAGGTTCCGGTCGAGGTCCTCCAGGCAGTCCGCGAGGAACGCCAGCCGGTTGGGCGCGGCGAAGCCCGCGCGGTCCACCGCCGGGTCGCGGACGAACAGCGGCACCACCTCGTCGGCGCCCTGGGCCGCCGCCCGCAGCGGCGGATGGTCGTGGACCCTCAGGTCGGAGGTGTACAGCACGACGGAGACGGTCATCACGCTCTCCCTGCTCGGGCCGCCGGTCACGGGCGCGCGGCGCCGCGCCGGGGTACTGGTGGGGCACTCCTGCGTCCGCGTTTCGGCCGGGGCCGCCGCCCCGGATGCACCCGGACGCGGCCGTACCGGTGTGCGACGGGGGCCTCGGGGCGGGCGGGTTCACGTCCGGCCGGGGGGCGGTGCCGCCGTCCGGCCGCCGCCCCGCTCGGCGGTCCGGGCGATGTTCCTGGCCATGCCGCCGAAGACCACGGCGTGGAAGGGGGACACGCCCCACCAGTACGCCTGGCCCGCGAGGCCCCGGGGGTGGAACAGCGCCCGCTGCCGGTACACCGTCCTCCCCCGCTCGTCCCGGTCCACGGCCATCTCCAGCCAGGCCAGTCCGGGCAGGCGCATCTCGGCGCGGAGGCGCAGCAGGCGGCCCCGGTCGATGGCCTCGACGCGCCAGAAGTCCAGGGCGTCGCCGACCCGGAGCCGGTCCGCGTCCCGGCGGCCCCGGCGCAGCCCCACCCCGCCGGCGAGCCGGTCGGCCCAGCCCCGGACGGCCCAGGCGAGCGGGAAGGAGTACCAGCCGTTCTCGCCGCCCACGCCCTCGACGACCCGCCACAGCGCCTCGGGGGTCGCGCCGACGACGCGGGAGCGCTCGTCCGTGTAGAGGCTGCCGCCCGCCCAGTCCGGGTCGGTAGGCAGCGGATCGCTGGGGGCGCCGGGCGGTGAGGCGGAGGACCAGCGGGTGGTGACGCGCGCCTCGCGCACCCGGCGCAGGGCCAGCCGGAGCGCTTCGGTGAAGGGCAGGGGCCGGCCGGGGAGGTCGGGGACGTGGCGCGCGATGTCGTGCTCGGTGCAGACGACCTCGTGCCGCAGCGATTCGGTGAGGGGCCGGGCGAGCGCGGCCGGTACGGGGGTGACGAGGCCGATCCACTGGCTGGAGAGCCGGGGGGTGAGCACCGGCACGGGGATGATGAGGCGCCGGCGGAGCCCCGCGACCTGCGCGTACCGCTCCATCATCCGCCGGTAGGTGAGCACGTCGGGCCCTCCGATGTCGAAGGTCCGGTTCACGTCGGCGGGCAGTGCGGCGCTCTCCGCCAGGTAGCGGAGCACGTCGCGGACCGCGATGGGCTGGACGCGGGTGTCGACCCAGGTGGGGGTGACCATGGCGGGCAGGCGTTCGGTGAGGTAGCGGAGCATCTCGAACGAGGCCGATCCGGAGCCGATGACGACGGCGGCGCGCAGCACCGCGGTGGGGACGCCCGAGTCGAGCAGGATGCGGCCCACCTCGGTGCGCGAGCGCAGGTGCGGCGAGAGCTCGCCCTCGGGCACGCCGTCCGGGACCAGACCGCCCAGGTAGACGATCCGGCGCACCCCGGCGGTGCGGGCCTCGGCGGCGAACGTCCGGGCGGCGCGCCGGTCGGCGTCCTCGAAGCGGGCCGTCGAGCTCATGGAGTGGACGAGGTAGTAGGCGATGTCGACGCCCGCGAACGCGTCGCGGAGGCTCCGCGCGTCGGTGACGTCGCCGCGTACCGTCTCCACCCGGCCGGCCCAGGGGAAGTCGCCCAGCTTCTCGGGATGCCGGGCGAGGCAGCGCACCCGGTACCCCCGGTCGAGCAGTTCCGGCACGAGGCGGCCACCGATGTAGCCGCTGGCGCCGGTGACCAGGCAGCGGGCTCCGTCGGGCGGGGTGGGAAGGTCCATGCGCTGATCCGTTTCACCGACTCCGGAGGCGTACACGCTCCACGGGGTTCTTTCGCCGTCACGGGGCAGCCGGATGCGGCGCCGGGGACACAGGCGGGGATGCGGGGGGCCGCGGGCCGGTGACGCGGGGGCTCCCGGCCGGTTACGCGGGGGCTCCCGGGTTACGCGGGAGGTTCCGGGCGGGCCGGGATCACCGGGTCCGTGAGGCGGAGCAGCAGGGCCGCGGCGATGTACCGCATCTTCCCGAGGGTGCCGCGCGGGTCGTAGCCGAGAGTCTGGGTCAGCGCTTCGTGGCGGGCCTGCACGGTGGAGTGGTGCATGCCCAGTTCGGCGGCGGCCGACCGGATGCTGTCGGCCTCCACCAGGGTGCGGAGGATGTCCGCGGAGCGCGCATCGAGCCCGGCGAGGGCGCGGACGTCCTCGTGCGGGTGCTGCGGGTCGTACGCCTGCGCGAGCAGGAGCATCGCTCCGAGTTCTGCGGCGTCGACGGTCGGCGTGGCGGCGTCCGTCAGCCGGAGCGCGACGACCGCCGCCTCCCAGGACTCGGGGGCGCGGTCGGCGCGTGTCCAGGTGCCGAGTCCGGCCGGTTCCGAGGGCTGAGCCGGCCGGACACGTCGAGGGTGGCGCGCAGCAGCCCGTACCGCGTCGGCACGATCGCCGAGGGGGCGCCGGTGTCGGCGGCGTCGGCGGGCGTCGCCAGGACGCGGACCGGCGTGGCCGGGGCGATGCGGCGCTTCGCGAGGAGGGTGACGCGCTCGGCGACCGGACGGGACGGGTCGAGGAGCGCGTCGAGACCGGCCTCGGGCCGGCGGCGCGCCTCCAGGAGTTCGACGCCGAGCGCGAGGCGCTCCACGATGATCTCGTCGAGGGGTTCCGGTTCCCCGTCCCGCTCCAGCCACACCGCCCACGCGCCGTGCGCCCTGCGGGAGGAGCGCCGGCGGGCGCCGTCCGCGTCCGGGGACCGCCCGTCCGGGTCGCGCCGGCTGGTCCGCCCCCGGATCTCGGCCCCGGCGACGGTCCCGGACAGGACCGCCGCACCGCGCAGCAGGCCGTCGAGCCCGGCTCCGCGGGCGATGAGGACGTCGAAGTACAGGACCTGGGACAGGCCGGAGAACCGGTCGCCGGAGACCATGCCCGCCGCCGTGCGTGTGGTAGATGCCGGGGCCGAGGCCCTGGTGGTCGCCGGGTGATCACCGAGACGGTGATCTCGTCGCCCAGGTACCCGGGGATCGCGACGTCGCGCCGGGTCAGGCCGGCGGCCGCGATCATCTCGTCGGTGACCTCCGACGGGGACGACCGGCGCATGTCCGGGATCATCTCCGCGGTGAGGGTCGGCGGGATCTGGTCGGCGAGCGCCGCGAGGACGGCTTCGAGCTCGGGGTAGAACGGCGGTCGGGGCAGGGGGGTGGACATGGGTCTCCTCGGGTCTGTGGGGGATGCGGTGCGGACTCAGGGTCGCGGAGGGGGCTCGCGCCCTGGAATCGATCCTTCCGCGAGGGGTGCCGGCGGCGGAACCGCCGGACGTCGCGGTCTCGGGCGGACTCCCCCGCCGTTCGCGCGCTCGGCGGGTACGGCGGGTACGGGGCACGGGCGGCGGTACGGAGGCCGCGGCGGGGCCGTACCGCCGCCCGTGACCGCTCGCAGAGGTCAGCTCAGGCGCAGCAGGATCTTCCCGCCGACGCCGCCGCGCAGGGCGTGGAGCGCGTCGACGATGTCGTCCAGGGACCGCTCCTGCACCCAGCCGGTGAAGTCGTACACGCCGTCGGCCATCGCCGCGATCACGGCGTCGAACTCCTCGGGCCGGTACCCCACCGCTCCGGCGATCTCGGTCTCGCCCATCATGAGCCCCGTCGGCTGGAACTGCGTCGCGTGCTCGTGGAGCGCGGCGACCACGAGCCGGCCGCCGGGGGCCAGACCGGCCACGGCGGAGGCGAACGCCGCGCCCGCGCCGGCCGCGTCCACCGCGACGTCCACGCCGTCGCCGTCGGTGAGCGCGGCGACGGCCTCCGCGAGGTCGTCGTGCACGGGGTCCACGACGCGCGCGCCCAGTCGGGCCATGAGGGCGCGGCGGTCCGCGCTCGGCTCGGACACCAGGACCCGCTCCACACCGCGGGCCTTGAGCGCGAACCAGGCGCCGATGCCGATCGGCCCGGCGCCGGCGACGAGCGCGCTGCCGCCCGGGGCGACGCCGCTGCGCGCCACGGCGTGCCAGCCGACCGCCATCGGCTCGACGAGCGCGCCCATCCGCAGGTCCACGCCGTCCGGCAGCACGTGCGCCTTCAACGCGTCGCACACCGTGTACTCGGCGAGGCCGCCGCCCCCCACGTTCGACCCGAGGGAGCCCATCTGCGGGCAGGAGAACGGCAGTCGACGCCGGCAGGCCGCGCACCGGCCGCAGGAGACGGCCAGCGGGTAGACGGCGGCGAGGTCGCCGACCTTCACGTCGGTGACGCCCTCGCCCACCTCGACGACGGTGCCGGAGAACTCGTGGCCGAGGATCTGCGGCAGGGTGTCGCCGGTCAGCGGAGGCGGCTGGTCCAGGTCGAAGGGCAGCGACTCCGGGTAGAAGTAGAAGTGCAGGTCGGAGCCGCAGATGCCGGCGAAGGCGTTGCGCAGCTTCACCTGGCCGGGGCCGGGGCTCGGCTCCGGCACCTCCTCGATCCGCAGGTCCTCCTTGCCGTGGAACCGTACCGCCCTCATCGCTCCTCCTCCGCGGTGTTCCGGCCGCACGGACCGCGGCCACGGATCATCCTCGGCGGGGGGCGTTCGCGCGGACCACCGCCGAACGCGGCGGTTTCGGAGGACCTGATCCGCCAGACGCGCGCCCCCGTGCCCCGTGCGGCGCGGGAACCGCCCGGAACCGGAATCCCCCGCTCGTCTGTCGGCGCCCGCGCGATCCCGGTACAACCGTCGGACGAGCATCGGTGCACCACTCCGCAGAGGAGAGACGCGCATGTCCGAGTCCGCGACCCTTCCCCCGCTGCCCGGCCGCTCGTTACCGGCGCCGGGTGCCGCCGCGGCCCCGCGCGCGGTGAGCGGCCGGCGTGGCCCGACATGACGACCGAGCCGGCCCGTGCGGGCCGGCTCGGTGGCTGCTATCGGCTCTCGGCAGGGGTCAGTTGGCGTTCACGAGGTCGTGGGCGGGGACGGTGACGGTCCGCCGGCCGGGCGTGCCGCCCAGGACGACCTTGCGCAGCGCGCTGTTGTTGTCGAGGTTGGTCTCCTTGAGCCGCTTCGCCGGGTTGGCGAGGACCTGGATGTAGTAGGTGCCGTTCGGCAGGTCCGTGATGTCGAAGGACTGGCCGGGCAGGTCCTGGGTGTAGGTGTCGCCGGAGCCGACGTCCAGCACCTCGCGGACGGAGATGGAGTTCTCCTGGCCGCAGGCGGTGGCCAGGTCGGTGTTGTTCGGGTGCCAGTTGGCGTTCTTCACCGTGTAGTCGACGGCGTCGGTGTTGGCGAGGCAGAACGCCTCCTTGCCGCTGCGGACCGCCTCCTTCTTGTCGGCCTTCAGCAGCCGGTAGCTGGCGAAGTCGGTGAAGTGCCAGTGGACGTGGCCGGGGCGCGGGTCCCACTCCATGGTGCCGGTCGGGGTGTAGCCGACCTGCTTGCCCTTGGCGTCGTAGAAGTACTGGTAGGCGTCCATCTTGGCCTTGCCGGGCGTGCGGAAGCCGTCCACTACGAGCTGGGCGGGGCCGGCGTTCCAGACGTTGGCGCTGAAGGCGAGGTAGTCCTTGCCGGGCGCGCCCTGGCCGGCGCCGTCGCTGATGGTGATGCCGTACGCCGGCAGGGACCGCAGGTCCGGCTTGGGGACGTTCGGGACGGACGGGGTGCCGGTCGGGCGCGCGGCCCGGGGCGCCAGGGCGGGCGCCTTGCGGGAGCCGTCGGTCTGCCCGGTGGCGTCGCCGGCGGACTGGACGCCGGCGCGTCCGGCCTGCTGCACCTTCACCGCCCACGGCAGCGCCGGGGGCGCCGCCTTCAGCGGCCCGTGGCCCACGTTGTACGAGGGGGTGGCGCCGCTCGTCTGCGGCGCGCCGGCCTCGGCGGGGCTCGGGGCGGCGTGCCCCGGTCCGTGCCCGGCGTGGGCGGAGGGCGCCTGGTGCGCGGCGCCGTGCCCGGCGTGCTCGCCGGCGGCGGCCGCGCGGCCGTTCTCCCAGCTGCGCTCCTCGACGGTGAGCTTCACCGTGGCGGGCTTGTCGGCGATGCCGAAGAGGTCCCGGTACTTCTTGGTGACCGCGACCTTGGCGGTGTACGTGCCCGCGGGAAGCTTCACGGAGTCGGTGTAGGAACCGGCGTAGGTGTTCGCGGCCCACCCCTTCTCGATGCCCCACACGGAGCCGAGGGTGAACGGGTTGGTGGGGCAGCTCTCCGGATACTTGGAGGTGGCGGGCGCGTCGGGCCGGATCCGTCCGCTGGCGTTGTTCGGGCAGAAGCTTTCCGTGCGCTTGACGACGACCTTGCCCTTCTTGTCCGTGACGGTGATCTCGGCGAAGCCCGGCAGTCCGGAGAAGTCCTTCACGGTGCCCTGCGGCAGCGTCTTGGCCTTGGTCTTGCCGCCCTCGACCACGGTCTGGGTGATGACCACCGGGTCCTTGTAGGACTTCCGGGTCACCTTCAGCTCCAGGGGGCGGCCCTCCGCGGTGAGGTACGTGCCCAGGTCCAGGTAGACGCCGGGGTCCTCCTTCCACGAGGTGAGGGTGACCGCGTTCGTCGCCGCGACGAGGCTCAGCTTCGGAGCCGTCGCGGCGGCGGTCGCCCGCTCGGGGGCGGCGGTCATGAAACCGACCGTCACGGCCATGGCGGCGACAGCCGTCGTCCCCGCGAGCAACGGCCGTCGAAGCCGGTGGGTGCGTGTCGTGCTCATCGTTCTCTCGTCCTCCGGATGCTGAGGGGAAGCACTTCGGACCGCGGCCGCGCGGGGTGGTCGGGCCCCGGGGCTCACGCGGTGCGGGGTGCGCGGTGCACCCGTGCTAGGAGAGGAGGGCGCCGGGCGGTCGGTTGTCCGGAGAGCGGAAACATCCCAATGTTGGCCGGAAGACGCCGCCGCGGCGCCGGTGGGCCACACTCGCCGAAACGGCTTCCCACCAAGGAAAACGAGGGCCGACAGAGGGACGTCCGGGCCTCCGCCCAATGGCCATATAGCGCCGGTGGCCGCTCCATTGAAAGCCCGTCGCACCACCGCACACCCGTGCGCCACGTACGCCGCGCGAGCCCCGCACGCCTCCGAAACCCCACCCGCCACCCACGCCTCAAGGCCGGCGAGTCGGCCAACCGACGAACGGGCCGACCCCCAGGCCGAACAAGGGTCCGTGTGCCCTGCATCCGCCGACGGGCGCTTCGTCCCGGGGTTCGGGCTTCGGCTCAAACACGCGTGTTCGATATCGGGACCGCTGTCGTTGACCCCCGTGACGTCGTCACCGCACCCGGAACACCCAGGTCGAGGAGCAGAGTTGAACGCAACAGATGTCCACGTCACCGATCCGGACGAGACGGTTCCACCCCCGCCGCCCGCGGAGATCCGGTACACCGGCGAGTACTCCGTGAACCCCCTCGGCGCCGCCTCCTTCCCCCGGCTCTGCGGCCGGATCCCGAGGGTGCTCCACCACATCCTCCGCATGTCCTGGCGGATCGACCGCCGGGCGGTGCTGCTGCTCCTGGTGTGTCCGGCGGTCACCGGTGCCGCCGCCGCGGTGCTGCTGGCGGCGACGGCCGCCGCGATGCGTCCGCTGCTCGGCACGGGGAGCGTCGCCGAGCGGCTGCACGCGGCGCTGCCGGCGCTGGTCGTGGCCTGCGCCGCCGCGGGGCTCACCCGCGGAGCGGGCGCCGTGGCCACGTACGCCGAGCGGATCCTCACCCCGCGGCTCACCACCGAGGCGGACGCCGCCCTGGTCGCGGCGGTCTGCCGCGTCGAGGCGTCGGCGTACGCCGTGGACGGTTTCGCCGACCGGCAGGAAGCCGCCGAGATGGGGGTGATCCGCACCCAGGTGATGGTCGGTGACGCTCAGCGGTTCCTGTCGGCGCTGGTCAGGATGGTGACGGCGGCGGGCGCGGTCAGCCTGCTCGACCCGCTGCTCCTGCCGCTGCTGCTGCTCGCCGTGCTCCCGGCGGGCGTCGGCGCCGTCCTCACCGCGCGCGTCGACTACGAGATCCACTACGCGAACATCGCCGACCGCAACGTGCGCGGCATGATGCGCTGGTGGTCCACGAACCCCAAGTACGGCGACGAGGTCCGGGCCAACTCGATGACCGATTACCTGCTGTTCTGGCACCGCTCCCTGTCCGACCGCTGCGACCGGCGGACCCTGGCCGCCGCGCCCCGCACGCTGGCCATCTCCGTGCTGTCGTCCCTGGTCGCGGGCGCCTTCCTGCTCGTCACCTGGGGCGCGCTGGCCTGGCTCGCCGGCACCGGCCGGATCGCCGTCGCGCTCGCCGCGACGGCGGTGGTCGCCGTGCAGACCACGCTGGCCGCGCTCTCCCAGGTGATCCTCAACGGCGCCGCCCTCTTCCACACCAGCCTCTACCTGACCGACCTGCGGACCTTCCTCGACGACGCCGGGGCGCGCGCCCCGCGCCGCGGGCCGGGCACGGTCGACGGCGAGGTGCGGGAGCTGTGCCTGGAGGAGGTGTCCTACCGCTACCCGGGCAAGGACACCCCGGCCGTCGACGGGGTGTCGCTCCGGCTGCGGCGCGGCGAGATCCTGGCGATCGTCGGCGCCAACGGCTCGGGCAAGTCGACCCTGACCCGCCTCCTCACCGGCATCCACCTCGCCGACAAGGGCCGCGTCACCTGGAACGGCGCCGACCTCGCCGAGACCGACCCCGACTCGGTGTGGCGGCACACCGGGCTCGTCCCGCAGATCTTCGCCCAGTGGCCGCTGCGCGTCCGCGAGAACGTGACGCTCGGCCAGCCCCGCACCCGCGACGACGCCGCCGTCTGGGAGGCGGTCGACGCCGTCGGCATGCGCGAGGCCGTCGACGCCCTGCCCGCCGGTCTCGACACCCTGCTCGCCCGGGAGATCTTCGGCGGCGCGGAGCTCTCGGGCGGGCAGTGGCAGCGCCTCGCCTGCTCCCGGGCGCTGTACCGCCGGCCGGGCCTGCTGATCCTGGACGAGCCGACCTCCCAGATGGACCCGCGGGGCGAGCACCGGATCTTCGAGGGGATCAAGGCCGTCGCCGCCGACCGCATCACCATCGTCATCACCCACCGCCTGGAGAACACGCGGATCGCCGACCACATCGTGGTCATGGAGCACGGCCGCATCACCGAACAGGGCCGCTACGACGACCTGGTGCACGCCGGCGGCACCTTCGCCGAACTCCTCGCCCTGTCCCAGGACCGCTGACCGGCGCTCCCCCGCCATGAGGAAGGGGCGCCCGGCCGGAGGCTTCGTCCGGGCGGGCGCCCCTTGCGTGGCCGGAGGGCCGGGTGGGTCAGCGGATGCCGAGGGCGACGAGTTGAGTGATCGCCTCCTCGGCGAAGTTGTCGTCGCTGACGAGGATCAGCAGCCGCTCACCGGAGGGCAGGTCCGGGCCCCACGTCATGCCCTCGGTGTTGTCGACCGCGGACAGGCCCAGCGTGTCGAAGTCCGCGACGAGCCGCTTGCGCATCGGCGTGACGGGCTGTCCGGCCAGCGACTCCATTGCCTGCACGTCGGTCGCCCCGCGCGTGGTGGCGTCGAAGAGGCGGATCTTGTAGCCGGCGCCGGCGACCCAGGTGCGCTCCAGGACCAGGTAGCGGTTCGGCTGGTCGGGGAAGGCGAGGATGGACGGGACGCCGGTGTCCGGGCCCCAGGGGCTGTCGGGGTCGTTCTCCGCGAAGATCTTCTCCAGCGGGTACGCGAACTGCCCGATGACCTTCCCGTCGCGGTTCTGCTGCGTGACGCGGACCAGGGCGCCGTTCTTCGTGGTGGGCTCCGGGCCGTCCTGGAGGAGGGGGCCCTCGATCGCACTCGTCACCACCTTGCCCTTGGAGCCGAAGGTGAACGCCTCGATCGCCTGGTTCCGGCGCGGGCCGCGCTCGTCCATCGTGATCGTGTAGTTCGCCGGCAGCCGCAGCTGCCCCTGGTAGGCGCCGGTGGGCGAGGCGTACTGGATCGACGGCTGGACGACGGGCGGTCCGACGGTCTTGGGCCGGTCGCCCTCCTGCCCCCACCAGTAAGAGCAGCTGCGCGGGTCGACGCGGATCTCCTCCGGGTCGACCGCCCTGCCGTCGCCGAGGGTCGGGGCCGGGTAGAAGGTGCCGTCGGGCTGGCGGAAGGGGTGGGTGCCGGTGAAGTCGACCGCGTGGACGCCGCCGGCGTCCACGTCCAGCTTCGCGGTGTAGAAGCGGGCGGGCTGGAGGTACGAGCGGTCGTCGCTGATGAAGACGTACTCGCCGGTGCACGGGTTGCGGTCGATGCCGGAGAGGCCGCCGACGGTGGTGTCCTGGAAGGGCAGCTTGTGCGGAACGGTCTTTTCGCCGAGCAGGCGGGCCTGGACGGCGCGCCCCAACCCCTTGCCGGGGTCGCCCGGTTGGGCGGCGGCGGCCACGGCGGGGGCCAGGGCGGTGGTCAGGAGCAGGGCTACGGCGCACGCGCGGCGCGTCAGAGAAGAACTCACCCGATGATCTTGCCCGGCGGCGGGCCGGAGCACAGTCGCCCGATCGGGTAGGGCTGCCACCCGCCCAACTCTTGGCCGATTAGCCCTAAATGACACACTATAAGCTTGAGGTAAATTCCTCCCTCGTCACCAACAGGTGATCATTCAAAGGGAGAACAGATGAGACGACGGACGTCCGCTCCGCGTGAGCGTGAGCGGCATCCGCTGCCGTCGCCCGGCCGGATGAGGCGCATAGCCCTGGCCACGGCGCTGGTGATGACCTTCGGGTTGATGGAGGGCATGGCGTCCGCGGCGGCACCCGACCGGGTCGCCGCCGAGGAGCCGCGGGACGTCAAGGGGCCGGCGGAGGCGCAGGACGCCGCCTCGGCACTGCTGATGGCCCGCTTGCAGGACCGGCGGATCGAGGTCACTGGGGAGCGCACCGAGTCCACGACGAGCTGGGCCAACCCGGACGGCTCGATGTCGCTGGAGTCGTACACGGGTCCGGTCCGGTTCAAGGACGACTCCGGCACCTGGCGGCCGGTCGACCCGAGTCTGGTCGAGGCGCCCGGCGGTGGGGTCCGGGCGGCGGGCCACCCGCTGGACCTGTCCCTGGCGGGCGAGTCGACGCCCGAGCAGGTCGCGCGCGTCGAGGCGTCGGGCGGCGAGCCGGGCGAGAAGCGGACGCCGGCCGTCCCGCTGGTGTCGCTCGACAGCGGCGAGGGCCACGAGATGACCCTGTCGTGGCGCGGCGCCCTGCCCGATCCGACGGTGCACGGCACCGAGGCCCGGTACGCGGGGGTGACGACCGGCACCGACATGGTGATCGAGTCGACCCGGACCGGCTTCGAGCAGTTCCTGGAGCTGAAGGACCGCAGCGCCGTCGACGCCACCGGTTCGGTGACGCTGTCGCTGAAGGCCAAGGGCCTGACGGTCCGGGCGAACGCCGACCGCTCGGTCACCTTCCTGGACAAGGAGACCGGCAAGCAGGCGGGCGTGCTGCCCGCGCCGGTGATGTGGGACGCCGCCGTCGACCCGCGTACCGGCGAGCACGAGAACCGGGCCGACGTCGGCCTGAAGGTCACGCAGAACGGCGACGCCGTCGACCTCACGCTCACCCCGGACGCGGCGTTCCTCGCCGACCCGGCGACGACGTTCCCGGTGACGGTCGACCCGGCCGTGAACATCGGCGCGAGCTTCGACGCCTTCGTGCAGCAGGGGTTCACCTCCGACCAGTCGGCCTCGACCGAGCTCAAGCTCGGCAACAACGGCGCAGGCCAGATCGCCCGCTCGTTCCTGGCCTTCCCGATGGCGAAGATCTCCGGCAAGGTGATCAAGTCGTCGAGCCTGAACCTGTGGAACTTCCACTCCTGGTCGTGCACCGCGCGCAGCTGGGAGATCTGGGACACCAGCTCCGCCTCCACGGCCACGCGCTGGACGGCGCAGCCCAACTGGAACCGGAAGTGGGCCACCACCACCGCCACCAAGGGCTACTCGTCCTCGTGCGCCGACGGCTGGGTGAGCACGGACATCACCAGTCTGGCCGCCGCGTGGGCGGGGAACGGCAACGGCACGAACACGCTCGGCATCCGGGCCACGGACGAGACCGACGAGTTCGCCTGGAAGAAGTTCAACTCCGGCAACGCGGCCTCCAACACCCCGTACATCTCCGTCACGTACAACACCAAGCCGGGCGCGGCGACGCCGCTGTCCCCGCTGACCGGCGCGGCGACGAACGACACGACGCCGACCCTGTCGGCGAAGGCCGTGGACGCCGACGGCAACACCGTCCGGCTGACGTTCGAGGTCTGGTCGTCGTCCGGCACGGCCGCCCTGCAGTCCGGCACCTCGGCGTACGTCGCCTCCGGCGCGACCGCGACCTGGACGCCGGGCACGGCCCTGGCACCGGGCTCGTACAAGTGGCGGGCGGCGGTCTACGACGGGCAGGACTGGAACGGCACCTGGTCCGCCTGGCAGACCTTCACGGTCGACACCGCCAAGCCCGGCGCGCCGTTCGTCTCCTCGGCGGACTACCCGCAGGACGGGCAGTGGCACGGCGGCGGCGGGGTGCCGGGCACCTTCGCCTTCACCCCGGCGTCCGGCTCGACGGACCTGGCCGGGTACGTGTACGCGCTGGACGGCGCCGCGGCGGTGACCGTCGCGGCGACCGGGACGGCGTCGGTGACGGTGACGCCGGCCGCCGACGGCCACCGCACGCTGCGGGTCCAGGCGAAGGACCGGGCCGGCAACCTGTCGATGGCGGTCGTCTACGACTTCCTGGTCGGGCAGGGCGCGATGCTGCGGCCCGCGGAGGGCGCGGTGACCGCGCGGCGCGTGCAGATCGCGGTCGACGCCCAGCCGAAGTACACGCGCGTCACGTACCAGTGGCGGCGCGGACCCGGTGCGTCCGTCTACGACGTGCCGCTCGCGCACCTGACGAAGCAGGACAACACCCCGGTCACCGCGGCGAAGACGCCGCTCGCGGAGATCGGCGCGTACGCGAACTGGTCGGTGCTGGAGACCCTCGGCCAGGTCGGCGGTGTCGTCCAGGTCCGCGCGACGCTGTACACCAGCAGCGACGCGGACCCCGCGTACATCAGCGAGTGGCGCGGCTTCACCGTCGACCCGAACGCCGACGGCGCCGCCACCGACGAGGTCGGCCCGGGTTCGGTGAACCTGCTGACCGGTGACTACTCGGTCAACGTGACGGACGCCGACGAGTTCGGCCTCGCCTCGACCCGTACCGCCTCCTCCCGGGGCACGGACCGCGGCTGGATGCCGCAGGGCCAGCGGCTGACCGCCAACCAGCAGGACGTGTCCACCGACCTGACGGGCTTCTCGGCGACCACGGCGACCCTCACCCGGGACACCACGCTGGGCCAGGACGGCTCCACCGACTCGCTGAAGGTCGTCCCCACGACCAACGCGAACGGCGACGCGTTCGCCATGGTCGGCGGCGACCAGAACGCCCTGCAGCTGGGCATGAAGCCCGGCCGGACCTACCGGTTCTCCGCCTGGGCGTACGTGCCCTCGGCGACCGGGCTCGCCCCGCAGCACGCGCGCGGCCTGCGCCTGTACGCGGGCTTCGCCACGCCGGGCGGCTACGTCGAGCCGACCTCCCGGAAGGTGCCGTACACCGACGCGTGGGCCGAGCTGACGCTCGACTTCACGGTGCCGAAGGACGCCACGACGGCCTTCCTGCGGCTGTACAACGGCTTCCCGGCGGGTTCGGGCAAGGCCGTGTACTTCGACCACCTGTCGCTGCGCGAGCTGGTCGCCCCGTTCGGTCCGGAGTGGGCCGGCGGCGCGGCGGGCGGTGTCACCGACAACGAGCTGCACGCGCTGACCTTCCCCGGCAAGGACGTCGCGGTCATCACCGGCTACGACGACTCCACGATCACCTTCGCCAAGAGCTCGGACGGCACGTTCAGCCCCGAGCCCGGCTCGGAGGGGCTGGTCCTGGCCGCGTCCGGCGCCGACTACGTCCTCACCGACGACGACGGCACGATCACCCGGTTCCGGAAGCAGCCCGGCTCGGACGTCCACGTGGTGGACTCCGTGTCGGGTACGGACGAGGCGTCGACCAGCCGGTACACGTACGACACGACCGACGGCCGGACCCTCGTCAAGCGGGTCATCGGCGAGGCCGAGCCGGGCGTGGACGACACCGGCCAGTGCACGGGCGCCGTTCCCGCGCGCGGCTGCGAGGTGCTGGAGTACGTCTACGCCGGCGCCACCACGGCCACGGCCACGGCGCCGGGTGACGTCGTCGACCGCGTGAAGGCCGTGCGGATCTGGTCGTGGGACCCGGCCGCGAACGCCGTGAACTCCGTGGACGTCGCCGCGTACCGCTACGACGTCCAGGGTCGGCTCGTCGAGGCGTGGGACCCGCGCAAGGCGTCGGCCGAGGACACGACGGTCTTCAAGACGGTCTACTCGTACGACTCCGGCAACCGCCTGTCGAAGATCGACACGGCGGGCGAGCTGCCCTGGATGTTCGACTACGGCAAGGCGGGGGCCGACCAGGACCCGGGCCGGCTGCTCAAGGTCCGCCGCCCGGCGCTGAAGCCGGGCAGCAAGGACGTGGTCGAGGGCGAGACCGCCTCGGCGGTCGTCTACGAGGTCCCGCTGACCAAGGCGGCGGGCGGTCCGTACGACCTCGACGGGGCGAGCGCCGCGACGTGGGGCCAGGCGGACGTGCCGACGGACGCGACGGCCGTCTTCGACGTCGAGTCCACCCCCGCCGTGCACACGGCCACCGCGACCGCCCCCGGCACGGACGGCTACCAGCAGGCCACGGTCCACTACCTGAACGCCTCGGCGCAGGAGGTGAACACCGCGACCTGGTCGCCGACCGGGGCGGGTGACATCGACACCACCGAGTACGACCGCTTCGGCAACACCGTCCGCACCCTCGACGCCACCGGCCGCCTGCTGGCGCTCGGCCTCGGCGACCAGGTGGACGAGAAGGTCGTCGAGCTCCAGCTGCCCGACGGGTCCGCGGCCCGCGCCGCGCTGCTCGACTCCCGCAACGTCTACAGCCGGGACGGGCAGGACCTGCTGGAGGAGACCGGACCGGTCTTCCGCGCGCTGCTGGACGAGGCGGTGCCGGCCCAGGCCGACCCGCCGATGCCGGCGATCGCGGCCGGTGCCTCGGTGGTGGCGCGCGAGCACACCGTGCACCGGTACGACGAGGGCAAGCCGGACGGCGCCGCGTACCACCTGGAGACCACCACCCTCGACGGCGCCCGCATCGAGGGCTACACGAACGACGTCGAGGTCCGGGTCACCAAGACCGGCTACGGCACCCCGATCGGCGGCACCTCCGGCTGGGCGCTGCGCGCCGAGACGTCGGTGACGACGGACGCCGTGCCCGGGGGCGCGAACTTGACCGCGACGATCCGGTACGACGCGGCGGGCCGCGCGGTCGAGTCCCGCAGGCCCGGCTCGAACGGCGCCGACACCGGCACCGTGCGGACCGTGTTCTACACGGCCGGCGCCAACCCGGACGACGCCGCCTGCGGCAACCGCCCGGAGTGGGCCGGCGAGCCGTGCGTCACGCTGCCCGGCGGCAAGGTCACCGGCGCGGACACCACCCGCATGCCGGACACCCTGCCGGTGAAGCGGATCACCCGCTACTCCCGGTTCGGCGACGTCGAGGAGACCACCGAGACCAACGCGGGCCGCACCCGCGTGTCGACCACCGTGTACGACGCGGCCGACCGGATCGTCTCCACGAAGATCACCGGCGACCTCGGCCAGGACCTCCCGGAGGTCACCACCGCGTACGACCCGGTGACGGGCAACGCGGTGACGACCACGGCCGGCGGCAAGACCATCACCCGGGTCTTCGACGCGCTGGACCGCCTGCTGTCCTACACCGACGCCGACGGCGGCACGACCACCACCGAGTTCGACCGCTTCGGCAAGCCGGTCAAGGTCACCGACGACACCGGCTCCACCACCTACACCTACGACCGCGCCCGGGAACCGCGCGGCATGGTCACCTCGGTGACCGACAGCGTCGCGGGCACCTTCACCGCGAAGTACGGCCCCGACGGGCAGCTGGTCGAGCAGACCTACCCCGGCGGGTACGTCCGCAAGGACACCTTCAACGCGAGCGGCGCCGCCACCGGCCGCACGTACACCCGCGCCTCGGACGGCGAGGTCGTCTACGGCCAGCACCTGGACATGACGACCCAGGGCGCCGTCGCGGCCGACACCAACTCCACCGACAGCAAGGAGTACACCTACGACCGTCTCGGCCGCCTGACGAGGACCGCCCAGACCACCGTCGCCGGCTGCACCACCCGCGCCTACGCCTTCGACGAGGCCGGCCGGAGCGTCACCGGCCGCATGAACCGCACCTCGAAGACGGTGTACGCGCCGGCCGAGGACGGCTCCTGCACGACGGCGGACGGCACGGTCACCACCAGCGCGTACGACAGCGCCGACCGGCTGCTGACCGACGGGTACACGTACGACGCCTTCGGCCGCACCACGGCCACCGGCACCGGCTCGGTGAACACCTACTGGGACAACGACCTGGTCGCCTCCCAGACGAAGGGCGACACGCGCCAGTCCTGGACCCTCGACCCGGCCCACCGGTTCACGGCCTTCACCACGGAGGCCCGGCAGCCGGACGGCACCTGGGCCAACGCGACCAGCAAGCTCAACCACTACGGCGACGACTCCGACGAGCCGCGCTGGATCGTCGAGGACACCACCCAGGGCACCCTCACCCGCAACGTCTCCGGGCCGGACGGCGACCTGACCGCCACCACGTCCGCGACCGGCGACGTGGAGCTGCAGTTCGCCAACCTCCACGGCGACGTGGCCGTCACTCTCGACACCGCGACGACGGCGCCGAAGGTCCTCGTCTTCGACGAGTTCGGCGTCCCCGCCGAGGGCCAGGCCACGCAGCGGTACGGCTGGCTCGGCGCCGAACAGCGGTCCTCCGAGGCGCTGGACGACGTCATCCTCATGGGGGCCCGCCTCTACGCGCCCGCGCTCGGCCGCTTCCTCCAGGTCGACCCGGAGCCCGGCGGCAACGCCAACCCGTACGACTACTGCAGCGGCGACCCCGTCAACTGCACGGACCTCGACGGGAAGTGGGGCTTCAGCTTCAAGAAGATGTTCAAGCGCGTGGCCCGCGTCGCGGAGATCGCCTCGTACATCCCCGGCCCCATCGGCAACATCGCCTCCGCCGTCGGCGCCCTCTCCTACGCCGCCACCGGCAACTGGCGCAAGGCGGCCGAGATGAGCGTGGGCGTCGCCTTCGGCTCGGCGGGCCGCCTCGCCGTCAGGGGCTTCAAGGCGGCGCGGGCGCTCCGCAAGGCCGGCCGCGTCAAGCGCGCGGCGTCCCGGGCGAAGCGGACCTTCCGGCGCTCCCGGTGCAACTCGTTCGCCCCGGACACGCCCGTGCTGATGGCCGACGGCCGCTACCTGCCGATCGGCGACGTCCGTCCCGGTGACCTGGTGGCGGCGACGGACCCGGCGACGGGCCTCACCACCGCGCAGCCGGTCCTGGAGGTCTACAGCGGCGCCGGCACCAAGCACATGGTGGCGATCGACACGGACCTCGACCCGGCGACCCCGCCGCTCACGGCGACCGCGGACCACCCGCTGTGGGTCGAGGACAAGGGCTGGACGAAGGCCGTCGACGTCAGGGCCGGCGACGCGCTGCGGTCGGCGGACGGCTCGGCGCACCCGGTGCGGGCCGTCCGGAACCTCGGCGAGCTCGCCGACCGGATCGTCTTCAACCTGAACGTCGGCGGCGTCCACACGTACCTCGTCTTCGACGGGACCGCGGACGCCCTTGTCCACAACGCCAGCTGCAACCTCAACCGGCACGCCCGGAAGGCTCCCCGCAAGCGGGGCGTCTACGTCATCAAGTACAAGAACGGCTCGTACTACGTCGGCAAGTCGAAGAACATGCACCGGCGCATGCACCAGCACGACAAGAAGGGGAAGCTGAACAACGTCCAGTCCATCCGCTACCACGAGCGGAGCAAGGGCAGCCTCCGCAAGCTCGAACAGGGCTTGTACAATCGCTACAAGTGCTACGGCGGCGCGCGGCTGACCAACAAGATCCGCCCGTCCAGGAAGTACGCTCACTGCTGACGGAGCGGGGGGTGGGGACGGTCCGTCCCCACCCCCCGTCCCGCTTTCCGCCCCCGTCCTTCCCCGAGCAGTCCGCGAGGAGCCCGCATGAAGATCGCCCGACGGCGCGACGGGTGGTCCGAGATGTTCGTGACCGACGAGCCGTGGGATCCCGCGTACGCCGAACGGTTCGCGGACGGCACGTGCGACGGGCTCGTCGTCGGGGCGCCCGCGGCCCGGAAGAAGGGTCCCGCGGCCGACCTCGGGTTCCTGCCCGGCGTCCCCGGACTGCGCAGCCTGCGCGTCCTGGACGGCATCCCGGACCTCTCCCCCGTGGCGCGCTGCACCGCGCTCGTACGGCTCCGGCTGCCGGCGTCGGCCGGTCAGGAGCTGGACGTGTCGGCGCTGACGGAACTCCGCGAGCTGGAGGCCCCGTGGCCGGTCGTCGCCCGGTCCCTTCCGCTGCTCGCCTCCCCCGACGACCTGGTGCTGCCGGAGTGGACGGGCGCGTCCCTCGCCGCGCTCGGACCCAAGCCGGCACTGCGCAAGCTCCGCCTGGAGACGCGCCGCAGGCACGTCACCGACATCGACGGCGCCGCCCTCCTCGCGGACCTGCGCGAACTCCGCCTCTACGACGGGCGGATCGCCCGCCCCGAACTGCTGGCGGGTGCCTCGGCGCTGGAGGACGTGTCGTTGCTCGGCGCGAAGACCGACACGATCGGCTTCGCCGCCGCGCTCCCCCGGCTGCGGCGCCTGGAGCTGGAGAACTGCGGCGACATCGCCTCCCTCGCCCCGCTCGCCGGCCATCCTTCGCTGCGCGAGGTGATGCTCTCCGGTTCGACGCGGGTGGCCGACGGTGACCTGTCCCCGCTTCTCTCCGGCCCGGAACTGGCCTTCGTCGCGGTCGAACGCGGCCACGCCCACTACAGCCACGCGCCGCGCGAGGTGCGCAGGGGCTGACGGGCCGCCGGTGTCGGTGTCCTGAACTAGTCTTCACGCGATCAGACACCGACCGTGAGGACCACGAGAGTTGACCCGCCCGTCCGCGTTCCCGCTGCCCTTCCGCGCCGCCCGCACCCTGTCCCTGGCCAGTCCGCGGACGCTCCGCGAACTGGAGATGATGCGGTGCAGCGCCCATCTCCGGTCGAAGCCGGGGTGGTTCGAGAAGATGAACGACCCCGAGATCGCCGCCCGGTGGGCGAGGGAGGCGGTCGAGCAGGGCCTCACCGAGGCCCAGGTCCGCTACGTCCTCGCCGAACTCGCCCATTACGCCGCGCTGCGGGACGGGGCGAACGGTGTGGAGGTGTCGGCGGTCGACGGCGTGTGGCAGTCGGACGCGCTCGTCGACGACGCCCTCCGGTCCCGGCTGCGCGAGGCGGTGCGGGTCCTGGAGGAGATACCGGAGGCGGAGAAGGACTGGCACCCGGGGTCCGGCGGGCAGGTGCTGGACCTGGTGCACCCGTCGCTGTTCTGCCTGGTGCGGGAGGTGAGCGGCGGGCCCGAGGAGGCGTGGCACAACCCGACGGACCGCTACTCGAAGCACGAGTTCTCGGAGCGGTTCCAGTGGCTGCCGTCCGAGGTGGACGTGGACGAGGACGGGACCGTCGCCTTCCGGTCGTACGTCAACAACGTCCATCCGGAGCGGCACCGGGAGCTGGCGTCCGTCCTGCCGGAGCTGTTCGGGCGGATGCTCCCGCTGCTGGAGAACGTGCTCACGGACCTGCGCCATCCGCGCCCGCTGCGGATCCAGGCGGACCCGTACGGCTGGTACGCGCACGAGCCGGAGTACCCGGCCTACCCGAACGCCTCCGACTACGCCGACGACGAGGCCTACGAGAAGGCGTACGACGCGTGGGAGGAGGCGCAGGACTCCTGGTACGACAACCGCACGCCCGCCGTTCCCGACGCCCCGGAGTTCACCGCGCCGGAGGTGCCGGACGCGTCCGCCCGGGTCGGTCTGCGCGGCCGGCGCCTCCAGGTCATCGTGAAGCTGGCCACGATCCACCTCACGCCGGAGCGGCCCGGGTACGCCGGCGGCTCCTGGCACGTGGAGGGGATGCTGAACGAGCGGATCGTGTCGACGGCCCTCTTCTACTGGGACAGCGAGAACATCACCGAGAGCCGGCTGGCCTTCCGGGCGGGGATCGACGACCCGGAGTACGAGCAGAACGACGAGGCCGGCATGCGCGAGGTGTACGGCCTGGAGGACGAGAACGCGCTGAACCAGGTCCTGGGGTCGGCGTCGACGCCGGAGGGCCGCTGCCTGGCCTTCCCGAACGTCCTCCAGCACCGCGTCGAGCCGTTCCGCCTCGCGGACCCCACCCGCCCGGGCCACCGCAAGATCCTGGCGTTCTTCCTGGTCGACCCGGAGCGGCGGATCGTGTCGACGGCCGACGTGCCGCCGCAGCAGCCGTGGGCGGAGACCTCGACGATGACGCGCGAGCAGGCCGAGGCGTACCGCGAGGAGCTGATGCGGGAGCGCAAGTTCTTCGTCGACGAGCACAACGAGCAGCTGTACGAGCGGGAGTTCTCGCTCTGCGAGCACTGACGCACGGGGGGTGACGGGCCGCGCGCCGGCTCCGGGGCGCGCCTCGGGGCCGGCGCGATCCCGCCCCCGTTTTAATTGCACCCGCCGCCTATCGGCCTTAGCTGATATTTTCCCTCATGCCGTATCCTGGAGGCAGTCGCCGCACGGAAGGAGACACGGACCCCATGACCGCCACGGATCCCGCGCTCACGGCCCTCGCCAGCGGATGGGGCGCCCTGTCCCTCCTGCACGGCAGGATCGAGGCGCACATCGAACGGGCCCTCCAATCCCGGCACGACCTGAGCGTGCGGGAGTACTCGCTGCTCGACGTGCTGAGCCGGCAGCACGACGGCGAGGGCGGCCACCTCCAGATGAAGCAGGTCGCCGACGCGGTGGTGCTCAGCCAGAGCGCGACCACCCGCCTGGTCAGCCGGCTGGAGGACCGCGGACTGCTGTCCCGCTACCTCTGCCCGACCGACCGCCGCGGCATCTACACCGACGTCACCGAGAGCGGCCTGAAGCTCCTGGAGGAGGCCCGGCCGACGAACGACGCCGCGCTGCGGGAGGCACTGGACCAGGCCGCCGCGCATCCGGAGCTGGCGTCGCTGGTCGAGGCGGTGGAGGCGGTGAAGCCCCCGCGCCGCGCCACGGACGCGTAGCCGCTCACCGCTTGCCTTCCCGTTCATGATCCTCCATGATTGTTGAACGTAGAACTAACTCTTCGGGGAAGGGATCGGCGATGAGCGGCGACACGGAGATCGAGGTCCTGACCGCGCGGGACGTCCCGCTGGGCGGGCCGCGGGCGATGACCGTACGGCGCACGCTGCCGCAGCGGGCCCGCACCTTCATCGGCGCCTGGTGCTTCGCCGACCACTACGGCCCCGACCCGGTCGCCGAGTCCGGCGGCATGGACGTCGCCCCGCACCCGCACACCGGGCTCCAGACCGTCAGCTGGCTGTTCAGCGGCGAGATCGAGCACCGCGACAGCCTCGGCACCCACGCCTACGTCCGCCCCGGCGAAATCAACCTCATGACCGGCGGCCACGGCATCAGCCACAGCGAGGTCTCCACGCCCGGCACCACCGTCCTGCACGGCGTGCAGCTGTGGGTCGCGCTGCCCGACGCGCACCGCCACGCCCCGCGCGCCTTCCAGCACCACGCCCCGCGGGCGTTCCGGGTGGACGGGGCGGAGCTGCGGGTCTTCCTCGGCACCCTCGCCGGCGCCACCTCGCCCGTCACCACCTTCACCCCGCTGCTCGGCGCCGAGATCCTGATCGACGCGGGGGCGACCGTCACCCTGGACGTCGACCCCGCCTACGAGCACGGGCTGCTCGTCGACGAGGGCGACGTCAGCCTCGACGGCACCGTCCTCAAGCCCGCCGAGCTCGGGTACGCCGCGCCCGGCCGCACTGCGCTCACCCTCGCCAACGCCTCCGACCGCCCCGCCCGCACGGTCCTCCTGGGCGGCCCCCCGTTCGAGGAGGAGATCGTCATGTGGTGGAACTTCATCGGCCGCAGCCACCAGGACATCGTGGAGGCGCGGGAGGAGTGGGAGCGTGCCTCCGAGCGCTTCGGCGCGGTGACCGGCTACCCCGGCGACCGCCTCCCCGCGCCCGCCCTGCCGAACGCCGTCATCATGCCCCGCCGGAACCCCGCCCCCCGCTGAGCCCCGCACGACCCCGACCCCCGGAAGGACCCCCATGAGCGAGCAGAACGCCCCCGCCCCCGTCGTCCGCCGCGTCGACGCCCGCCACCGCTACGAGATCCTCGTCGGCGACCAGCGCGCGGGCCTCACCGCGTACCGCGACCGCGACGACCGGCGGGTCTTCTTCCACACCGAGGTCGACGACGCCTTCGCCGGCCAGGGGCTGGCGGGGATCCTGGTCGAGCAGGCGCTGAACGACGTGCGGGCCGCGGGCCTGCGGATCGTGCCGGTGTGCCCGTACGTCGCCAAGTTCCTGAAGAAGCACGAGGAGTTCGCGGACATCACCGACCCCGTCACCCCCGACGTCCTCACCTGGCTCGACGGACAGCTCGGGCGCTGACGCCCGCACCGCCGCCACCGGGAGCCGGCCGGCCCGCGGTCAGCGGGCCAGCCGGTCGATCGCCGCGAGGACCGGGGCGACGCCGTCCTCCGCCGCCAGCCGGCCGGCGAGCGCGCGGGCGCGCGCCCGGTGGGAACCGTCCCCCGTCGCCCTGCGCAGGCCCTCGGCCAGGGCCGGGGCGGTGAGACGGCGCAGCGGCACCGCCCCCGGGGCGATGCCGAGGGCGGTCAGCCGGGACGCCCAGAACGCCGCGTCGAACTGGACCGGCACCGGTACCGACGGCACGCCGGCCCGCAGGGCGGCGCCGGTCGTGCCCGCCCCCGCGTGGTGGACGACCGCCGCCGTACGGGGGAACAGCAGGGAGTGCGGCACCTCGCCGACCGTCAGCACGTCGTCGCCGTCGCGGACGCCGAGCCCCGCCCAGCCGCGCTGGACGACGCCGCGCACCTTCGCCGCCCGCAGCGCGGCGACGATCTCGCCGCTGACCCGCTCCGGATCGGGGACGGTGGCGCTCCCCAGGCCCACGAAGACCGGCGGGGGCCCGGCGTCCAGGAAGTCCTCCAGCTCCGGGGAGAGCCGCCCGGTCTCGTGCGGCCACCAGTACCCGGCCACCTCCAGCTCGCCCGGCCAGTCCGAAGGCCGGGGCACGACGAGCTCGCTGAAGCCGTGCAGCACCGGCCTCGGGCGCCGGGACCGGCGCGCCGCAACGAGACCGTGCCGCCGCCGCAGCGACCGGACGGTGTCGAAGAACATCAGGTCGACCGACGCCATGACCGCCCGCCCGCTGAGCCGGTTCCCCAGGGGGCCGAGCGGACGGGTGCCGAGGACCGGCGCGGGGAACGCGCGCGTCGGGTGCAGCGGCTGGAGGTGCAGCCCCAGCGCCGGCACCGCCAGCCCCTCGGCGAGGGCGTATCCGAGCGGCCCCAGCGACCCGCCGACCAGCAGGACGTCGGCGTCCCGCGCCGCGGCCACGACGGCCGCCGTCATCTCGTCGGCCGCGCCCCGCGCCATCGCGGCCAGCCGTACGAGCTTCCCGGCGCCGGTGCGCGCGTCGTGCAGGCGCCGTCCGCGCGCCGAGTGCAGTTCGGCGCGCGGGTCCACCGGCAGGGGCCGGAACCGTACCCCCGACCCCGCGACCAGCGGCGCGAACACGCCGTGCGTCGCCAGCGTCACCTCGTGCCCGGCCCGCACCAGCCCGGCCCCCAGACCCGTGTACGGCGCCACGTCGCCCCGCGACCCCGCCGTCATCATCACGATGCGCACACCGTCAGTGTCCCACCGCGACCGGGGCGCCGGACACCGGCGCGGCGGGCCGTCCCCGTGCGGGCCGGCCTCCGGCCGCGCATGCTCGAGACATGCCGGAACCGCCGGGGAGCGGGTCCGCAGGGACGGGAGGGGTGCCGGAATGGCCTGGATCGTGACGCCGCTCGGGGCGCTGCTGGTGCTGTTCGTCCTCCGGGACGTGTTCCACACGCTGTGGCACCCGACCCGGCACGGCGGGCTGAGCCGGCTGGTGATGCGGGCGGTGTGGCGCCTGTCGGCCCACCGGGGCGCACGGTGGCGGCCCGCCGGTCTGGCAGGGCCGCTCGGGATGATCGCGGTGCTGGCCGCGTGGGCGCTGACGGTCGCGGTCGGGTGGGCGCTCGTCTACTGGCCCCATATGCCGGACGCCTTCTCGTACGCGACCGGGCTCAGGCCGCCGGACCACGCCGGACCGGTGGACGCCCTGTACGTCTCCCTGGTCAATCTGGCGACCCTGGGTCTCGGGGACATCGCGCCGAAGGCCGGGTGGCTGCGGGTGTTCGCCCCGCTGGAGGCGGTGGTGGGTTTCGTGCTGCTGTCGGCCACCGTCGCGTGGCTGCTCGGCGTGTACCCGGCGCTGGCCCGACGCCGGGCGCTGGCGCTGCGGCTGTCGCACGTGCGCGGCAGCCGGATCGGCGAGGGGGCGCTGGACTCCGCCGGCGGGGCGGCGCTCCTCGACGGGCTCGCCGCCGCCCTGGCCACGACGACGGTGGACTTCATGCAGTACGCCGAGTCGTACTACTTCCACGACGCCGACGAGGACACGTCGCTCGCCCGTCAGCTCGGCTACGTCCTCGGCCTCGCCGACCGCGCCGGCGAGGCCGGCCACCCGGACGTCCGGCTCTCCGCCTCCGTGCTGCGCCGGGCCCTGGACGACCTGGCGGCCGTCCTGGACGCACGCTTCCTGCGCACCGGCGGGGGCACGGAGCGGGTGTTCGCCGCGTACGCCGAGGACCACGGGCACCCGGCGGACGGCGGGCGGGGCTAGACGGGGCCGGGCTGGGTCTGGCGGGAGTCAGTCGCAGCAGTCGCAGCACTTGCAGGGGTTGCAGCAGCCGTCGCCCGAGCCGCATCCGTCGGAGCCTCCCGAACCGCCGGAGCCTCCCGACCTGCCGGATCCTCCCGAACCGCCGAAGCCGCCGCCACCGGAACCGCCCGAGCCCCCGGAGCCGTTTCCGCCGCCGAACCAGCCGTCGCCGCCCGACCCGCCCTCGCCGCTGCCGGTGTCGAGGGGCTCGTCCTCGCCCAGGTCGTCGTCGCAGCGGCAGCAGTCGTGGCACAGCCGGCAGTCGGGGCAGAGCCGGCGCCAGTGGCGACAGCGCCGGCACTCCTCCTCCGGCGGCCGGCCGGACCGGTCCGCGCCCTCCGGCGCCGCGCCCGTGAGCGCGCCGACGCCGCAGGCCGCGTCGGCGCCGGCCCCCGTGGGTGCCGGTGCCGCCGGCCGGCGTCCCAGCCAGGGCAGCATGCGCGGGCCGGGGGCGGGGCGGCGGTGCTGGTGGTGGCGGTGCCGGTGGTCGAAAGCGCGGTCGACGGCGCGCTCCAGTTCGACGCCGAGCAGGGCCCGGACGAGCCGGTCGTCGACGAAGTCGGCGTCCGCCAGGGCGAGCCGGATGCCGTGGACGGCGTCGTCGCACAGCCGGCGCACCTCGGCCCGGCTCGCGCCGGTCACCGTGATCGGGTTCCACGCGCCGGCCGCCCGGTCGGCGTCCAGGTCCTCGACGGCGTCGAGGAGATGGGCGAGGCGGCCGAAGAGGCGGCCGGCCTCCGCGAGCGGTTCGGCGTTGCCGGGGCGGGCGGTGAGGACGGCGGTGTGGGCGAAGGCCGCCGCCGTCGCGGTCTCCGTGGGTTCGGTGACCGCGAGCAGCGAGCCGCCCGGGCCGGTCGCCCGCTCGATCTCCGGCTGGCGGCCGACCGCGTCCAGGAGCACCGCGGTGTCGAAGCCGAGCCGTTCGCCGCCGGCCGCGCCCGCGCGGTCCCAGCCGCGGGCGATGCGGCGGGCGGCCAGCGCCACCGGGCGGCGCGCCACCAGGCCGTCGCCGTCGGCGACGTGGTCGCGTATCTTCGCGGCGGCCAGCACGAGCGACACCGTCGCGGCGAGCCGCGCGCCCTCGCCCTGCGCCACGTCGGCGGACCGCATCCCGCGCAGCGGGCACGGCCCGGCGCCGCGGCGCCAGTCGCCGGTCCGCTCGGACTGGGCCTCGGTCAGCACGGACACGATGAGGCCGTCATAGTTGGTGGCCACCCGGGCGAACTGCCCGTACTCGCCGCGCAGGGCGAGGCAGAGTCCGCAGAGGTGCGCCATCCACTCGGTCCGCAGCCCCTCGCCGAGCCGATGACGGCACGGCCTGATGATTCCGAACACCGAAGTTCCCCCCGTGGGACGTGAGTCGCGACCGCGCGTGGCGTCGACCCGATGTGACGTCCCCCGCGCGGCCGACATCCTAGACGCGGGGACGGGCCGCGACGGTTGCCCGGGTCAGGGCCCGTCCGGCGGCGGGGCGGTGCTCTTGCGGACGACGAGGCTGGTCGCGAGTTCCAGGCGGGTGACGGCGGGTTCGCCGGCGCGCAGCCGGAGCAGCATCTGCACGGCCTCCTCGCCCATCGCGCGCAGCGGCTGGTGGATCGTGGTGAGGGGCGGGCTGGACCAGCGGGCGATCATCACGTCGTCGTAGCCGACGACGGACAGGTCCTCGGGCACGCGCAGTCCGCAGACGCGGGCGGCCTCCATGACGCCGAGGGCCTGGAGGTCGCTGCCGGCGAAGACGGCGGTGGGGCGGTCGGGCAGCCGCAGCAGCTCCATGGCCCGCTCGTAGCCGCCCTCGACGTGGAAGTCGCCGAAGCGGACGAGGGCGTCGTCGTGGGCGAGGCCGGCCATGTTGAGGGCGGAGCGGTAGCCGTCGAGGCGCGCGAGGGAGCAGAGCATGTCCTCGGGGCCGGTGACGATGCCGATGCGGCGGTGTCCGAGGTCGATGAGGTGGCGGGTGGCGGCGACGCCGCCGGACCAGTTCGCGGAGCCGACGGACGGCACGTCCGGTTCGGGGTCGCCCGCCGGGTCGACGATGACGAAGGGGATGGACCGGGCGTCGAGCTGGCGTTTGACGGCGTCGGGGAGGGAGGAGAAGACGAGGACGACGCCGATGGGGCGGCGCTGGAGGACGCCTTCGATCCAGTCCGGGGCGGGGGCGTGCCGGGTGCCGCTCTCGGTGAGGACGACGCTCGCCTGGTGGACCTTGGCGAGGTTCTCCACGCCGCGGATCAGCTCCATCGCCCACACGCTGTCGAGCTCGTGGAAGACGAGTTCGATGAGGGGCGCCTCGCGGGCGGCGCGGGTGGTCCGCCGGTAGGAGTGCGCTTCGAGGAGCCGTTCGACCCTGCCGCGGGTGGTCGCGGAGACGTCCTGCCGGCCGTTGAGGACTTTCGAAACTGTCGAAAGGGACACGCCGGCCTGCTCCGCCACCTCCGCCAGCGTGATGCGCCGGTTCTCCTCGTCGTTTCGCATCCCCGCAGCATAAGGCACCTCTCCAGGCCTCCGGATGGTCACGCTTCGATAACGGGCGACCGGAGGGTTGACCCGTACGCCGGGCCCACCTAGCGTCCCGCCACATGAAGTTTCGGAAACAGTCCCGAAACTCTTTCGAAAGGTGGAGCGATGAAGCGGCCCGTACGGCTCCTCAGAACCGCCGTCGTCGGCGGGGCCTCGCTGGCGATGACCGTCTCCCTGGCGGCCTGCGGCGGATCCGGCGACTCCGCCGGCGGCGGCGAGGGCACGATCCGCGTCCTGGTGTACGGCGACGCCACCAACAAGGTGGAGAAGCAGCTCGTCGACACCTTCAACAAGACCTCGAAGGTCAAGGCGGTCCTGGACACCATCCCCGGCGCCGACTACCAGTCCAAGCTCCAGACGATCATCAGCGGCGACCGGGCCCCGGACGTCTTCTTCAACTGGGGCGGCGGCAGCATCAAGCCGTTCGTCGACGCCGGCCTCCTCATGCCGCTCGACGACTTCATCGCCAAGGACCCCGGCCTGAAGGCGAACTTCCTGCCGTCGGTCTTCAACACCGCGGTCGTCGACGGCAAGCCGTACGGCGTCCCCATGCGCGGCACCCAGCCCGTCCTGCTGTTCAGCAACAAGAAGGTCCTGGCCGACGCGGGCGTGACCGCGCCGCGCACCTGGGACGAGCTCCTGGCCGCCGTCAAGACCCTCAAGGCCAAGGGCGTCACGCCGATCGCGCTGGGCGGCGGCGACCGGTGGCCGACCCAGATGTGGTTCCAGTACCTCTACGACCGGGTCGCCGGACCCGAGCACTTCCAGAAGGCGGTGAGCGGCGACACGAGCGTCTGGGCGAGCGAGGACAGCCGGAAGGCCCTCGGCATGCTGCGCGAGCTGATCGACGCCGGCGCCTTCGGCACCAACTACGACTCGGTGAAGTTCACCGACGGCGGTTCGCCCGCCCTCCTCGCCACCGGCAAGGCCGCCTTCGAACTCATGGGCTCCTGGGAGTACTCGACCCTCCAGGACGCCTACCCGGACTTCGTGAAGAGCGACCTCGGCTACGGCACCTTCCCGACCGTCGAAGGCGGCAAGGGCGACCCGGCCAACCTCGCCGGCAACACCAACAACTACTACTCGGTCCTGAAGAAGACCGCACACCCCGAGGCCGTGGCGGAGTTCCTGAAGCTCATGTACTCGGACGAGTTCGTGAAGGGCCAGCTGGGCATCGGCAACCTGCCCACGACCACCAACACCCCGAAGTTCCTGGACACGTCGGCGAACCCGGCCTACTCGGCGTACCAGTACGACCTGGTGAAGAAGGCACCCGCCTTCCAGCTCTCCTGGGACCAGGCGTACCCCCCGGCCGCCACCACCACCATCCACCAGGCCGTCCAGCAGTTCTTCAACGGCCGGACCGACGCCGACGCCTTCATCGCCGCCATGCAGAGCCTGCCCGCGGCGTGACCCGCGGCCCGACCTCCGGAACGCCTGCCATGACCACTGCCACCGCCTCCGCGGCGGAGCCGGCCGCGACGACCGCCCGGCGCGGCCGGCGCGACCGCCCCGCGACCGGCGCGGGCCGCCCGGGCTTCGCCTGGGCGGCGCCCGCCGCCGTCTTCTTCGGCCTGTTCGCCCTCGTCCCGCTCGCCCTGGTCGTCGTCCTCTCCTTCACCCGCTGGAACGGCCTCGGCTCCCCCGCCTTCGCCGGCCTGGACAACTGGAGCGCGCTGCTCGACGACCCCGTCCTGGTGCAGAGCCTCTGGCTGAGCCTGCTCCTCACCGTCCTCGGCGTCGTCGTCCAGACGCCGCTCAGCATCCTGCTCGGCGTCTGGGCCGCCGGACGGCAGCGCAACCGGGCCGTCCTCTCCGCCGTCTACTTCGTCCCTCTGCTGCTCTCCGTCACCGCCGTCTCCGTCCTGTGGCGCGCCGTCCTCGACCCCAACTTCGGCGTCCCGTCGCAGGCGGCCTGGCTCTTCGGCGACGGCAACCTGCTCGGCAGCCGGACCGGCGCCCTCGGCGTCCTCGTCCTCGTCAGCACCTGGCAGTTCACCCCCCTGCACACGCTGATCTACCAGGGCGCCGCGCGCACCATCCCCCCGGTGCTCTACCAGGCGGCGGAGATCGACGGCGCCGGCCGGGTCCGCCAGTTCTTCCACATCACCCTGCCGCAGCTGCGCAACACCACCGTCACCTCGATGATCCTCATGGTCGTCGGCGGGCTCACCACCTTCGACACCATCCTGATCCTCACCCAGGGCGGCCCCGGCACCGACACCACGAACAGCGCCTACTACATGTACCAGAAGGCGTTCAAGAGCTTCGACTTCGGCGCCGCGTCCGCGATCGCACTGCTCCTGGTCCTCGTCGCCACCCTGGTGTCCCTCGTCATGGTGCGCCTGAGCGGCTACGACAAGATGCGCAGCACCATGGAGGGCGTGTGATGCGCAAGCGCCCCAACTACCTCGCCGGATTCGGCTCGCTGGTCTGGCTGTTCGTCGTCGGCCTGCCGCTGTACGTGATGCTGGTCGCCACCTTCCAGACCCGCGCCGACTACGCGCGCAACGGACCGCTCGCCTTCCCGGACCACTTCACCCTCGACAACTACGCCGACGACCTCGGCGACGGCTTCGGGCAGTACTTCCTCAACACGGTGGTCGTCACCGGGTGCGTGGTCGGCCTCGTGCTGCTGCTCGTCCCGCCCCTCGCTTACGCCATCGTGCGCGCCGACGGCAAGGCCACCGGGCGGGTGTTCCGGCTCTTCCTCCTCGGTCTGGCCATCCCGTCCCAGGCCGTGATCGTCCCGATGTTCTACCTGATCGACGCGGCCGGGCTCTACGACAACCTGCTCGGCGTCATCCTGCCGACGGCCGCCTTCGCGATGCCCGTCAGCGCGCTGATCCTCACCGGCGTCATGCGGGACATCACGCCCGAGCTGTACGAGGCCATGACCGTCGACGGGGCCTCGCCCCGGCGGATCTTCCTGCGGCTGGTGCTGCCCCTGTCGAAGGGCGGCATCTCGACCGTCGTGGTGTTCTCCGCCCTCCAGGCGTGGAACGGCTTCCTGTTCCCGCTCGTGCTCACCCAGTCGTCGGAGAACAAGGTCATCACCATGGGCCTCTACGACTTCCAGACGGAGCACGGCGTCGACATCCCCGGCCTCCTCGCCGCCGTCGTCCTCTCCATGCTCCCCATCCTGATCGTCTATCTGTTCGCCCGTCGCGCCCTGGTCCAGGGTCTGATGGGAGTCGGAGGAAAGTGACCGGAACCGTGGCCACCCAGCCCCCCGCCCCGCTCCCCGCCTGGCGCGACCCCGCGCTGAGCGCGGAGGACCGCGTCGACGCGCTGCTCCGCGCGATGACCCTGAAGGAGAAGACGGCCCAGCTCTACGGGGTGTGGGTCGGCGCCTCCGACGAGGGCGCCGAGGTCGCGCCGCACCAGCACGACATGGAGGAGCCGGCCGACCTCGACGCCCTGCTCCCCGACGGACTCGGGCAGCTCACCCGGCCGTTCGGCACCGTCCCCGTCGACCCCGCGCTCGGCGCCCTCTCGCTGATGCGGACCCAGGCGCGGATCGCCGCCGCGAACCGCTTCGGCATCCCGGCCGTCGCCCACGAGGAGTGCCTGGCCGGCTTCGCCGCCTGGGGCGCGACCGCGTATCCCGTGCCGCTGTCGTGGGGGGCCGCCTTCGACCCCGCGCTGGTACGGGAGATGGCCGCCGCCATCGGCCGCGACCTGCGCGCGGTCGGCGTCCACCAGGGCCTCGCGCCGGTCCTCGACGTCGTCCGGGACGCCCGCTGGGGCCGGGTCGAGGAGACCATCGGCGAGGACCCGTACCTCGTCGGGACGATCGCCACCGCGTACGTCCAGGGCCTGGAGTCGGCCGGGGTCGTCGCCACCCTCAAGCACTTCGCCGGCTACTCGGCCTCCCGCGCGGGCCGCAACCTCGCGCCGGTCGGCATGGGCCCCCGGGAACGCGCGGACGTGATCCTGCCGCCGTTCGAGATGGCGGTGCGGGAGAGCGGCGTCCGGTCGGTGATGCACGCCTACACCGACACCGACGGGGTGCCGTCGGCCGCCGACGACCGGCTGCTCACGGGGCTGCTCCGGGACACCTGGGGCTTCACCGGCACCGTCGTCGCCGACTACTTCGGCATCGCGTTCCTGAAGACGCTGCACGGCGTTGCCGGCACGTTCGGGGAGGCCGCGGGCGCGGCGCTCGCCGCCGGCGTCGACGTCGAGCTCCCCACGGTCAAGACGTTCGGCGCGCCCCTCACCGAGGCGGTCCGGCAGGGGAAGGTCGCCGAGGAGCTCGTCGACCGGGCGGTGCGGCGGGTCCTCCTGCAGAAGGTGCGGCTCGGGCTGCTCGACCCCGACTGGAGTCCCGTCCCCCCGGTGCTCCGCGACGCGGACACCACGGCGGACCCGGAGAGGCTGCGCGGCACGGTGGAGCTGGACCCGCCGGCCAACCGCGCGCTGGCCCGCCGGATCGCCGAGCGGGCCGTCGTCCTGCTCCGCAACGACGGCGTCCTGCCCCTCGACCCGGCCGTCCCCCGCCGGATCGCCCTCGTCGGCCCCAACGCCGAGGCACCCACGGCGGTGCTCGGCTGCTACTCCTTCCCCGTGCACGTCGGCGGTCAGCACCCCGGCACCCCGCCCGGGATCGAGCTGCCGACGCTGCGCGAGGCGCTGGCGGCCGAGTTCCCCGCCGCCGAGATCGTCGTGGCGCGCGGGACGGGCGTCGACGACGGCGACACGAGCGGGTTCGCCACCGCCGTCGCGCTCGCCCGGGGCGCCGACCTCGTCGTGGCGGCGCTCGGCGACCGCGCCGGCCTCTTCGGGCGCGGGACCAGCGGCGAGGGCTGCGACGCCGGGTCGCTCGCCCTCCCCGGGGCACAGCAGGCGCTGCTCGACGCGCTGCTGGACAGCGGCACCCCGGTCGTGACGGCCCTGCTGGCGGGGCGGCCGTACGCGCTCGGCCGGGCGGCGGACGAGTCCGCGGCGGTCCTCCAGGCGTTCTTCCCCGGCGAGTCCGGGACGGCGGCGCTCGCGTCGATCCTCAGCGGGCGGACCGAGCCGAGCGGCCGGCTGCCGGTGAGCGTGCCGCGGCACCCGGACGCCCAGCCGTCGACGTACCTCGCGGCCCGGCTGGGGCACCGCAGCGAGGTGTCCAGCATCGACCCGGCCCCGGCGTTCGGCTTCGGGCACGGGCTCACCTACACCGCCTTCCGGTGGAGCGACCTGGCGGTCGCGGAGGACGAGGTCCCCACGGACGGCGTCGTCCGGCTCGCCCTCACCGTGACGAACACGGGCGCGCGCCCGGGCACCGAGCTGGTCCAGCTGTACCTCCACGACCCGGTGGCGTCCGTGGTGCAGCCGGTGCAGCGGCTCGCCGGGTACGTACGGGTGGACCTGGCGCCCGGCGAGGCCCGGCGGATCGCGGTGGAGGTCCCGGCGGACCTGGCGGCGTTCACGGGGCGGGCGGGGACGCGGATCGTGGAGCCGGGCGAACTGGAGCTGCGGTTCGCGGCCTCCAGCACGGATCCCCGGCTGACCGCCCGGGTGACGCTGACCGGTCCGGTGCGGCAGCTGGACCACCGGCGGCGCCTTCACGCGGACTTCGACGTCCGCTGACGGTCCGTGCCGGGCTCGGGGCGGCGGTGCAGCCTGCCGCGGGCGGCGAGTTCGAGGGTGAGGGCGACGGCGACCGCCTCGACCGCGAGGAGCGCGATCAGGACGAAGACCTGGACCGCGCCGGCGGTGAGCGGCGACGCCCCGCCGAGGAGCATGCCGACGAAGGCGCCCGGCAGGGTCACCAGGCCGACGGTCCGGGTCTGGTCCAGGGCCGGCAGCAGCGCGTCCGAGGCCGCCGCGCGGGCCACTTCGAGGCGGGCGTCGCGCTCGGGCAGTCCGAGCGCGAGGCCCGCCTCGACCTCGCCGTGCCGCTGGTCCAGCTCGTCGAGGGCCCGCCGTCCGGCCAGGGCCGTCGCGGTCATGGCGCCGCCGATGAGGATGCCGCTCACCGGGACGACGGCGATCCCGGGCACGGTCAGCAGCCCGGCCGCGACGAGCGCGGCCACGGTGGGCACGACCGGGACGGCGATCGGCAGCGCCGCCCACCACCAGGTGCGGTTGCCGGTGACGCGGCGGCCCGCGGTCCGGGCCGCGACGGCGAGCATGAGCAGCAGGAACCCGAGCAGGGCCGCGGTGTGGTGGACGGCCCAGCCGATCAGCGCCGAGACCGCGGCCAGCTGGACGACGGCCCGCAGCCCGGCGGTGACGATCTGCCGGGCACGCCCCGCCGACCCGTCCGGCGACAGCCGGAAGCCGGCGGTGACGCCGGCGGCGACCAGCAGCAGCACCACGAGGGCCACGGCGAGCGGGGGTGTCGACGGGCAGCAGGGTCTCGGCGGCGAAGTACATGGGACATCGCTACCGCGCGGGGCGGGCCCTCCGCCAGGAGCGACCCGCACCGGCGGCCGGATGACGGGGCGTCAGCCGGAGGCGGTGTCCGGGTCGTCGAGTTCGTGCAGGCCCGCCGGGTCCTCGTCGGTCAGGACCTCGCCGGTCCCGGTGACGAAACGCTGGGCGTGGCCCCGGTGGACGCACAGGAGCTGGTCGCGGGTGCCGGTCCGGTCGCGATGGACGGCGAGGGCGGCACCGTACTTGCTGCTGTGGCCGGGGACGACGGCGTCGGCGCTCCACGCGGTGCCGTCGTAGGAGGACCACCACAGGCGCTGGGTCGCGGGGTCGCGGTGCACGAGGACCAGCCGGCCGTCGAAGACGGCCGCGCCGGGGGTGCTGCGGGTGCGGCGTCCGGGCAGCGCGCCTTCGGTGGTCCACGTGCCGCCGCGCAGCCGGCTCCAGTGGATCGCGCCGTCCTTGGGGTCGCCGTGCAGCAGGTGCAGGGCCCCGTCGTACACGGCGAGCGCCGGCGTCCGCGTGGTGACGCAGCCGGGCACCGGCGCCGGGGCGGTCCAGGTGCGCCCGTCCCGGCTGGTGGTGACCATGATCTGCTGGCCGGCCTCGGCGTACGCGAGGTGGAGGGCGCCCTCGAAGGCGGCGAGCGCCGGACCGTACACGCTCTGGGCGTGCGGGACCGGCACGTCCGGGGTCCAGGTGTCGCCGTCGTACGAGGTGAGCGCCATGCCCCAGGCGCCCGAGCCGCCGCGGTGCGCGCAGTACAGGCGGTCGTCGTGGACGGCGAGGGCGGGGCTGCCGAGGGTGTGGTGGGCGGGCAGGGGCCGGTCCTGGGGCGGGCCGCCGTCGGCCGGGTGGACGGTCCACCACAGTTCGGGGTCCTCGCCGCGGCCCTGGTAGAGGCAGTGGAGGTCGCCGCGGAAGACGGCGAGGGCGGGGGTCTCGGAGGCGTAGCTCGCCGTGAACTGCCGTTCGGGGCCCCAGCCGGTGCCGGGGTCGTAGGCGCCGAACCAGAGGCCGGCCGGGTGCGGCGGCGCGTCGAGGGGCAGGGGCGCGAGGAGCGTGGGCGCGGACCACGGCGAGGACAGTTCGCAGCCGGCGCCCCGGGCGGTGGCCCGGATCCGGTGGGCGCGGCCGGGGAGCCGGGCGGCGACGGCGGCGGCCGTGCCGGCGGGCAGGGTGCCCGCGAGGACGTCGCGGACGAGGTCGGTGAACCCGTCGGCGGGGCCGCTGCCGTCGGGGGGCGCGAGGCGGTCGACGGACCGCTGGTCGAGCCGGAGGGCGAAGCCCCAGTCCAGCGGGCGGACGGTGACGGCCGCTCCGGCCTCGGCGAGGGCCTGGGCCGCCCGGTCCGCGCGGGCGCGGTCGCCGGGGCCGGGTGTGCCGTTCTCCCGCCCGGGGGCGGTGTCTTCGATCGCCATGCTGTCTTCCTGCCTGCAGGGCCGCGGGCCGGGCGGCCGGCCTCCGCGCGGTGCGGGGCGGACCGTCAAGGGCCCCCGGACGTGGACGTGGGACGGGTCCGGTCGCGGCGCGGTCACACCGGTCCGCGGGCGGTCCCGTGACGTGCGGGGGCCGGCGCCGGCTCGATCCGGTCGCCCTCCCGGAGGGTCCCGCCGCGGAGCACCTCGGCCCGCAGCCCGCCGCGGTGCAGCAGGCCGCGGATCAGGCCCGGGCGGACCAGTTCCTCCAGGCGGGCGCAGGGTTCGCTGAGCTTCAGCCCGCGCAGGAGGACCGTGCCGATCCGGAACTCCCGGCCGACCAGGGGGGCGAGCCGGACGCCGTGGCAGACCAGGTTGCGGCGGCATTCGGCGGGGCTGAGGGGGATGCCGTGTTCGCGGGCGAGGGCGTCGAGCGCCTCGGCCTCGATGAGCGTGACGTCGCAGACGCCGGACGCCCGGCCGGTGCCCCGGCGGCGGGGCCGGGGGCCTTCGCCCGCCCAGTAGTTGCGGTCCCCGGCGAGGCCGCGGCCGGTCACGGCCAGGGCCTCCGCGACCCGGACGGTGGGGGCGCCGGGGTGCGGGGCGAGGTGCAGGGAGGTGATCCGGCCGGGGCCGGGCGGCGCGGTCGGCGGCACGGGCGGGTCACCCCTTCAGGTAGTGGTCCGTGAGGGACCGGAGGGTGCGGAAGTGGTTCACGTCGATCTGGTCGAGCTGGAGTTCCCGGCCGATCAGGTCCTCCAGGAGGAGGACGAACTCCATGAAGCCGAGCGAGTCGATGAGCCGGCTCTCGATCAGGTCGAGGTCGGCCGGGACGGACTCGATCGTGGGGTTGCGTTCGCGGATCCAGTCCACGATCGGCTTGGTGACGTCCTCCATGTCATGCCTCCGGGTTCCGGTGCGGCGCTGGGGGTGTGCGGGGCGGGGCCGCGCCCGCACGGGGGGCTCGGGCCCGGGCGTACTCCTGGCGGATCCGGGCGACGGTGACGGCGGCCGGGTGCGACGCGGTGACGCGGGCGCAGGACCGGCCGCAGTACATGGCCATCTCGTCGACGCGTCCGGTGGTGGCGGCGCCGGGGGCGGCGGCGCTGTAGCGCGGGACGGGGTAACCCCGGCCGTCCACGCGGGTGGTGGCGATGAAGGCGGCCGGGCGGGGCGTCGTGGCGGTGGTGAGGGCGTTGCGCAGGACGCGGTGCGGGCGGCGCGGCCAGCCGATCTCGAAGAGGGAGGTGACGACGGTGTCGTCGGCCGCCGCCTCGACCACGCGCCGTTTGAACGCGGGGTGGGCGGTGGACTCCTCGGCGGGGACGAACGCGGTGCCGGCCATGGCGCCGTCGGCGCCGCGGGCCACGGCGTCGGCGAGGTCGCCGCCGGTGGCGGTCCCGCCGGCGACGGCGAGCACGGCGTGCGGGTGCCGGGCCCGCACCGCGGCCAGCAGGGCGCCGGCGGGGAGACCGCCGAGCAGGTGGCCGCCGGCCTCGGTGCCCTGGAGGACGAGGACGGCGGCGCCTCTGGCGAGCGCGGTGTCGGCGTCGGCGGGGGTGCCGACCTGGACGACCAGCGGGAGTCCGGCGGCCCGTACGGCGCCGGCGGCGTCGGCGTCGGGGAGCCCGAAGGTGGTGACGAAGGCGTTGCGCGGCAGGTCGGGGAGGACGGCGCGGAGCTGGGCGAGGCAGCCGGCCGGGCCGGTGACCTCGGGGACCACGTTGACCCCGAAGGGCCGGCCGCCGGCGGCGGCGGCCGTCTCCCGGACGAGGCGGGCGGCGCGCGCGGGCGGTTCCTTGTACAGGGCGAGGGTGCCGCCGGCGCCGGCCCGGGACACGGCGGCGCACAGGGCGGGCCCGGCGACGGCGCCCATCCCGGCCTGGAGCAGCGGGAGTTCGAGGCCGAGGAGGGCGGCAAGCCGGGTCACGACCGCTCCCCCGCCCGCCGGACGGCGCGGTGTGCGGCGGCGAGGTCGCCCTCGTACCGCTGTGCCAGCGCGTGCACCCAGCGTTCCAGGCCGAAGGCGACGCAGCCGGAGTGGGCGGGGCCGCCCGCGTGGCGGATCGCGCGGCGTTCGCCGAAGAAGTTGCGGTGGTTGTTGGTGGAGGCGATCGCGGTGCCGTCGGTGTGCAGGTACTCCTCCTTGACGGGCGCGAGCAGCTGGAGGACGGCGCGGGAGCCGTCCGGCTGGAAGAAGGGGTCGGTGGCGGGCCGGCGGTCCAGGGTGAGGCCGAGGGCGGTGCCGAAGGCGAGGACGCGGTCCCGGTGCCGGTCGAGGTGGGCGCGGACGGCCGCGGCGGAGCCGACGCACACCAGCTCCCGCATGGTGAACCCCCAGAGCCTGCGCAGTCCGTCGTGGTGGTCCTCGTGGCGGAAGCACTGCGCGACGGTGCTGACGAGCACGGGGGTGTCGGCGGTGGTGCCGGTGAGGTGGACGAAGCAGGCGTAGCAGGCGGCGGAGGGCAGCAGGTGGGTGGCGTCGGCGAGGTCGGAGGCGGGCAGGGCGGCGGGGCCCCGCGGCTCGCCTCGCGGCCCGGCCGGGGCGGCGGCGACGGCGGCCAGGCGGTCGGGGCGGATCCGGGTGACGGGGCTGCCGAGGTGGGGGAAGTTGCGGAAGTAGTCGAAGGTCGCCAGGTCGTCGGCGCGCAGCAGCGGCGGGTAGCCGTGCCGACGGGCTCCGGCTTCGGCGCCCCAGCGGGTGAAGACCGCGTCCAGCGCCTCCTTGAGCAGGACGGCGGGTTCGTCGAGGGTGGCGAGGCCGTCGCGGACCGACCAGCCGTCGGTGCCGGCGGCGGCGGCGGTGGCGTGCCGGGTGTCAGGCATCGAACACCCCGGTCCTGCGGAGGAATCCGGTGGTCTTGGCGAGGATCCGCTCGTGGGCGGCGTGCCGGGCGGGGTGGGCGAGCAGGCGCCGGCGCAGGGCGAAGGCGTCGGGGAGGCCGGCGTCGCGGTAGACGGCGGGGTTGTAGAAGGAGGCGAGGGAGGCGGCGAGGTAGCGGTCGAGGTACGTCCGCAGCACCTGCCGGCCGGTCTCGTCGAGGCCGCGCCGGAGCAGGCGTTCCCACAGCAGGCGGACGAGCCGGGTGCCGAAGGCGATGTGCCGGGACTCGTCCTGGTGGTGCAGCCGGTTGATGTGCCGGATGGTGGGGTGCAGGCGGTCGTCGGCGGCCAGGTGGACGTTGTAGTGGTCGACGATCTGCTCGAAGACGAGGATCCGGGCGAAGACGAGGAAGTTCTCGACGTCCGGGTCGCGCGGCGCCTCGGGCAGCCTGACCGTCCGGTCGGGGTAGATCTTGGCGTACTTGAGGCAGAAGGTGGCGAAGAACCACATGTGGTCGTTCTCCTCGCCGACGAAGTGGTGGAAGAACTCGGAGGGCACCTCGAAGCCGGGGGTGTGGAGGCGCCGGGTGACCTCGATGAGCAGTTCCCGGATGCCGTGCACGTTGAGGCTGTAGAAGTTGGCGCTCTCCCACCGGCTCAGGGCGCGGATCCGGTCGGGGCCGAGTTCGTCCATGAGTTCCGTGCCGTGGACGGAGAGGAGTTCGGGCGACATCCAGAGTCCGTCGGCGGGGATCTCGGGCGGCCAGTCGAAGGTGGTGAAGGGGTTGTAGTAGTCCGCGGTGGCCTTCTCGGAGAGCCGGTCGAGGAGGGCCCGGAACTCGGTGTCGTCGCCGGCGCCGGCGGGCGACGCGTCGGCGGCGGTGCTCGCGGGGCGCATCGGCGTCACTTCCTCCATCGGATCGACGTGAGCAGGGCCTGGTGGAGTTCGGGCGTGGACGCGGCCACGCAGGAGCGCTGGTTGGCGACGCTCAGGTCGGTGAGGACCGTGTCGCCGAGCGGCCGGCCGTAGCCGTCGGTGATGACGGCGCCGGCCCGTTCGGCGAGGAAGACGGCCGCCGCGATGTCGTACGGGAAGAGGTGCAGGACCCGGCCGTTGCCGGCGCGCTCGAACTCGGGGAGCAGCGCGGGGTCGTCGCGCAGCAGCCGGTTGCCGATGTCGACGTAGGCGTCGAGCTGGCCGGTGAGCAGCCGGGAGATGGACCAGGTGGCGCTGTTGAAGACGAAGACGCCGCCGGTGTTGGCGGAGCGGTCGACGAGGTGGCCGTACGCCTCCGTCATGAGCCGGGCGGGGTGGCCGTTGAACTCCAGGGACCAGAACATCCGGGCGGGGTCGGTGGTGCGGGTGAGGGCCGGCACGGGGTGGTCGTAGCCGTGCGCGGTGATGCCGGGCGTCGTGAGGTCGCCGTAGAGGTGAGCGCCGGAGCTCAGCTCCATGAGCAGCGCGTGCTCGACGTCGGCGATGCGCGGCTGGTCGGTCATGCGGGCGACCGCGACGGAGACGGTGGCCGACTCCAGGCCGGCGACGGCGGGCCGGGTGCCGTCGATCGGGTCGACGACGAGGAGGTGGGCGGGGTCGGTGCCGTGGTACTGGAGTCCGCGGTCCTCGGAGTAGACGGCGACGGACAGGTCGTGGCCGGCGATGTACTTCCAGACGGCGGCCTCGGCGACCTCGTCGAGGCCGAACTGGGCGTCGCCGCCGGGCGAGTGGCCGCGGACGAGCCGGCTGCCGTGCTGGTGCCGGGCGTCCAGGACGGCGTCGCGGACGGCGCCGGCCAGGCCCGTGACGTACGCGCGCATGGCGTCGGCGGTGGGCGGCCCGCCGTGGCCGGGGGCGCTCACGCGTCGGCCTCGGCGGCGAAGAGGGCGTCGAGGCGGTCGCAGAGCAGGTCGGCCTCCTCGTGGGTGAGGATCAGCGGCGGGCGGATCTTGATGACGTTGCCCCGGCCGTAGCGGGAGGTGCGGAGGATCAGGCCGTGGTCCATGCCGCGCCGGGCGAGGTGCTGGGCGCGTTCGCTGTGCGGGTTCCCCCGGTCGTCGCCGATCTCGATGCCGATCATCAGGCCGAGGCCGCGGACGTCGACGACGCAGCGGTGCCGGGCGGCGAGCGCGGCGAGCCGTTCCATGAGGTGGGCGCCGACCTGCCGGACGTTCTCCAGGAAGCCGGGGCGGCCGATGACGTCGAGGGTGGCGACGGCCGCGGCGGCGGCGAGGACGTTGCCGCCGTAGGTGAAGGAGTGGTGGTCGCTGCTGAGGCCGGAGAACCGCTCGTCGGCGACGATGGCCGCGATCTGGGCGCCCGAGCCGCCGAGTCCCTTGGCGGTGGTGAGGATGTCGGGGCGGACGCCGTAGTGCTCGGCGGCGAACATCCGGCCGATCCGGCCGATGCCGGTCTGGATCTCGTCGAAGACGAGGGCGATGCCCCGTTCGTCGCACAGGGCGCGCAGCGCGGCGAGATAGCCGTCGGGGGGCACGATGTTGCCGCCGCTGCCGGAGACGGGTTCCACGACGACGCAGGCGACGCTGCCGGAGCTGGCATGGTCGAGGAAGTCGTTGATGCGTTCCACGCACAGCATGCCGCAGCTGTCGGGGCCCGCCTGGCGGTAGAAGCAGCGCAGGCAGTACGGGTCGGGCACCTGGAGGACGCCCGGCATCAGGTGCGGGAAGGGCGCCTTGCGGAACGACTCGCCGGACATGGTGGTCGTCATCATGGTCTGGCCGTGGTGGCTGCGGAACAGGGTGACCACGTCGCGCCGGCCGGTGGCGATCTGTGCCATCTTGACCGCGCCCTCGTTGGCGGTGGAGCCGCCGGACACCTTGAGGTGCACTTTGGTGAGGTTGGGCGGGGTGATCTCGACCAGGCGGCGGACCAGCGCGTTGACGGGGGCGGTCTGGAAGGTGGAGGTGCTGTGGACCAGCCGTTCCGTCTGGTCGCGCATGGCCTTGACCACTTCGGGGTGGCCGTAGCCGAGGCTGAGGTTGAAGGTCCCGGAGGCGCAGTCGAGGTACTCGTTGCCGTCGGTGTCGTAGAGGTGGACGCCTTCGCCGTGGTCCATCTCGTACGCGGTGACCGGGTAGTACAGGTGGGTCCTGGCGTAGTCGAGGGCGTCGGCGCGGACGTCGCCGCGGGCCGCGCCGCCGCGGGGCGTGCCGCCGCCGGGGCCGGGCGGCTCGCTGTGGGTCTCGCGCTGGTCACGTACCAGGTCGGCCATGGGTCTCCTGTCGGCGTCCGTCCCGCGGACCGGCGGACCGCGGGTCTCGGTTTTTCCGGGCAGCGGAGAAACGGGTTCCGCGCCCGCCGGTGGAATGCGTCCCGTTCACACGTCGAGGACGAAGGTGAAGGCCGCTTCCCACCCCTCGGAGGTCTCCCGCACGTCCATCAGGCATTCCGGCCGGAAATACTTGTCGAGGTGGTTCCGGCGCTCGCCCGGGAAATACAGCATCGTGGTCAGGACGGTGCCGCCGGGCGGCTGCACCTTCACGTGCACGTGCCGGGTCCGGCCCGGGTACACGGCCGGCAGGACGGTCTCCAGGCGCCACCGTCCGTCGGCGTCGGCGAACTGGTGGCCGCGCAGCCGGAATCCGTCGTCGTCGTAGACCCCCTCGTCCCCGACCTGCCAGAAGTCGAGGAGGGTGCCGCCGATCGGCTTGCCCTCGGGGGTGACGACGGCGCCGTGCAGCAGCAGTGGGGTCCCGCCCGCCGCGTCGTCGCGGAAGCTGGTGCGCAGGGGGGTGTCGGGCTTGTAGTACGGGCCTTCGCGGAGCGCGGGCGTGGGCGGGGTGCCGTTGCAGCGGACGGTCGGCGTCATCGTCTTCAGGGCGTCTTCCGGAGTTCCGTTCACCACGGTGGAATTCTCCCTCGAAAAAGGGTCTTCTTCCGGTTCGCTCCCGGCAGACTAACCCGCCCCTTCCGGGGGTGAGAAGAAGGCCCCACGTCACTTCTCCGCCATTTCCGCGTTGCTTGTCCGACGCGAATCGGCCGCATTTCTTGATCCATTCACGGGAAATGGGGATTCCGTGAGAGGACTCCTGTGAACGGTGGGGAACGGGGGGTCAGTGCCGGTCGGCCGCGGCCCGGTGGAGCACCGTCCGGGCGCGGGCGAAGTAGGCGGGGTCGGGCGGTGCGGTGAGGATGTCGGCGAGCGCGAAGAGGTCCAGCGTGCGGCTGATCAGCGGCCAGTCCGCCGGGAGCCGGCCGTGCCCGGCCCGGAAGCCCTCGACGAAGCCGGTGGCGAAGGCGGGCGGGTACTCGTGGGCGAAGCGCAGCATGTTCCCGACGTCGAAGAGCGGGGAGCCGCTGAAGGCGAGCTCCCAGTCGAGCACCGCGGCCACCTCCCAGCGCCCGGCGCGCCGGGCGACCAGGACGTTCTTCGGGTTGAAGTCGCAGTGGACCAGACCGCGTTCGCCGGCGACGGCGGCGAGCACCCGGCGTCCTTCCCGGGCGAGGGCGCGCAGCACGTCCGCGTCGGCGGCGCTGAGCGGGCCGTCCGGGTGGGCGGTGGCCAGGCAGTGGTCGACGAAGCCCGGGAGGTCGCCGAGCGGGTGCGGGGCGGCCGGGTCCGGCTCGAGCGACGGGTCGCCGAAGCCGCCGGGGCCGCGCAGGGTGATCCAGCCGATCCGCGCCAGCACCTCGCCGACGGCCTGGCCGAGCGCGCGGGCGTCGCCGGGCGCCGGGTCGTCCGCGAGAACGTGGCTGAGCGGGAGGCCGTCCACGTACCGGTAGAGCAGGGTGGGGCGGCCGGTGGCCCGGCCGTGCGGGTCGGCCGCGACCACCGCGGTGACGGGCACGGCCCGGGCCGCCGCCCGGGCCAGGACGGCGGCCTCGACGGCGCAGCTGTTGCGCGGGACGCGTCCGCCGTGCGGCCGGTGGCGGCGCAGCACGTACCGTTCGGTGCCGCGCGCACCGGTGGTCGCGGCGGTGAGCAGCGCCATGTCGTTGGTGAACCCGCCGGGCAGCGGGTCCACGGCGTGCAGCCGGGCGCCCGGCAGGGCGTGCCGGGTGAGCCAGGTGTGCGTGGCCGGATCGAGGAGGTCCGGCGGGCCGGGGCGGGTCACACCGGCCAGCCTGCCCGGCACGGGGGCCGTACCGGTCGGCGGTGTCCCTCCGTCATGCGCGGATTCCCTCCGACGGGTCAGCGCCGGGGCGGGCCCGGCGGGCGGCGGCGGCCGCGTCGGCCGCGAGGACCAGTCCGCCGGCGGGCCCGGCGAGCCGGCCGAGCCGGGCCGGGACCACGAAGTCCTCGGCCGTGTGCTCGGGCAGTCCGGGGTAGCCGGCGAGCGCGGTGGCCAGTTCGGCGCGGATCAGCGGGAACAGGCCGGGGAGTGCGGCGACGCCGCCGCCGATGACGATCCGCTGCGGCGCGGTGGTGTAGACGATGGTGCGGAGTCCGGCGGCCAGGTAGGCGGCCTCCAGGCGGAGGGCCGCGCGGAGCGTGTCGCCGGTCAGTTCCTCGGCGGGGGCGCCCCAGCGGGCGGCCATGGCCTCGCCGCCGGCGAGCCCTTCCCAGCAGTCGCCGTGGAAGGGGCAGGAGCCGGGGAAGGCGTCGCCGGCGATCCGGGGCACGGCGAGGTGGCCCGTCTCGGTGTGGACCAGGCCGCTGACGACCCGGCCGCCGATGACCGTGCCGGCGCCGATGCCGGTGCCCACGGTGACGTAGGCGTACGTGTCGAGGCCGCGTGCCGCGCCCCAGCGGCCCTCGCCGAGGGCGGCGCCGTTCACGTCGGTGTCGATGCCCACCGGGACGCCGAGCGCGGCGGCGACGGGGCCGGCGACGTCCACGCCGGACCAGCCGGGTTTGGGGGTGGCGGCGAGGTGGCCGAACCGGGGGTGTCCCGGGCGGAGTTCGAGGGGCCCGAAGGAGGCGATGCCGACCGCGTCGAGCGGTCCGGCGGCGGCCCGCTCCTGGAAGAAGGCGATGGCCCGGGCGAGGGTGGGGGCGGGTTCGCCGGTCGGGAAGCGGACTTCCGCCTCGATCCGGTCGGGGGCCGAGCCGACCAGGCAGACGACCTTGGTCCCGCCGGATTCGAGGGACCCGAAGCGGGGGGCGCTCACGCGCCCACCGGCCAGCCGTCGGCGCCGACCGGGCCGGTGTGCGACCGGATGACGACCTTGAGCGCGTCGTACCGGTGGGACGGCCCGGCCGTCGGGCCGCCGGCGCCGGGAGGGCCGTGGGGGTCGAGTCCGCCGAGCGCGGCGAAGGCGTCCTCGTACCGTTCGAGCGGGAACTCGTGGGTGACCAGGCGTTCCAGGAAGGACGCGCCGCCGCCGGCCCGCCCGGCGAGTTCGGCGGCGAGGTCGACGGCGACGGGGAAGGTGTCGGCGCGGAAGTCGCCGGCGCCGATGAGCCGGATGCCGCGGTTGGTGAGCGGGAGGGGCCGCAGCGGCACGGTGTACGCATCGTCGAACCCCATCAGCACGATCCGGCCGCCGTCGTCGATCAGCCGCAGCGCCGCGTCCAGGCCGACTCCGGTGGTGTCGAGGACGACGGAGGGGCGCTCGCCGTCGGACGCCTTGAGCACGGCCTCGGCGGGGTCCGCCCCGGCCACGTCGACCACGTGCGGGAACTGCTCGCGGGCCCGTTCCAGGCGGTAGGGGTCGGGCTCGGCGACGGTGACCCGGCGCGCCTGGCGGGCGGCGACGAGCGCGGTGAGCATGCCGATGGGGCCCGCGCCGAGCACGACGGCGGTGTCGTCGACGGTGAGGGCGGCGGCCTCGACGTTGTTCAGGACGCACGCCAGCGGTTCGACGAGGACCGCGGCGCGGAAGGACAGCCCGGCCGGCAGCGGTACGACGAATCGTTCCGGCAGGGTCACGGTCTCGGCGTACGTGCCGTCGCGGTCGACCCCGACCTCGGTCCCGGCCTTGTGGCGGCAGAAGTTGGTCGCCCCCCGCCGGCACGGGACGCACCAGCCGCAGTACAGCGTGGGGTTGACCACGACCCGGTCGCCCTCGGCGAGGGCGCGCACGGCGGGCCCGGTGGCCCGGACCACGCCCACCGACTCGTGGCCGAGGACCACGCCCGGCCGGGCCGGGAAGCGGCCGAGCAGGATCTTGCGGTCGGTCCCGCAGATCCCCGTTCCGACGACCTCGACGACGACATCGTCACCGTTCACGGGCTGTGCGGCGGGCCGGTCCCGCAGGGCGGCGGAGCCCGGGCCGAGATAGACGAGAGCGCGCACGTGACCTCCCCATCGGAGTACGGAAGGGCGAAGGTAGCCCAGCCGTCCGCGCCCCGACACGCCGCCTCTGAGCCACTTTCCGGACCGGGCGCGCCCGGCCGTGGCGCCGCCGGCGGCGGCGTTCCGGGAGAGCGGACTGGTCAGGGGCCCCGTGTGCGGCCCGGGGTGATCGGCCCGCCCTCGCATGACGCCCCGTCACACGCGTCCGAAAGTCGGCGCCCCGCCGGCCGGTGCGGGGCGCTCGGTCCGCGGCCGTGGTGACGGACTTCGCCCTCCGCCCCTGGCCTTCAGCCCCCCTCGGCCGCGCGCTCGCCCCGTTCGTCCGTCGCGGGCGCCGGGTGGCGGAGGCAGGAGGCGACGACCACGAGCGGCCAGCCCGACTGGACGCAGGTCACCAGGCGTTCCGCGAGGCCCGCCGGGCCCTGCCGGGTGGTCTCGACGAGGAACCAGAGCGCGCCCGCGCCCATCAGCGCGGTGGCGGTGAGCGCGGGGGCGAGGCGCAGCCCCCAGGGGGCGGTGCGGTCCCTGCGGGCGGCGAGGACCGGCCACAGGGCGAGGAGGGTGAAGCCGACGGCGGCGAGCGAGCCGTGGCGGAGCGAGCCGCCGCTGGCGGGGGTGGGGACGAGGGAGACGAGCACCGCCGCCACGCCTCCGCCGGCCAGCGCGAGCCGGCCGGCGCGGACGGCGGCGCGCAGCCCGCACGCGGTCACCAGGTGGCAGACGCCGAGGCCGAAGAGGGCCGAGGTCATCACCCAGAAGCCGGGGGCGCCGTAGGCGGCGAGGACGCTGATGCTCTGGGTGACGGGGTCGTAGGCGGAACCTTCGAGGTGCCCGGCGACGGCCCAGCCGGCGATGAGCAGGACGGGGGCGCACCCCGACGAGACCAGGGCCCAGAGCGGTACGGATCGCATCGCCCCACCGTAGGACCGGTGCCGGGCGCCCGGCGGCAGCGGCGCGGCGTGGCCGCGCGGCGCCGTCGGGCCCCCGGGGCGGCGCTGCCGTCCCGGGGGCCCGTGGCGCGCGCGGCGGAGGTCAGTCGGCCGGGGTCAGGGCCACCTCCGCACTGCCCGAGAGGGACGGGAGTCCCGCCGGGGGCGTGTCCTTGTACGAGGCGTTGAAGACGGCCTTCAGGTTGTCGGCGCCGGCGTGGCCGCCGTCCACGAAGGTCCGGAAGGAGCCCGAGCAGCCGGTGCTCGTGGAGAGCGGGTGGCCGTGGGAGTCGTGGCCGAGGATGAAGGAGACGGTGACCTTGGCGCAGTCGACCGGCTGGTCGTCGGTGACGTCGACCCGCCAGGTGACCGTGTCGCCCCAGTGGAAGGCGGTGCCTCCGTGCGGGGCGGGGTCGGTGGTGAGGGAGACGACCGGTGCCTTGTTGCCGACGACCACCTGGACGGCGGTGGCGGCGGAGCGGCCGGTGCTGTCGGTGACGTTGAGGGTGGCCTCGAAGACGCCGTTCGTGGTGTAGGTGTGGGTGGGGTCGGCCTGGGTGGAGTCCACGGTGCCGTCGGCGTCGAAGTCCCAGGCGTAGCGGAGGGCGTCCCCGTCGGCGTCCTTGGTGCCGGCGGCGGAGAAGCGGACCGTCAGCGGGTTGACGCCGTTGACGACGTCGGCGGCGGCCTTGGGCTCGGGGGTGCTGTTGCCCCGGAGGTAGTCGATGCGGGAGAGCTGGGCCTCGGGCAGTTCGGCGAAGTAGCCGGTGCCGTACTCCAGGACGTAGAGCGCGCCGTCGGGGCCGAACTCGGCGTCGATGGGTCCGTCGGTGCGGATGCCGGGCACGGCGTCGTCGATGGCCAGCACCTCGTTGCGCTTGCCGAGGGTGAGGGCCTTCATCTGGTCGCGGGTCCACTCGTAGAAGAGCGGCTTGCCGGCGAGGGAGGCGGGCCAGCGGTTCTCGGCGGTGTTGTGCTTGTCGTAGCGGTAGGCGGGGCCGCCCATGGGGCCGATGCCGCCGGTGCCGAGCTGCGGGAACTGCGCGGAGGCGCCGTAGCCGTAGATGATCTCGGCGTCCTCGACGGGCGGCAGCCGGTCGAGGCCGGTGTTGTGGCGCGAGTCGTTGACGGGGGCGGCGCAGTCGAAGGCGCCGCTCGACTTCTTGGTGGCGAAGTCGTAGTCCTGGTACGGCATGTCCTGGCTCACGCAGAACGGCCAGCCGTAGTTGGCGGGGCGGTCGATGACCATCCAGCGGCCGTGGCCGGCGGGGCCGCGGTCCGGGCTGGCCTTCTGGGCGTCGGGCGAGTAGTCGCCGACGTAGACCTCGCCGGTCCGCTTGTCGACGCCGAAGCGGAAGGGGTTGCGCAGGCCCATGGCGTAGATCTCGGGGCGGGTCTTCGGGGTGCCGGGGGCGAAGAGGTTGCCGTCGGGGATCACATAGCCGCCGTCGCGCTTGACCTTGATGCGGAGCACCTTGCCGCGCAGGTCGTTCGTGTTGCCGGAGGTGCGGCGGGCGTCGTAGGCGGGGTTGCGGTCGGGGCGGTCGTCGATCGGGGCGTAGCCGTCCGAGGAGAACGGGTTGGAGTCGTCGCCGGTCGACAGGAAGAGATTGCCCCGGTGGTCGAAGTCGATCTTGCCGCCGACGTGGCAGCAGAGGCCGCGGTCGGCGGGGATGTCGATGATCTTCTGCTCGGAGGCGTAGTCCAGCTTGTTCCCCGTGAGCTTGAAGCGGGAGAGGCGGGTGTAGCCCTCGTACGGGGCGAAGTCGGCCGGCGTGCCGGTCTGCGGGGCGTCGCCCTCGTTGACGCCGGGGGTGGCCGGGTCGTCCACGGGGGTGGAGAGGCGGGGCGAGTAGTAGAGGTAGACCCAGTGGTTCCGGGCGAAGTCGGGGTCGACGGCGATGCCCTGGACGCCCTCCTCGTCGTGCTGGTAGAGCCCGGCGGGGCTCTTCTTCATGTCGGCGGCGAGGAAGTTCACGCCGCTCTCCGGGTCGTGGATGCGGATCTCGCCGGTGCGGGCGGTGTGCAGGACGCGCCGGTCGGGCAGGACGGCGAGGGCCATGGGCTCGCCCGGCCGGTCGTTGAGGGTGACCTTCTGGAAGGCGGGGGCGGCGGACGAGGCTGCCGGGGCCGCCTCCGTCGGGGTGGTGGCCTGGACGGGGGGCAGCGGCAGCACCCCGAGGGCGGCGGCCAGGGCCGCCGTGCCCAGGAGGGTGACGATCCGTCGGTTGCGCACGCGGTACTCCTTCACTGCGGGTGCGGGGGTCGGTGCGTCGCGGTCAGCGGTGGGCACGGAGCGCGGCGAGGTTGTCGTAGCCGATGCGGGCGTACTCCAGCGACTGGCCGGGGACGGTGGCGCTCGGCGCGGTGTCCTGCTCGACCATCGGGTGGTGCCGGTTCTTCGCCCCGACGCGGGTGAAGAACCGCCGGTAGTCGATGTCGCCGGTACCGAAGGGCACCATGTCGTAGCCCATGCCGCTCTGCGGGTTGATCACGCCGTCCTTGGCGTGGAAGAGGGGGAAGCGGGGCGTGTGGCGGACCACGAGCCCGGCGGGGTCGAAGACGTTCTCCTGCCGGGAGCCGTCGTGGGCGGTGTAGGTGTGGAACTTGTACTGGGCGACGTGGGCCCAGAAGACGTCCAGCTCCAGGTAGACGCTTCTGGGGTCGCTGACCTCCAGGAAGTACTCCAGCTTGCGGATGCCGGAGCTGCGGGTCGGCCGGCCCTGGGCGTCGAGCGGCCCGCCGTCGAGGAGGAAGTCGTAGGCGCTGTCGTGGTTGTGGGTGTAGAGCTTGATCCCCTCGCGGGCGGCGAGGGCGCCCAGGGTGTTCCACTTCTCGGCGGCGACGTCCCAGTCGGCGCGGTAGGGGCTGTTGGTGGGGTCGCCGCCGGTGCCCATGTGCTCCATGCCGAGGATGTTGGCGATCTCCAGGGCGCGCCGGAAGGCGTCCAGGTCGGCGGGGGTGAGCGGCCAGGAGCCCGGGATGAAGCCGTGGCTGCCCTGGGCGCGGAGCCCGTACTCGTCGAGCCAGGAGCGCATCAGCCGCGCGCCCTCGACGGTGCCGAGGTCCGCGCCGCCGGGGGCGTTGGCGTGCTGGCGGTAGCCGGCGAACTCGACCTGCCGGTAGCCGTACCGGGCGAGCTGCCGGAACACCTCGCGGAAGCCGGACGGCAGGTCGGAGGCGAGCGGGTCGCGTGCCACCGCGTCCCGGACGGTGTAGAGGATCAGACCGCGCTTGTCCGGCGGGACGAGCGCCGAGCGGCCCCGGTCGCCGGCCGGCGCGGGCGGGGTCTGCGCCAGGGCGGGCGAGGCGCCGAAGACGGGGGCGGCGATCGCGACGGCCGCGGTGGCCGTGCAGGTGCTGAGGAAGCGGCGGCGGCTGACACCGAGGGTGCGGCGCAGCGCGTCGCCGGGGGTGGTGGTCTCGTCGGGGGACGCGGTCACGGCGTTCTCGCTTTCGTGGTGACGGGGGTACGGCATGCGGGTTTCCCGGATACGGGCGGGACGGGGGTGGCGGTACGGGGCCCGGGCGGCTCGACGCACGGGCGGTACGGGGCCCGGGCGGTTCGGCGCTCGGGCGGTGCGGGGCGCGGCGCGCCGGTTCAGGAGAGGCCGGCGAGCCGCAGCAGGAGCGGCTTCACCTCGGTGGCCTCGGTGCGGCCGGGCAGGGCGCCGGGGGCGGAGCAGAGGATGACCGGCCCGTCGTCGTCGCTCGCGGGCAGCCGGCCGTGGCTGCCGCGCACGGGTGACGGGTCCAGTGGCACGACGGCCATGCGGTAGCGCAGGCCGGCCTTCTTGCGGGCGACGGCCGCCGCGGCCCTGAGCCGTACGTAGGGGTCCTCGGGGTCCAGGAAGAGCTCGGCGGGGTCGTAGCCGGGCTTCCGGTGGATCTCCACGAGCCGCGCGAAGTCGGGGGCCCGCGCGTCGTCCAGCCAGTAGTAGTACGTGAACCAGGCGTCGGGTGCGGCGACGGCGACGAGTTCGCCGGAGCGGGGGTGGTCGAGGCCATGCGCCTTCTTTCCCTCGTCGTCGAGGAGGCGTTCGACGCCGGGCAGGTCCTGGAGGACGGCGCGGGTGGCCGCGAGGTCCTCGGGGCGGCGGACGTAGACGTGGGCGAGCTGGTGGTCGGCGACGGCGAACGCGCGGGAGACCGTCGGGTCGAGGTACTCCATGCCGTCCTGGGTGTGGACGTCGAGGAGTCCGGCGCGGCGCAGGGCCCGGTTGATGTCGACGGGCCGGCTGACGCGGGTGATCCCGTACTCGGACAGGGCGACGACCGTGCGGCCCTCGGCGCGCGCGTCGTCGAGCAGCGGTCCGATGACGGCGTCGAGTTCGGCGGCGGCGCGGAGCGAGCGCGGGTCGTCGGGGCCGTATCGCTGGAGGTCGTAGTCGAGGTGCGGGAGGTAACAGAGCGTCAGGTCGGGGCGGCGGGTGCGCATGATGTGGCGGGTGGCGTCGGCGATCCACCGGCTGGAGGCGAGCGAGGCGCCCGGCCCCCAGTACTGGAAGAGCGGAAACGTGCCCAGTTCGGCGGTGAGTTCGTCGTGGAGGGCGGGGGGCCGGGTGTAGCAGTCGGGTTCCTTGCGGCCGTCGGCGCGGTAGACGGGCCGGGGGGTGACGGTGATGTCGGTGTCGGCGCCCATCGCGTACCACCAGCAGATGTTGGCGACGGTGTAGCCGGGGTGGGCGCGGCGGGCGGCGTCCCAGATCTTGTCGCCGGCGACCAGGCCGTTGTGCTGGCGCCAGAGCAGGACCTCGCCGAGGTCGCGGAAGTACCAGCCGTTGCCGACGATCCCGTGCTCGGCGGGGAGGGTGCCGGTGAGGAAGGTGGACTGGGCGGAGCAGGTGACGGCGGGCAGCACGGTGGAGAGGGGTGCCCGAGAACCGGAGTCGGCGAGGGCGCGGAGGCGGGGCATGTGGTCGAGGAGCCGGGGGGTGAGGCCGACGACGTCGAGGACGAGGAGCGGCGTCGGGCGTCCGCCTGCCGGGGTCTTCGCGTCGGTCACGGGCGTTCCTTCACAGGAGGTCCTTCACGGGAGAGGTCCTTCACGGGAGTTCCTTCAGGCCGAGGTCGGTGAGCAGGTCGCGGGCGAGGGCGAGTTCGGCGGCGATCCCGTCGGCGAGGCGGCCCCGGGTGCGGGGCCGTGCTCCGGGCGGCAGCGCCGGCCAGGTGTACGTCTCCACCTCCAGGTGGCGGGTGCGGGGACGGTCGCCGCCGACCAGGCGGGCCAGGGCGTCCTTCAGGACGGGGAGCGTGGAGGTGAGCGGCGGGGCGGGCGGGGCGTGCAGCGGGACGTGGAAGTGGGCGCGCCAGGGGGCCGTGTCGGGCAGGGCGTTGCCCGCGAGCGCTTCGGGGAGGTCGTCGGTGCCGTGGAGTCCGGCGGCGGTGCGGGTGCGGGTCTGGTGCAGGAAGCGGGGTTCGGCGAAGGCGGCGAGCGCGGCGCGGACCTCGGGGCGGTCGGGGTGCTCGGCGTGCAGGGCGGTGGAGAGCTGGGCCTTGGGGACGGGGATGCCGGCGGCGTCGAGCGCGGCGAGCGCGCTGGCGGGGTCCTCGAAGGAGGTGGCGAGGTGGCACGTGTCGACGCAGACGCCGATGCGGTCGCCGGGCAGGGCGGCGAGCGGTGCGAGGGCGTCGGCGGTGGTCTCCACGACGCAGCCCGGTTCGGGTTCGAGGGCGACGCGCACGGACTTGCCGGTCAGCTCCTCCAGGGCGTCGAGCCGTTCGGTGAGGGTGGTGAGGGCGGTCCGGGCGGTGGCGGCGGCGCGTGCGTCGAAGCCGGTGCGCCAGGCGAGCGGCAGGGTGGAGACGCTGCCCTCGGTGACGTCGTCGGGGAGCAGGGCGGCGAGGAGGCGGGCGAGGTCGGTGGTGTGGGCGAGGCGCTGCGGTTCGGTCCAGTCGGGTCGGTAGACGCGGTGCTTCACCGCTTCGGCGCCGAACCCCTCGTAGGGGAAGCCGTTGAGGGTGACGACCTCGAGGCCGCGGCGTTCCAGTTCGTTCTGGAGTCCGCGCAGCGCCACCGGGTCGTCGACGAGGGCGTGGGCGGCGTCCTTGGCGAGCCAGAGGCCGATGCCGAGCCGGTCGCGGCCGAGCCGTCGGCGCACCGGTTCGCAGTGGTCGCGGAGCTGGGCGAGGACGCCGTCCAGGGTCTCGGCGGGGTGGACGTTGGTGCAGTAGGAGAGGTGGACGAGGGTGCCGTCCGGGTGGCGGAAGCGCACGGGGGTCCCTCCTTCGTCATTCTCCGCCGCGCAGCACGGAGTTGCCCTCGTGCAGGGCCTCCGGGGCGGCGGGGACGTCGAGCTGGAGCCGGCCGCTGAGTCCGTAGAAGGCGACGGGGTTGCGCCACAGCACCTGGTCGACGTCGTCGTCGGTGAAGCCGGCGGCGAGCATCGCGTCGCCGACCTCGCGGGTCTTCAGCGGATCGCTTCTGCCCCAGTCGGCGGCCGAGTTGACGAGGATCTTGTCGGTGCCGTAGGTCCGCAGGACGGCGACCATGCGGTCGGGGTCCATCTTGGTGTCGGGGTAGACGGAGAAGCCGAGCCAGCAGCCGCTGTCCCGGGCGGCGGCGACGGTCGTCTCGTTGAGGTGGTCGAGGAGGGTCCGCTCGACGGGCAGCGCCGACGCGCGGACGACGTCCAGGGTGCGGCGGAGTCCGGCGAGCTTGTCCCGGTGCGGGGTGTGGACGAGGGCGGGCAGGCCGTGGTCGGCGGCGAGCTGGAGCTGGGCGGCGAGGGCGGTGTCCTCGGCGGGGGTCATGGCGTCGTAGCCGATCTCGCCGACGGCGACGACGGAGTCCTTGACGAGGTAGCGGGGCAGCTCGTCGAGGACGGGCGTGCAGCGCGGGTCGTTGGCCTCCTTGGGGTTGAGGGCGATCGCGCAGTGGTGGGCGATGCCGAACTGGGCGGCGCGGAACGGCTCCCAGCCGAGCAGCGCGTCGAAGTAGTCGAGGAAGCTGGCGGGCGAGGTGCGGGGCTGGCCGAGCCAGAAGGCCGGTTCGACCACGGCGCGGACGCCCGCCGCGCACATCGCCTCGTAGTCGTCGGTGGTGCGCGACGTCATGTGGATGTGGGGGTCGAAGATGCGCATCACGGCTCCTCGGTCGGTACGCCGGTCAGGGTCAGGGCGTGGCGGAGGTCGCGGGGGACGTCGCGGCCGGCCGCGGTGCGTTCGGCGGCGAGGGCCGCGAGCATGCGGGCTAGGTCCGCGTCGCCGGCCGCGCGCCGCGCCAGGTCCGCGACGGCGGTCAGCGGTACGCCGGTGAAGAGGCACTTCAGGACGGCGTGCCGCCAGGCGTGCGGGTCCAGGTGGGCGGCGGCGTACGGGCCGACGGCGGCGGCGATCAGCCGGGTGTCGTGCGTCCGCAGGGCGTCCTCCACGAGCGGGACGGCCTCCGGGCCGGGGACGAGGGCGGGCAGGGCCTGCAGCACCGCGCGGCGCTCGGCGGCGCTGCCCTCCCGGTAGAGCCGGGCCAGCGTCTCCGTGCCGGCCCGGGCCTCGGTCAGCAGCAGCGCCCGTACGGCGTCGGCGTGGTCCTGGCCGCAGTGCCGGCCCGCGGTGACGAAGCGCAGCTCCCAGGCGGGGCGCGCGGACGGGGCCGGCGGGGTGCTCGCGGCCCGGGCGGCGTCGGCGAGGGCTTCGGCGAGCCAGGCGCGGGCGGGGTCGCCGGGCAGCCGGGCCGCGAGGGCGTCGACGGTGCGGGACGGCGGCGGCGTCAGCATGCGGGTGCTCCCTTCGCCGCGGTCTCGGCGGCGGCCCGCAGGAACGCGGCGGACTCGGCGGCGAGTCGCGGGCCGGCGTGCGCGTGGCGGGGCAGTTCGACGATGGTGAGGCCCCGGTAGCCGACGGCCGCGAGGGCGTCGAGGACGGGCGGGAAGTCGATCTCGCCCTCGCCGAACGGCAGGTGCTCGTGGACGCCGCGCCGCATGTCCTCGATCTGCACGTGCCGCAGCCAGGGTCCCGCCGCGCGGACGCACGCGGCGGGCGGCTCCGGCTCCAGGCACTGGCAGTGGCCGATGTCGAGGGTGAGGCCGAGCGGCGCGGGGTCGCCGAGCGCGGCGCGCAGCCGGTGGAAGTCGGCGAGGGTGGCGAGGAGGTGGCCCGGTTCGGGTTCGATCGCGAGCGGCACGCCCGCGGCGGCGGCCGTGTCGAGCACGGGCTCCAGCGCCTCGGTGAGCCGCCGCCAGGCCGTGGCGGGGTCGGTGCCGGGCGGGGTGACGCCGCTGAAGCAGTGCACGGCGTGCGCCCCGAGGTCGGCCGCGACGCCGACGGCCGTGCGCAGCAGCCGGATCCGGGCGGCCCGGTCCTCGGGGTCGGCGTCGAGCAGGGACGGGCCGTGCTTGCGGCGCGGGTCGAGCACGTACCGGGCGCCGGTCTCGACGGTCGCGGTGAGCCCGAGCGCGCCGAGCCGGCGGGCGACGGTCGCGGTGCGGGCGGCGAGGCCGGGCGCGAGCGGGTCGAGGTGCATGTGGTCGAGGGTGAGTCCGACGCCGTCGTAGCCGAGGTCGGCGAGGAGCGCGAGGGCGTCGTCGAGGCGGAGGTCGGTGAGTCCGTTGGTGCCGTATCCGAGGCGGAGCGGCGGCCGGTCGGTCATGTGGTGCTCACCTTCCGTGCGAGGGCGCGGGCGAGGGGGACGAGCCCCAGCAGGCCGATGCCGGTGCCGGTGGCGCCGGCGCGGGCGGCGAGCGCGGCCTGGAGCGGGATCAGGGCGCGGATGCCGCCGCCGACGGCGCGCCGGGTGAGCGGCGGCGACGGGTGGAGGGCGGCGTGCAGCAGGGGGACGGCGGCGGTGCCGGCGTACAGGGCGGCGGGCGCGAGCGGGGCGAGGGCCGCCGCGCCGCCGGGCCGCCGGAGCGCGCCCAGCGCGGTGGCGGCGCCGAGGGCGCCCGTCGCGGCGAGCGCCCCGAGCGGGGCGAGCGTCGATCCGCCCCGCTCCTCGTGCCGGGACACGGCGGTGACGGCGTACGTGTGGGCGGCGAGCGCGGCGGCGGGCGCCGCGACCCGGCGTACGGTACGGGCGTCCGCGCCGGGCCGCGCGGCCGTGGGCGGCGCGCCGGTGGCGGCGGCGCCGAGGACGAGGTCGAGGGCGCGGGCGGCGGCCATGGCGGCGGGCGCGGCGGGCGTGTGCTTGAGACGCAGGTCGTAGGCCCAGACGGTGCCGGCGAGGGCGGTGGCGACGGAGAGGGCCGGGCGGCCGGCGCGGGAGGCGAGGGCGAGCCCGGCGGCGGTGAGGAGGCCCGCGGCGCCGAGCGCGGCGGCCGGCGCGATGCGGCCGGAGGGCAGCGGGCGGTCGGGGCGGTCGACGGCGTCCTCCTTCCGGTCGGCCCAGTCGTTGAGGGCCATGCCCGCCTCGTACAGGCAGAGCGAGGCGCCGATCGCGTACGCCGTCCCCCGTCCGGGCCGCAGTCCGGTGGCGGCGGCGCCGGCGAGCGCGTCACCGGGGACGGTGAACAGCGCCGAGACGCGCAGCAGTTCGGCCCAGGCCCGGAGCTGCCGGGTGCGGTCCGGCCGACCGGGGCGCGTCACCGTGCCTCCCGCAGCCGGTCGGCGAAGGCGAGGAGCGCGGCGTACTGCTCCGCGAGGCCGGAGGGTCCGCCGTCGGGGTCCTTGAAGTAGAAGCCGAGCTGCGGGAGCGGTCCGGAGAGCCCGGCCTCGTGGGCGCGGGCCACGAGCCGGGCCAGGTCGAGGACGAGGGGCGCGGCGAGCGCGGAGTCGCAGCCCTGCCAGATGGTCTGGAGCACCATCCGGGTGCCGAGGAAGCCGTCGAAGGCGATGTGGTCCCAGGCGGTCTTCCAGTCGCCGAGCGCGGGGACGTCGTCGATGTGGACCTGTCCCTCCGGCCGGTGGCCGAGCGTGTCGGCGAGGACGCGCTCCTTGCCGGCGTTCTTCGCCGCCGCGGCGGCGGGGTCGGCGAGCGTCGCCCCGTCTCCCCCGCCGAGCAGGTTGGTGCCGGACCAGGCCCGCACGTCCAGGGCCCGCTGGACGAACATCGGGGCGAGCACGGCGCGCAGGAGCGTCTGGCCGGTCTTGCCGTCGCGGCCCGCGTGCGGAAGTCCGGCGTCGGCCGCGGCGGCCGTGAGACCGGGGGCGCGCAGCCCGGTGGACGGGGTGAAGTCGACGTACGGGCAGCCGGCCCGGAGGGCCGCGGAGGCGTAGAGGGAGCTGGGCGGCAGGCGTACGGCGCCGGGTGCGGGCGGGGGTTCGGTGGCGGAGACGTTGACGACGACCACGCGGGCCAGGGCGTGCCGGTCGCGGAAGGAGACGAGGTCGGCCGCGAGGTCCGCGACGAGCTCGGCGTCGGTGCGGGGGTCGTCCGGGAGGGGGCCGCCGGTGCGTATCTCGGCGTCGGCGGCGGCGAGTTCGGCATGGACGGCGGCGGCGAGACCGTGCGGGAGGACGCCGGCGCCGGTGAGCTGCTCGGCGCGCTTGGGGAGCGGGCAGGACACGATGTCGTGGCCGCCGAAGACGAGCGCGGCCAGGGACGGCAGCCCGGTGCCGGCGAACGCGTGCGTCTCGGTGACCATGCCGGTCGCGGGGTGGAGTCCGGCGCGGACGGCGGCGCATCCGGCGACGGCCGTGGTCGCCACGGAGCCGCGCGCTCCGGCGAACCAGACTCCGGTGCGTACGTGGGTGTCAGTCACGGGCTGCCTCCTTGCCAGATCGTTCGGTGCGGGGGTGGAGGGCTGGGGTGGGGGTGGCGTGGTGCCGCCGGTGCGGGGCGGGCGGCGGGAGCGGGTCTTCGGCTGCGGCTTCAGCTTCGGCGCGCGGGGCCGTCTCGGCGGTCCGGGCGCCGGGTGGGGGCGGAGAACCCGGGGGCGTACGGGGAAGGCGGGGCGTACGGGGAAGCGGGTCGTACGGGGTGCGGTGAGGGGACCGTATCCGCCTTCGTCCGCGACGGAAAGCCCTTGCGCGGCACATCGGTCGAACTTTCTCCTGCGTCAGGACAAAGCCGTGCGCGGGCAGGCCGGACCGCCCGGTGGCGCTTCCCGCGCCACCGGGTCCGACCGCCGGCTCCTACCGGTCGCCGCCGGAGAACGCCGCGTCGAACGAGGCGGCCGGCGGGTCGAAGTCGAACCGCTTCAGATGGGCCAGCGCCTCGGGCGCGCCGGTGAGCCGGTCCATGCCGGCGTCCTCCCATTCGACGGACACGGGGCCGGCGTAGCCGATGGACCGCAGCATACGGAAGACGTCCTCCCAGGGCACGTCCCCGTGACCGGCGGAGACGAAGTCCCAGCCGCGCCTGGGGTCGCCCCACGGCAGGTGGGAGCCGAGGCGCCCGTTGCGCCCGTCGAGGCGCTTGCGCGCCTCCTTGCAGTCGACGTGGTAGATCCGGTCGCGGAAGTCGTACAGGAAGCCGACCGGGTCGAGGTCCTGCCAGACGAAGTGACTGGGGTCGAAGTTGAGCCCGAAGGCCGGCCGGTGGTCGACGGCCTCCAGGGCGCGGCGGGTGGTCCAGTAGTCGTAGGCGATCTCCCCGGGGTGGACCTCGTGGGCGAAGCGGACCCCTTCGGCGTCGAAGACGTCGAGGACCGGGTTCCACCGCTCGGCGAAGTCCTCGTAGCCGCGCTCGATCATGCGCTCCGGCACGGGCGGGAACATGGCCACCAGGTGCCAGATGGAGGAGCCGGTGAAGCCGATGACGGTGTCGACGCCGAAGGCGGCGGCGGCGCGCGCGGTGTCCTTCATCTCGGCGGCGGCCCGCCGCCGCACGCCCTCGGGTTCGCCGTCGCCCCAGATCCGGGGCGGCAGGATGCCCTGGTGCCGCTCGTCGATCGGATGGTCGCAGACCCCCTGGCCCACGAGGTGGTTGGAGATCGCCCAGCACTTCAGGCCGTACTTGTCGAGCAGGGCATGCCGCCCCGCGAGGTACGCCGGGTCGGCGAGGGCCTTGTCGACCTCGAAGTGGTCTCCCCAGCAGGCGAGTTCGAGGCCGTCGTAGCCGAAGTCGCGGGCGAGCCGACAGACCTCCTCCAGCGGCAGGTCGGCCCACTGGCCGGTGAAGAGCGTGAACGGGCGGGGCATGGGGCCTCCAGACGGCGGGCGGACGGACGGACGGTCACGCGGGCGGACGGACGGGGTGGCGCTCCCGGACGGCGGACGGACGGTCCCCGGGCGGCTAGCGGACGGCGGGCGGACGGTCGTGCGGCGGCCGGCGGACGGCGGCCGGCTCGTCCGGGACGGGGGTGTAGACGGCGTTCTTCCGGGCGCTCTCCTCGACCGCGTCGAGCACCCGCTGCACCCGCAGCCCGTCGGCGAACGACGGTGACGGTTCGGTGCCGGCGCCGATCGCGGCGACGAGGTCGCGGGCCTGGTGGGTGAAGGTGTGCTCGTAGCCGAGGGTGTGGCCGGGCGGCCACCACGCCTCCAGGTAGGGGTGGTCGGGCTCGGTGACGAGGATCCGGCGGAAGCCCGCGGTGGCGGCGGGTTCGCGGTGGTCGTGGAAGGAGAGCTCGTTGAGCCGTTCCAGGTCGAAGGCGAGCGAGCCCCGCTCCCCGTTGATCTCCAGTCGCAGCTGGTTCTTGCGGCCGGAGGCCATCCGGCTGGCCTCGAAGGCGGCGAGCGCCCCCGAGGCGAGCCGCCCGGTGAAGACGACCGCGTCGTCGACGGTCACCGGCCCGCGCGGGGCGGCGGCGGACTGCCCGGCGGGCGCGGCCAGGCCGGCCGCCGCGGCGGCGAGCCGGGGCCGTTCCCGTACGAAGGTCTCCGTCTGGGCCGACACCCCGACGACCGGCTCCCCCGCCAGGTACTGCGCGAGGTCGACGATGTGCGCGCCGAGGTCGCCCAGCGCCCCGGACCCGGCGTGCTCGCGCTCCAGCCGCCAGGTCAGCGGGAAGTCCGGGTCGACCAGCCAGTCCTGGAGGTAGCTCACCCGGACGTGCCGCAGGGCGCCGAGCCGTCCCTCGGCGATGAGCCGGCGGGCGTACGAGAGGGCGGGCACGCGACGGTAGTTGAAGCCGACCATCGCGACCTGGCCGCGGGCGCGGGCGGCCTCGGCGGCGGCGGTCATGGCCTCCGCCTCGGCCACCGAGTTCGCCAGCGGCTTCTCGCACAGGACGTGCTTGCCGGCCTCCAGGGCCGCGATCGCGATCTCCGCATGGCTGTCCCCCGGGGTGCAGATGTCGACGAGCTGCACGTCGTCCCGGGCGATCAGGGCGCGCCAGTCCGTCTCCGCCGCCGCCCAGCCGTGCCGCCGGGCGGCGGCCCGGACGGCGTCCGCGTCCCGGCCCGCGATCGCCGCGAGGACGGGCCGCAGCGGCAGGTCGAACACCCGGCTCACGTTGCGCCAGCCCTGGGAGTGCGCCGCGCCCATGAACGCGTACCCCACCATGCCGACGCCGAGTGCGGGCGGCGCGGTCGCGTCGCTGTCCCGCTGTTCCATACGGTTCCTCCTGGTCAGAGAGTCACTGACTCGTCGGTGTGCTGCGGAGCCGGGCATCCCCCCGGGAGCCCGGATCCGGTCAGTTGAAGCCGGTCGGCAGGTAGTCGTCGACGTTCTCCTTGGTGACGACGGCGGAGTAGAGCGTCAGCGAGGACGGGATCTCCAGCTCGGCGAGTCCGCCGACGCCCTTGCCCTGGCCGAGGGCGCGGGCGAGGTCGATCGCGGACGCGGCCATCGTCGGCGGGTAGAGGACGGTGGCCTTGAGGACGCCCGTGCCGGCCTTGATGGCGTCCATCGCGGACTTGGCGCCGGCGCCGCCGACCATCAGGAAGTCGTCGCGGCCGGCCTGGGCGATGGCGCGGAGCGCGCCGACGCCCTGGTCGTCGTCGTGGTTCCACAGCGCGTCGAACGCGGGCTGGGCCTGCAGCAGTTGGGCCATCTTGGCCTGGCCGGACTCGACGGTGAAGTCGGCGGCCTGGCGGGCGACCTTGGTGATGTTGGGGTAGTTCTTCAGGGCGTCGTCGAAGCCCTGGGTGCGCTGCCGGGTGAGTTCGAGGTTGTCGAGGCCGGCGAGTTCGACGACCTTGGCGTTCGGCTTGTCCTTGAGCTGCTCGCCGATGTAGGTGCCGGCGTTGAGCCCCATGCCGTAGTTGTCGCCGCCGATCCAGCAGCGGTACGCCTGCGGGGAGGCGAAGATCCGGTCCAGGTTGACGACCGGGATGCCGGCCCGCATCGCCTGGAGGCCGACCTGGGTGAGGGCCTTGCCGTCGGCGGGCAGGATGACGAGGACGTCGACCTTCTTGTTGATGAGGGTCTGCACCTGGCCGATCTGGGCGGCGGTGTCGTTCGAGCCCTCGGTGATCTCCAGGGTGACGTCGGAGTACGTCGCCGCGCGGGACTTGGCGTTCTGGTTGATGGCGTTGAGCCAGCCGTGGTCGGCCTGGGGGCCGGCGAAGCCGATGGTGACGGGCTTGCCGGGCTTGTCGCCGGCGGCGGGGGCGTTGCCGCTGGGCTGGGCCTGCTGCTTGGGCTCGTTGCTGGTGCAGGCGGTCAGCAGGGCCCCGGCGGAGACGGCGGCGGTGCCGAACAGAAGTCCTCTGCGGCTGGGGGAGGTTCGGGACATGGCGGATCAACCCTTCGGCTGGGCGGGACGGATCGGCTCGGGTGTCGGGACGGGTGCCGGGCGGCGGGCGTCAGGCGTCGCCGCCGCGCAGGGTGCGGCGCTGGACGAGGACGGCGGCCACGATGATCGCGCCCTTGGCGATCTGCTGGACGGCCGTCTCCATGTTGTTGAGGGCGAAGATGTTGGTGATGGTCGTGAAGATCAGGACGCCGAGGACGGAGCCGACGATGGTGCCGCGTCCGCCGCTGAGGAGGGTGCCGCCGATGATGGCGGCGGCGATGGCGTCGAGCTCGTACAGGTTGCCGTTGGTGTTCTGGCCGGATCCGGCGAGGACGATCAGCATGAACGCGGCGATCCCGCAGCACAGCCCCGACAGCAGGTACAGGTAGAGGCGCTGCCGCCGCACGTCGATGCCGGCGAGCCGGGCGGCTTCCGCGTTGCCGCCGACGGCGACGGTGCGGCGGCCGAACGTGGTCCGGTTGAGCAGCAGCCAGCCGACGACGGTCACGGCGGCGAAGACGAGGACGAGCGGCGGGATCCCGAGCACGTAGGCGTCCTTGACGCCCAGGTCGAGGACGTCGGTCACGGTCACCATCTGGGTGCGGCCGTCGGTGATCTGGAGGGCGAGGCCCCGGGCGGAGGCGAGCATGGCCAGGGTGGCGATGAACGGCACCAGGCCGCCGTACGCGATCAGCACCCCGTTCACGAGGCCGCAGCCGAGGCCGACGAGCACGGCGGTGAAGAGGATGCCCGCGAAGCCGAACTCCTGGGTGGCCACGGTCGTCGCCCACACCGACGCGAGGGCGACGATCGCGCCGACCGACAGGTCGATGCCGCCGCTGGTGATGACGAACGTCATGCCGACGGTGACGACGCCGATGACCGACGCCTGGGTGAGGACGAGCTGGAGGTTGCTGGTGGCGAGGAAGGAGTCGGGCTGGGTGATGCCGCCGACGGCGACGAGCGCGACGAGGACGCCGAGCAGCGTCACGCTGCGGACGTCCCACCGCATGAACGCCGGCCGGTGCGGCGCCTTCCTGCCGGGGGCGGCGGTGGCGGGCGCGGGGGCGGACGTCGGCGCGTCCTTCCGCGCGGCGGGGGCGGGCTGCGTCATGGCGTCGGGTTCCCTTCCATCACGAGATCGAGTACGCGGTGCTCGTCCAGCTCCTGGGCCGGCGCCGTGTGCACGACGGACCCTTCGCGCAGCACCAGCACCCGGTCGGCGAGCCCGAGGACCTCGGGAACCTCGCTGGAGACGAGCAGCACGGCCAGTCCTTCGTCGGCCAGCCGGCGGATCACGGCGTAGAGCTCGGCCCGGGCGCCGATGTCGACGCCCCGGGTCGGTTCGTCGAGCAGCAGCACCTTGCAGCCGCGCAGCAGCCAGCGTGCGAGCACGGCCTTCTGCTGGTTCCCGCCGGACAGCGTCCTGACCGCCACGTCCGGGTCGTCGGGCCGCAGCGACAGCTCGCGCACGGCCTGGTGCGCGGCGGCCCGCTCGGCGCGCCGGTCGAGCCAGCCCGCCCGGGAGTAGCGGGAGAGCGTGGAGACCGAGACGTTGCTGCCGACGGACTCCAGCATCAGCAGGGCCTGCGCCTTGCGTTCCTCGGGGGCCAGTCCGATGCCGGCCCGGACGGCGGCGCGGACGCTGCCCGGGCGCAGCGGGACGCCGTCGACGAGGACCCGGCCCGCGTCGGGCTTGCGCGCCCCGTAGATCGTCTCCAGGATCTCGCTGCGGCCGGAGCCCACCAGCCCGGCGAGGCCGACGATCTCCCCGGGCCGCAGGGCGAGGTCGAGAGGGGCGAACTCGTGGGCGCGGGTGAGGCCTTCGACGGTGAGGACCGGGGCCCGGACGGCGGCGGCGTCGTCGTCGGGGGGTGCGGGGCGGGCGGGGAAGACGTGCTCGACGGTGCGGCCGGTCATGAGGGCGACGATGTCGCGGGTCGGGGTGGTGTCCGCCGGCAGGCCGCCGGCGACGGAACGGCCGTCCTTCAGCACGGTCACCCGGTCGCCGATGCGGCGGATCTCCTCCAGGCGGTGGGAGATGTACACGACGGCGACGCCGTCGGCGGTGAGTTCGGCGACGATCCGGAAGAGGTTGTCGACCTCGTCGGGGTCGAGCGCGGCGGACGGCTCGTCCATGACGATCAGCCGCACCTCGTGCGAGAGGGCGCGGGCCATGGAGACGATCTGCTGCTGGGCGGCGGAAAGTTCGCCGACGAGCCGGCCCGGGTCGATCTCGGGGTGGCCGAGCCGTTCCAGCAGCCGGCCGGCGGCGGCCCGGGCCCGCGCCCCGCGCACGACGAACCCGGCGGAGGTCGGCTCGTTCCCGAGGAACACGTTCTCGGCGACGGACAGCCCGCCGACCAGGTCCAGCTCCTGGTAGATGGTGGCGATCCCCAGCCGCATGGCCGCGATCGGGGAGGTCAGGGCGACCGGCTCGCCGGCCCAGGTGATCTCTCCGTCGTCGGGCTGGTGGGCCCCGGCGAGGACCTTGATGAGGGTGGACTTGCCGGCGCCGTTCTGGCCGAGGAGGCAGTGGACCTCGCCGGCATGGACGTCGAGGTCCACGCCGTCCAGGGCGCGGACGCCGGGGAACGACTTGGTGATGCGGGTCATCGTGAGCAGCGGTGGGGGTGATGAGGCCATGGGGTTCCCCTCGGCGGATGGGCCGTGTGCGGGCAGGGCGAAGCAGGCCGCGGCGCGCGGCGGGACGAGGCGAGGCGCGGTGAGGCGAGGTGAGGCGAGGTGAGGGAAGGGTGGGGCTCAGGGCCCTGCGGCGTGGTGGGTACCGGCGCGTGCGGGGGCGGTGAGCGGGCATGGCGGACAGCCACGGGACCGTTGCGTGGTGCGGGGTTGCGGGTGGTGCCGGGGTGCGGTGGTGCCGGGGTGCGGGTGTGCCGGGGTCCGGCGTGCGGTGGGACGCGGGTGCGATGAAGGTACGGATACGGGACGGGGTACGGGTGGTGCGCGGGTGCTTCGGCGGGCGGCGTACCGCTGCCGGAGGTACGGGGGACGGCGGAGAGGCCGTCCGGGGTCAGGCCGGGGAGAAGACGTGGTCGCTGATGAGCCGGGCCGCGCCGATCACTCCGGCGGTCGGGCCCAACTCGCCCAGAACGATGGGGAGGTTGCCGGTCGCGAGCGGCAGCGACTGGCGGTAGACCTGGGTGCGGACGCTGGCCAGCAGGGTGTGGCCGAGACCGGTGACACCGCCGCCGATGACGACGAGCCCCGGGTTGAAGAAGCTGACGAGCCCGGCGATGACCTGGCCCAGACGCCGTCCGCCCTCGCGGATCAGTTCCAGGGCCACGGTGTCGCCCGCCGCCGCGGCGGCCGAGACGTCGGCGGCGGTCAGCTCACCGGCCGCCTCCAGTCGCGCGGCCAGGTGCGGGGACCGGCCCGAGCGCGCCGCGTCCTCCGCGTCGCGGGCCAGCGCCGCGCCGCTGAAGTGCGCCTCCAGGCAGCCCTGGTTGCCGCAGGCGCAGGCGCGTCCGTCGGGCTGGACCTGGATGTGTCCGATGTCGCCGGCGCTGCCCGTCGTACCGCGGTAGACCTGGCCGCCGATCACGATGCCGCAGCCGATGCCGGTACCGATCTTGACGCACAGGTAGTCGCCGACGGAGCGGGCGACGCCCGCGTGCTGCTCCCCCATCGCCATGAGGTTCACGTCGTTGTCGACCATCACCGGGCAGCCGAGGTCCTGGCTCAGGGCCTCGCGGACGGGGAAGCCGTCCCAGCCGGGCATGATCGGCGGCGCGACGGGAACGCCCTCGGGGAAGCGGACGGGCCCGGGGACGCCGATGCCGGCGCCGTCGAATCCCTCCGCGACCCCGGACGCCTTCAGCTTGTCGGCCATGGCCAGCACGCGCTCGAAGACGGCGACGGGTCCCTCGCGGACGTCCACGGGCTGGTTCAGGTGCCCGAGGACCTCCAGTTCGGCGTTGGTGACGGCGACGTCGATCGAGGTGGCGCCGATGTCGACGCCCAGGAAGCGCAGGGACGGGGCGAGCCGGAGGTTGTGCGAGCGGCGACCGCCGCGCGAGGCGGCGAGTCCGTCCGCGGCCACCAGGCCCGTCTCCAGCAGCCGGTCCACCTCGACCGCCAGTTTGGAGCGGGACAGGTCGACGAGATCGCCCAGCTGCGCGCGGGAGTTGGGGCCTCCGTCGCGCAACAGGCGCAGCAGGCGCGCCTGGTGCACGTTCGCGGGTCGAGCGGTCATCCGTCTCACGAATCCCTCCCCTCCCCCGCCTCCGGCTGGGGGCCCGAATGCCTGTCCGCGGCGGTCGACCCGTCGGGCTTTCGAGAGGAACGTAGCAGCGCTCTCCCGCCCTGGGAACTACTTGCGCAGGAAACAAGCACGACTTCTTCCACTCCCGGGACAAAGACGGCCGGGCGGCGACCGCTCGGGGCCCGTACGGGGGTCAGGCGAAGGTGCGCCGGTAGGTCTGCGGACTGACGCCCGTGGTGCGCTTGAAGCGCTCGCGGAAGGCGGTCGGGGAGCCGAATCCGACCTGCCCGCCGATGCGTTCGACGGAGTGTCCGGTGGTCTCCAGGAGGTGCTGCGCCTGCCGGATCCGCGCCCGGTTCAGCCACTGGAGCGGGGTCGTGCCCGTCTGGTCGCGGAAGCGCCGGATGAGGGTCCGGGTGCTGGTCCCGGCCCGTTCGGCGATGTCGGCGAGGGTGAGTTCCCGGGCCATGTTCGCGCGCAGCCAGTCGAGCAGCGCCTCCAGTTCGGAGCCCTGCGGCGTCGGCGTGTGGTCGTGCACGATGAACTGCGCCTGCCCGCCTTCCCGTTCGAGCGGCATCACCGACAGCCGGGCCGCGTCGGCGGCCACCGCGGAGCCGTAGTCGCGGCGGATCATGTGCAGGCAGAGGTCGAGCCCCGCCGCCGCGCCGGCCGAGGTGAGGAACTGTCCGTTGTCGACGTACAGGACGTCGGGGTCGACGTCGAGGGCCGGGTGGAGCGCGGCGAGCAGCCCGGCGGCCTGCCAGTGGGTGGTGACGCGCAGCCCGTCGAGGAGTCCGGTCGCGGCGAGCGGGAAGGTGCCGACGCAGAGGGAGGCGATCCGGGTGCCGTCGGCGGCGGCCGACCGGAGCGCGTCGCGGACGGCCGGCGCGAGCGGCGCCGCCGGATCGGCGACGCCCGGCACGATGACCGTGTCCGCCTCCCGCAGGCCCTCCAGCCCCCAGGGCGCGCGCAGCGTGAACGCGCCGGCGTCGACCTCGTCCCGCTCGGCGCACACCCGGACCTGGTAGCCGGGCCGCCCGTCGGGCAGCCGGGTCCGCGAGAAGGCTTCGATCGGCGTGGACAGGTCGAACGGGATCACCTGGTCCAGCGCGAGTACGGCGACGGTGTGCATGGCGGGAACCTACCGCGCCGCCCTCCGGTCGCGCGCTCGCCTGTTCCCATACCGGCGCAGTTCAGAGCCGTACGGCAGCGTCTGGCACTTTTCCGTTGAGACCTGGCGGCAGTGCCACTGGGCGATCACGGCGCCGACCGGTTGACTCGGAGCGTCCCGCCCGCACCCCTCGCTCTCCCGCCCGTACCCCTCCCTCTCCCACCCGCTTCCCACCCCCTCCTGACCGAAAGCAGAAAGCACCCGCCATGCCCCGCACCACCGCTGCCGTCGCAGGCACCAGGAACCCGTCGCCCGCCGAACCCGCGCGGTCCGCCTCCCCGGCGATCCAGGAGGGGCGGGCATGACCAAGCTGCTCCTCTCCGTGCACGTCCTGGCCGCCATCGTCGCCATCGGGCCGGTGACCGTCGCGGCGAGCATGTTCCCCGCGACCCTCCGGCGTGCGTACGGCGACCCCGCCGACGGCGGCGCTTCCGGCCGGGGCGACGCCCTGGCGACCCTGCGGACGCTGCACCGCATCTGCCACGTCTACGCGTACGTCGGGGTCACGGTCCCCGTCTTCGGCATCGCCACGGCCCGTAGCCTCGGCGTCCTGGGCGACACCTGGCTGATCGTCTCGATGGCGCTGACCGCCGCCGCGGCGGGAGTCCTGGGCCTGCTCCTCCTGCCCGCCCAGAGCCGGGCCCTGGAGCAGACGGCGAGCGGGCCCGGTCTGCCGGTTCCCACAGCGGCGGCGGCCCGGCTCGCGATGCTCACCGGCGTCTTCAACCTGCTGTGGGCCACGGTCACCGTCCTGATGATCGTCCGCCCCGGCTCCACGACGGGGGCGTGACCGAGCCGGCAGCCCGTGGGCCCTCGCCACCCGCCTCGACGTTTGAGCCGCGCCCGCCGGGTGAGGCGCCCAGGTGACGGAGCCGCGACGACACCGGAGAGGACCACATCGTGTCGCACCACGAACACCACGACGGCAAGCACGACGGCGAGCTCGGCGGGCGCAGCGTGCTCGTCCTCACGACCAACTACGGCACCGAGCAGGACGAGCTGCGCGAGCCGGTGGCCGTGCTGCGGGAGAACGGAGCCCGGGTGACGGTCGCCGCGCAGAAGGACGAGCCGGTACGGACCCTGGTGAGCGACCGCGAGCCCGGCGCGGAGGTCACGCCGGACACGACGCTGGCGGAGGCCACCTCGGAGGGGTACGACGCCGTGATCGTGCCGGGCGGCACGATCAACGCCGACCACCTGCGGGCCGACGACGACGCCCGCCGCCTCGTGTCGGCCTTCGCCGAGGAGGGCAAGCCGGTGGCCGCGATCTGTCACGGACCGTGGCTCCTGGTCGACAGCGGGCTCGCCAAGGACCGCGAGCTCACGTCGTACCCCACCCTCCGTCCCGACCTGGAGAACGCCGGCGGCACCTGGCGGGACCAGGAGGTCGTCGTCGACACCTCCGGAGAGCACCCGCTGATCACCTCCCGCAAGCCGGACGACATCGACGCCTTCGCGGCGGCGATCGTCCGCACCCTCGCGGGCGCGGGAACGGCGGCGTGACGGAGCCCGACGAGAAAGGACGTGTCCGCCATGGCCAAGGGCGACATGCAGAAGGGCAAGGGCAAGATCAAGGACGCCGTGGGCAAGGCCACCGGCAACCGGCGGATGGAGGCGGAAGGCAAGGGCGACCGCGCGCAGGGCGCCGGCCGCGAGGCCGTCGAGAAGGTGCGGAACATGGCGGAGAAGGCCCGGGGCGCCCGCAAGCGCGGGACGTCGTGACCTGACCCGCCCCACCCCGTGAGGGGTTTTCTCCGTGTCCACGCCGTCGCCGGCCGGTTCCGCGCGACGGCGTGAACACGGACGTGCCTGCCCGGTCTCAGGGGTTCGGGAAGGACCCGACGAGGCCGCCGTCGATCACCAGATCCTGGCCGGTGACGTAGGCGGCGTCGGCGGAGGCGAGGAACGCGACGGCGGCGGCCACGTCGGCGCCGCGCCCGATCGTGCCGAGCGGCACCTGTGCGGCGTTCCGGGCGTCCGCCTCGGCGTCGGCGTTGGCGTCCCGGTACATCTCGGTGTCGATGAAGCCGGGGCTGACCGAGTTGACGCGGATGCCGCGCGGTGCGAGGTCGGAGCCGAGGGTGCGGGCCAGGTTGTGGACGGCGGCCTTCGTCGCGGAGTAGACGGAGGCGACCGGCAGTCCGCGGTACAGGGTCCAGGAGGCGTTCAGGACGATCGCGCCGCCGTCCTTCAGCAGGGGCAGCGCCTTCTGGACGGTGAAGAAGACGCCCTTGAAGTTCACGTCGGTGGACCGGTCGAAGTCGGCTTCCGTGATCTCGGCGCCGGGCTTGAACACACCGGTGCCCGCGTTGGCGAAGAGGGCGTCGAGGCCGCCGCGCCACGCCCGGACCCGGCCCATCAGCGCGTCGAGGTCGGCCAGGTCGGCGACGTCCGCGCGGACGGTCAGCAGCCGCTCTCCGGCGCCGAGGCCGGCCGCCGCCTTGTCCAGGCGCTCCTCGTCGCGTCCGGTGATGACGACGTGGGCGCCCTCGTCGAGGAGGCGTCGGGCCGTGGCGTACCCGATGCCCGAGGTGCCGCCGGTGATCAGAACGGTGTGGTGGGTGAATCGCTCCATGCCGACGATCCTGCGCGCCGGGCCGGGCCCCCGGCAGTGCGGGACGAACCTGGGTCTGCCACCACCACCTTCGCGTACGGGAGGCACTCCCGGCCCTCGGCTTACGCCGGCACCGCCGCGAGCAAGGCGGCGAGCCGTTCCCCGGTGTCCGTGCCGGGGGCGGGCGTGTGCAGCATCAGGCGGTGACCGGGCAGCTCCGGGACGGTCAGCGTGGTGTAGGTGAAGACGAGTTCGCCGCAAGCGGGGTGGTCGACCGTCTTGGTCCCGCCGGCCGCGCCGCGGAGCCCGTACTCCCGCCAGATCGCGGCGAACTCCGGGCTGACGGCGCACATGTCGGCGGCGAGCCGCCCGAATTCGGGGTCGTCCGGGTAGCGCGCGGCGTCCGCGCGGAACTGGCCGACGATGGTCCGCGCGGCGTCCTGCCCACCGACGAGGGACGAGCGGTAACGGGCGCTGGTGAAGAAGGTGACGAGGCAGTTGTGGTCGTCCTCGCCGTAGCCGAAGACCGCCTCGGCGGCCCGGTTGACGGCCACCAGGTTCCAGTGCCGGTCCAGCAGGTACGCGGGGCGCGGCAGCCAGGAGTCGATCACCTGCCGCAGCCCGTCCGGAACGACGCGCCCGGGGGCGGCGGCGGTCCGGGGCGGGTTCAACCCGGCGAGCAGGTAGAGGTGTTCGCGCTCCATGGGGTCGAGGCGGAGCACCCTCGCGACGGCGTCCAGCACGTCCGCGGAGACGTTGATCTCCCGGCCCTGCTCCAGCCACGTGTACCAGGAGACGCCGACGCCGGCGAGCACCGCGACCTCCTCCCGCCGCAGGCCGGGCGTCCGGCGGGCGCGCAGGTCGCCGACCGCGAGCCCGGCGTCGCCCGGCGACACCCGCGCCCGTCGCGTCCGCAGGAACTCCCGTATCTCGGCGGTCCGTCGGGCCCGTGCTTCGGCGGGAAGGCGGTGGAACTCCATCCGGGCATCCTAGGCGGCGCGGAACGCGCCGTCCGCGCGGAACGCAGGGCCGTGCGGCCGGCGGAGGCGCGACGGCGTCATGATCGACGGTCTCAGCCGTCGGCGTACGATGGGCGGCCGCTGACTTCAACCGACGGCACACGGGGGCGACATGAAGGACATCCAGCAGCTCAGGGCGGCGACGCGCCTCATCGGCCGGCGCACCACCCTCCGGTACCTGGCGATCGGCGCCGCCTCGGCACTGGTCGCGGCCTGCACGGGCGAGACGAAGAAGGCGGGAACGGGCGGTAGTACGGCATCGGCGACGACGCCCACGCCCGCGACCTCGGCCACGGCCTCGGCCACGCCGTCGGCGAATCAGCCCACTTCGGCACCGAGTTCTCCGGAGGCGACGACGACTGGCGTCATGAGCCGCGCCTTCGACGCCTTCGTCCGGGGCGGCTGGACCGTCGAGTCCACTACTCCCGACGGCGAGACGGTCAAGGGCAAGGCGACCGTGATGGCGGACGGCGGCGGCAACGGCGGCTTCACCCTCGTCTGGGAAGGCGGCGGCAAGCAGGTGACCTGGACCGGCAGTTGGCTGCTGCGCGGCGGACACCTGCGGATCGACGTGTTCGACGCGCCCGAGGACGTGGACAAGCTGACGGGCGGCCAGGCCCTCACGGTCCCCAAGGAGGTCGGCGAGGGCACGTCCCTGCTGCTCCCCTGGCAGCCCCCGGGCCACGACGGCACCACCGACGGCCAGTACCTCAAGGTCACGTACAAGAACGACGTCCTCCGCATCGTCCACTCCGAACGCGGCGGCAGCGAGTCGGTCCACGTCTGCACCCGCATGGTCTGACCCGACCGAGCCGGGGGCGGGGGCGGCGCCGACTGCTGTCTGCCGTCGGTGAACAGCGCCCCGTGCGGGCGCGGCGGTGACTACCGTCGCGTCGCATGACCACCACAGTCACCACCCACACGGTCACCTACCAGGCCGACGCCCTGACCATGTTCGGACACCTGGCGCTCCCGGCCGGCACCGGACGCCGGCCCGCCGTGCTGGTCGGCCCCGAGGGCATCGGCCTGAGCGACATCGAGCGCCGGCGGGCCGAGGCGCTGGCCGAACTGGGGTACGTGGCGCTGGCCTTCGACCTGCACGGCGGTCGCTATCTGGCCGACCCCCAGGAGATGCTGGACCGCTGCCTGCCGCTGCTCGCCGACGCCGACCGCATGCGGGAGATCGGCCACGCCGCACTCGACGTCCTGCGTTCCGAACCCCGGACCGACCCGGGCCGGATCGCCGCCATCGGCTACGGCACCGGGGGCGCGATCGCCCTGGAACTCGGCCGGGCCGGCGTCGACCTGCGCGCGATCGGCACGGTCAACGCGGTGACCACGGGCCGGCCGGGCGAGGCGGCGCACATCCGCTGCCCGGTGTGGGCCGGGGTCGGATCGGAGGACCCGATCATGTCGCCCGCGCAACGGGAGGCGTTCACCGCGGAGATGCGCGCCGCGGGCGTCGACTGGCGCCTCACGGTCTACGGCGGCGCCCAGCACGCCTTCCACCACCCGCCGGTCGACCACACCACGGTCCCCGGCGTCGGCCACCACCCCCAGCACGCCCAGCGAGCCTGGCGCGACATCGTTGACCTGCTCACGGAGTGCGTACCGGTCACGGAGTGACCCGCGGACACTCCCCACACGCCCGTCAGAGCAGACCGGCGGCCTGCCGGAGGCTCGCCCGGCGGGCCGGATCGGCCACGTCCGCCGCGAGCGACGCCACGACGTCCGCGTGCGCGGCGAACACCGCTCGGCAGAGGGCGCGTTCGGGACGATCCTCGTCGGCGCCGTACCACAGCACCCATGCCTCGCTCTGCCCGGCAACCGACTCGGAGAGCTCAGCGGCCGTCACCACGACGTCGCGCAGCTCCACACGCACCGGAACGCCCGGATCGCTCGCGAGCCGGAGCAGGAACGGCAGCGCGGCCGGCATGGCCGCGTTCATCGTGGCGACGTCGTCGAAGAGCACCCCGCTGAGCACCCCCTGGGCCTCCGGGGCGGCCGTCTGGTCGAAGAGCGCCCGGAGCACCAGCGGGAGCGCTGCCGGGCATCCCGCGAAGCCGGCCCAGGGCACGTCCTCGCAGCCCTGGAGCGACGGGCGGCCCCGTCCGGCGTCCGGCGCGCCCGGGTGCCGCCGGAGCAGGCCCTCGATCGCCGCCCCCTTGGCGGCCACGTCCTTTACGAACCCGCACACCCCGTCCACCCCTTCCCGTCCGGTCGGCCGACCCGACGGCCCCCTTCAAGCCCGATGACCGCCGTGAGACGCTGGGCGGCATGAAGGCGACCCCGCGTAATCACCGTACCGAAGGGCGCGCATTTCCCGCGGAGTTGCGGGAGTTCCTGGCGGCGCTCCGCGAGGGCGAAATCCTGTCCGGCACCGTCGCCGCGATCGAGTCGTTCGGCGTGTTCGTGGCGCTCGACGAGGGGCCGGAGCATCCGGTCTTCCCCGGCGTCGGCTTCATCTCCATGGCCGAGCTGTCCTGGCACCGCTTCGAGTCGGCGGCGGACGTCGTCCGGGTCGGGCAGCGCGTCTCGTGCGAGTTCCTGCAGTTCGACACCACGAACGGCGAGGCACGCCTGTCCCTCAAGGCGACCCGGCCGGACCCGTTCGACCGGCTCGCCGACGAAGGCGTCGCCGTCGGCGCGACGCTGCGCGGGACGGTCACGAAGCTCGTGCCCTTCGGTGCGTTCGTCGAGGTCGCCGACGGCGTCGAGGGGCTGATCCACCTCCGCGACCTCGCCACCCCTCCCGTGGCGGCCCCCGAGGAGGCCGTCGCGGTCGGTGACGCGCTGACGGTCGTCGTGACCGCCGTCGACCGGCCGTGCCGCAGGATCGGGCTGTCCCTGCCCTAGTCGGCTTCCGGCGGTCCGGGCAGGTCACGGCCGCTTCACAGCGTCCTCAGGGGCGTGCGGTCGTGAGCCGGTGGAGGCGGAGGGCGAGGTGGATCTCCAGGGCGCTGCCGGGGGTGTTCCAGTCGGGGCCGAGGAGCTGGGCGACGCGGTCGAGGCGCTGGACGACGGTGTTGACGTGCACGTGGAGGGCGTCCTTGGCGCGCGAGAGGCTGGCGCCGTGGTCGTAGTAGGCGTGCAGCGTGCGGACGAGTTCGGTGCCGCGGTCGGCGTCGTAGGCGAGGACGGGGCCGAGGACCCGCTCGACGTAGGTGCCGATGTCGGCGCGGTCGCCGAGGAGGACGCCGATGAAGCCGAGGTCGGCGGTGTGGGCGCCCTCTCCGGTGCGGCCGAGGGCGTGGAGGGCGGTGAGGCAGCGCACGGCCTCGGCGTGCAGGGCGGCGTGCCGGCCGGGGCCGGTGGCGGGCCCGGCCGTGCCGGCGGTGACGGGCGTGCCGAGGATCCGGGCGAGGTCGGCGGCCAGGCCGTGGGCGAGGGGGCCGGGCCGGTCGGACGGCACGAGCAGGACGGTGTGTCCGTGGCGGGTGCCGGCGAGGCCGCCGAGCCCGCGCGCGACGCGGGCGGCCTCCGCGGCGAGCCGGATCCGCGCGGCGGGTTCGCAGTCGAGGACGGCGACGGCGTGCGGCCGGGCGAGGTCGAGTCCGAGGCGGCGGGCGCGCAGCGCGAGGCTGCCCGCGTCCCAGTGGGCGGAGGAGTCGGGGCCGGCGAGGAGGTCGTCCAGGAGTTCGCCGCGTACCCGGTCCTCGGTCTCGGCGACCGAGCGGCGGATCAGCAGGAGCATCGCGGTGACGAGGGCGGACCGTTCGAGGAGGCGGCGGTCCGCTTCGGTCAGTTCGCCGCGGCCCGTGAGAACGATGCTGCCGAGCGGTTCGGCTCCGGCGAGGACCGCGCAGGTCCAGACTCCGTCGGCGCGGACCGCGCGTCCCTCGGTCTGCGAGGCGGCCAGGCTCGCGGCGGAGGGGGCCACGGGCGGGGTGCCGACACGGGCGAGTTCGCTGCCGTCGGTGTCGTGGACGGCGACTCCCCCGCCGAGCAGCGCCGCGATCTCGGCGGCGACCTCGTCGGTGCCGGCCCCGCGCAGGACCAGCTGGGAGAGCCGGTCGTGGGCGTCGGACGCCTGGTGGAGGGCTTCGCTGTGGGCGCGGGCGGTCGCGTTGGCGGCTTCGAGGCGGGTGAGGGCGGTGCGGGTCTCGTCGAGGCGGCGGGCGCTGTCGATGGCGACGGCGGCGTGGTCGGCGAGCGACGCGAGGAGGGCGATGGCGTCCGGGGTGAACTCGCGCGGGGTGCGGTCCGCCGCGAACAGCACGCCGATGACGTCCTGGCCGAGCCGCAGCGGCACGCCGAGGATGCCCCGGAGGCCTTCCTCGGCGACGCCGTCGTCGATGGTGCCGGTGTGCCGGTAGCGGTGGTCGGTGCGGTAGTCGGTGCTGGCGTACGGGCGGGCGGTCTGCGCGACGAGCCCGCCGAGTCCTTCGCCCATGCCGAGCCGCAGCTGCTGGAAGGCGGCGGAGACGGACCCGTCGGTGACCCGCATGTACGTGTCGCGGGCGGCCGGGTCGTTGAGGGTGAGGTAGGCGACGTCCGAGCCGAGGAGCGTACGGGCCCTGCGGACGATGGCGCGCAGCACGGCGTCGAGGTCCCGCAGCCGGGCGAGATCCCCGGCGGTGTCGTACAGCGCCACCAGTTCGGTCTCGCGGCGCCGGTACTGGTCGAGGACCCGCCGCACCGACAGCGCGACCTGGGTGCTCTCCTCGATCCACGCGACTTCGGCCGGGTCGGCGCCGGCGGCGCGGAACCGGGCGGGCTGGGCGGCGAGTTCGCCGGCGGGGGCGTCGGCGGCGAGCAGGTCCAGCATGCGCCGGGCGGCCTCGGCGGACGCGGGCACGGAGGCGGTCGCGCCCGTCGCGGGCGTCCGGGCGGCTGTGGGGCGGCCGGCGGTCATGGGGCCTCCTCGCGGGCGGGTCGGTGGGACGGACGTACGGGGGCGACCCGGTCCGCCGTCCCTCCCCACGGAAGCGGGGGGGGACGGCGGACCGGGCCGGGGGCTTGCGTCGCGCTCAGGCCCGGTCGCCGGCGGACGAGGCCACGGAGGGGACGGCGGTGCCGGCGGTGGCACCGGCGCTCCGCTCCTCGTCCTTCCCTCGGGAGAGGTCGCGGCCCAGGGTCTCGCGGGTGACCGCGACGGTGATCGTGGTGACGACGGCCGCCGCGCAGAGGTAGAGGGAGATCGGGACGGAGGAGTCGTAGTCCTTGAGGAGTTCGACCGCGATGATCGGGGCGAGCGCGCCGGCGACGATCGAGGCGAGCTGCGAGCCCATCGACGCGCCGGAGTAGCGGACCTTCGTGTCGAACATCTCGGAGATGAAGGCCGCCTGGGGGCCGTACATCGCGCCGTGCAGCAGCAGACCGGCGGTGACGGCGAGCGTGATCACCGCGAACGACTTCGAGTCGACGAGACCGAAGAAGGCGAACGCCCACCCGGCCATGCCCACCGAGCCGATCAGCGTGACCGGCCGCCGGCCGATGCGGTCGGACAGCGCGCCCCAGAGCGGGATGGTCACGAAGTGGATGGCCGAGCCGATGAGGACGGCGTTGAGGGCGGTGCTCTTCGGCAGGCCCAGGTGGGTGGTGACGTACACGAGGAGGAAGGAGGTGAGGATGTAGTACGAGATGTTCTCGCCGAAGCGGGTGCCGATGGCGGACAGCACCTCGCGCCAGCTGCGCCGGAAGACCTCGACGACCGGGGCCTCCTCCTTGACGCCCGCCGCCGCGGCGGCCTCCGCCTTCGCCTGGGCCTCCAGGAAGACCGGGGACTCGGACACCGAGACGCGGATCCACAGGCCGATCATGACGAGCAGACCGGACAGCAGGAACGGGATGCGCCAGCCCCAGGACTGGAAGGCGGCGTCCGACTGGACGGCGGCGAGCAGGGCCAGGACGCCGGTGGCGAGCAGGTTGCCGCCGGGCGCGCCGGCCTGCGGCCACGAGGCCCAGAAGCCGCGGTTCTTGTCGCCGCCGTGCTCGGAGACGATCAGCACGGCGCCGCCCCACTCGCCGCCGAGCGCGAAGCCCTGGACCAGGCGCAGCACGGTCAGCAGGATCGGCGCCCACACGCCGATGGTCCCGTACGTGGGCAGCAGCCCCATGGCGAAGGTGGCGCCGCCCATCATGAGCAGGCTGAGCACCAGCAGCTTCTTGCGTCCGATCTTGTCCCCGAAGTGACCGAAGACGATGCCGCCGAGCGGCCGGGCGGCGAACCCGATGGCGTACGTGATGAACGCGATCAGCGTGCCGACGAGCGGGTCGGCACTGGGGAAGAACAGCGTGTTGAAGACGAGCGCGGCGGCCGATCCGTAGAGGAAGAAGTCGTACCACTCGATGGTGGTGCCGATGAGGCTCGCGGCGACGATGCGCTTGATGGATCCGGGGGACGTGGGGGCGGGTCTTGCGGCGGCCATGTGCACCACTTCCGAGCAGGTGACGGGGACGTGTTCGTGTCGCCACACCGTAGAAACCCGCTGGTCACGCGTGTATGTGGCTGCACACCATAGTTCGGCGGCCGAAGGTGCGGGCGGCCACCATGCGGAGGCCCTCCGAGGCGGTCGACCACCTTCCGGACAGCGGCTTGCACCAGCCGCGGGAGGGCGTCAGATATGGCTGCTTCTGCCCCGGTTCGACGACGGGGTTCTCACTCCAGTGCTGGTTCGGTGCTGACCTAAAGCCCCACGTCAGCACCCCTGCCCACCGCTCCCGTGCCGGCTCGGTGCTTACTACGGAGCGTTGGGCTCGGACCTTCGCGTACGGAGCGGATGGCGACCGCGGAGCGGACACGTGGGGCCGGCAGGGCCGGGGGCGGGAGCAGGGGACCGGTCGGCCCTCCCCGTCCGGCGCGCACCCGGGCAGAGTGGTGGGGACACACGAGGAGGTCTCTCATGTCGAAGCCTGCCGGGCCCAGCGTCGTCAGTGACGTCATGACCCACACCGCCGTGGCGATCGGCCGCGACGCGCCCTACAAGGAGATCGTGGCGCTCATGGACCAGTGGAAGGTGAGCGCCCTGCCCGTCCTGGAGGGGGAGGGAAGGGTCGTGGGGGTGGTCTCGGAGGCGGATCTGCTGCCCAAAGAGGCGTTCCGCGGCGCGGACCCGTGCTCGGGGGAGGTCGAAGAGGCGGCGAAGGCCGGTGCCGTGCGGGCGGGGGACCTCATGACGAGCCCGGCGGTGACGGTGCACGCCGGCGCTTCTCTGGCCGAGGCGGCACGGATCATGGCCCGCCGGAAGGTGAAGAGGCTTCCGGTGGTGAACGGGATCGGGCTGCTGGAGGGGGTCGTCAGCCGGAGCGACCTGCTCAAGGTGTTCCTGCGGGAGGACGATGAGATCGGGGCGGAGATCCGGCGGACCGTGCTCGGCGCGGCGGCGCTCACCGGGCTGGACGTCACGGTGACCGAGGGTGTGGCCACGTTGCGGGGGACGCTCGCGGACCGTGCTCTCGTGCCGCTGCTGGCCCGTGCCGCCCGCGCTGTGGAGGGGGTCGTCGACGTCCGGATGGAGCTCGGGGCCGCGTGAAGGCGCTCTGTGACGGACAATTCTCCTGGGGGGCGGGCAGATGCCCACCGAGCACAGGGGTCGCCATGACCGAGCTTCCGGCAGCCGAGGAATCCGTCCGGGTCTTCCTGGTGGACGATCACGAGGTCGTCCGCAGGGGACTGCGGGACCTGATCGACGACGAACCCGACATGCGGGTCGTCGGGGAGGCGTCCACGGCGGGTCAGGCCCTGGCCCGGGGGCCCGCGCTGCGCCCGGACGTGGCCGTGCTCGACGTCCGGCTGCCCGACGGCGACGGCATCGCCGTGTGCCGGGAGCTGCGGTCGCGGATGCCGGAGCTGGCGTGCCTGATGCTGACGTCGTTCGACGACGAGGACGCGCTGCTCGACGCGATCATGGCAGGGGCGGCGGGGTACGTCCTCAAGCAGATCAAGGGGTCCGACCTCGTGTCGGCGGTGCGGACCGTGGCGACGGGGCAGTCGATGCTCGACCCGGCGACCACCGCCCGTCTGATGCGGTCGCTCCGCGCCCCGGAGACCGCCCGGCCGCCCGAGGACGAGCGGCTCGCGGCACTGTCCGAACGTGAGCGGTCCGTGTTGGAGCTGATCGGCGAGGGGCTCACCAACCGGCAGATCGCGAAGCGGCTCTATCTGTCGGAGAAGACGGTCAAGAACCACATCTCCCGGTTGCTCGGCAAGCTCGGCGTCGAACGGCGGGTGCAGGCGGCCGTGATAGCCGCGCAGACCCACGAGCACGAGGCGACGGGGAACGGTTAATTCTCCTGTGAGGTGTCGGGGGGCAGGGGGACGCGCCAGCTGAGGCGGGTTCCCCCATCGGGTCGCGTCGGGGAGTGGACGCTCAGTCGGCCGTCGAGGCGCTCGGCCCGTTCCGCGAGGTTGCGCAGCCCCCTGTCGTCCACCCGGTCCGGTGGCAGGCCGGTGCCGTCGTCCGTGACCTCCACCTCCAGGACGCCGTCGTCCACGAGGACGGCGATCTCGGTCCTGTGGGCGTGGGCGTGCCGGGCGACGTTGGTGAGGGATTCGCCGATGACGGCGACGACGGCGTCCGCGATGTCGGGGGGCACGTCGGTGTCCAGCAGGCCCTCCATGCGGAGCGCGGGGGCGAAGCCGAGGGTCTCCGCGGCCGCGTCGACGGCCGTGACGATCCGGCTCCTGAGCCGGGGCGCGGTGCCGGGAGCGTCGTGTTCGCGGAGGCCGAAGATGGTCGAGCGGATGATCTTGATGGTGGCGTCGAGATCGTCGATCGCCCGGGTCAGGCGGTCCGTCGCCTCGGGATGCTCGACGAAGCGCCGGGCGCTCTGCAGCGTCATGCCGGTGGCGAAGAGGCGCTGGATGGCGAGGTCGTGGAGGTCGCGGGCGATCCGGTCTCGGTCCTCCAGGAGGGTCACCTGCTCGGCGTCGCGGCGGCGGTCGGCCAGTTCGAGCGCCAGGGCCGCCTGCCCGGCGAAGCCCGGGAGGGCGGCGGTCTCGGAGCTCAGGAATGGGCGGCGGCCGCTGCGCCGGGCGAGGATCAGGACGCCGCTGAGCCGTTCCTTGGTCCCCACGGTGACGGCCACGGCCGGGCCGAAGCCCTGCCAGCGTTCTGGCTGGACCGTCACCCGCGCGTCGCCGGACACGTCCGCGACGGTGACGAGCCCGTCGGTCTCGCCGAGGGCGGCGGCCGCCAGGGTGCCCTCGCTGCTGGGCAGGACGACTCCGCGATGGGTTTCGGCCCCGTCACCGTGGGCCAGTGAGCCCCGCAGCTCGCCCTCCGAGCCGACGAGGTAGAAGACCCCCATGTCCGCGTCGGCGATGTCCACGGCCTGCTCCAGCATCCCGCCCAGGACCTCCGCCTCCCCAGTGCCGGAGAGCAGGGCGCTGGTGAAGTCGGAGCTCGCGGCGAGCCAGCGCTGCCGGCGCCTGCCCTCCTCGTAGAGCCGTGCGTTCTCGATGGCGATGCCCGCGGCGACGGCAAGGGTGGTCACGACCGCCTCGTCCTCGGCGTCGAAGTCGGCACCCCCGCGCTTCTCGGTGAGGTAGAGGTTGCCGAAGACCTCGTCGCGGACCCGGATGGGGACGCCGAGGAAGGAGTGCATGGGCGGGTGGTGGGCCGGGAAGCCGTAGGAGGCGGGGTGCTCGGACAGCTCGGTCAGGCGCAGCGGCTCCGGATGGCGGATCAGCTCGCCGAGAATGCCGTGGCCGGACGGCAGGGCGCCGATCCGCGCGCGCAGGTCGTCGTCGATGCCGATGGGAAGGAACTCGGACAGCCGCTGGTCCTCGCCGATGACGCCCAGGGCACCGTACTCGGCGTCGACCAGGGAGACGGCTGCCTCGACGATGCCCCGCAGCACCTGGGGGAGGTCGAGTTCGCGGCCCACCGAGATGACGGCTTCGAGGAGGCCCGTGAGGCGGTCTCTCGTGCCGCGCACGTCGTCGATGCGCGCCTGCAGCTCGTCCAGCAGGTCGTCCAGCCGGAGCTTCGGCAGCCTGGTGTCCGCCGGCCCGGCTTCTTCCCGGTCCATCAGACCTCCGGTCGCGCCCGGGAGGCACGACGTCTGCCGTACCCGTCTTCACGGTAGCCCGGCGGGCCCGGTCGTTCCTGTCGAGCCCGTTCCCCGGAAGGCCGTGCGGACGGCTCGTGCCGCGAGGAACCCGGCGGGCGCGCAGGCCGCGGCCAGGCCCAGTCCGGCTCCTCCGAGCGGATCGGTGTCGAGGGCCGTACGGAGGAAGGGCACGTAGAGCGCCGCCAGGGCCAGCAGCGCGGAAGTGAGGACCGAGAGGGGAAGGAACGGGTTCTTCCGGGTCAGCGGCCGGGACCGCAGCCCGAGGACGACGCCGAGCTGGGCGGCGAGCAGGGCGAGGAAGAGCACGCTCTGCCACGCCAGGCCGAGCGACCGTGCGGCCAGGCCCGCGCCGAGGGACGCTGCGGTGACGACGGCAGCGAGGACGAGCAGGCGCTGCCAGGCGCCGCCGCCGAGGATGTGCTGGTCCGGAGGGCGCGGAGGGCGGCGCATCGTCCCCGGCGATGCCGGCTCGGCGCCCATGGCGACCCCGGTGAGGCCGTGGGTGAGGAGGTTGATCCAGAGGATCTGTCCCGCTCGCAGCGGCAGGGGCAGGCCGAGCAGCGGGCCGACGAGCATCACCAGGATCTCCGCGGCCCCGCCGGCCATCCCGTAGACGAGGAAGCGGCGGATGTTGTCGTAGACGCGCCTGCCTTCCTCCACGGCCGTCACGACGGTCGACAGCTCGTCGTCCGTGAGCACGAGATCCGCGGCCTGGCGTGCGACCTCGGTGCCGCGCGCGCCCATGGCGACGCCGATGTCGGCCCGGTGCAGAGCGGGGCCGTCGTTGACGCCGTCGCCGGTCATGGCGGTGACCGCGCCCTTCGACCGCCAGGCGGCCACGATGTCGAGCTTCTGCTGGGGATCGGTGCGGGCGAAGACCCGTACGGACGTGAGGTCGTCGATCAGGCCCTCGGTGACGTCCTCGCCGGTGGCGACGCGGAGTTCCCGTCCGTCGGTTTCGCCGGCGAGCCCGACGGAGTCCGCGACGGCCCGCGCGGTCGCCGGATGGTCGCCCGTGATGAGGACGGGGATGATGCCCGCCGCACGGCAGGCGGCCAGCGTCCCGGCCGCATGGGGCTTCGGCGGGTCGCTCAGCGCCACCAGGCCGAGGAACCTCAGCCCCGACTCGGCCGCCGCCACCGGGTCCGGGGCGTCATGGCGTACTCCGGAGGCGACAGCGAGCACCCGGTGGCCCCGTCCGGCGAGGCGCTTCGCGGCCTCCCCGGCCCGCGCGAGGGTCTCCGCGTCCGCCCGCAGCACCTCCGGGGTGAGGACTGCTTCGGGTGCTCCTTTCAGGCAGACGAGAACCCGTCCGCCAGCGGTCTCGTGCAGGGTGGTCATGCGCTTGCGGAGGCTGTCGAACGGTGCTTCGGCGATCCGGGGGCGCCGGGCGTCCGGTTCCTTCCCCGAGGGGCAACCCGCCTTGGCCGCCGCGGCGAGGAGGGCGGCTTCCATGGGGTCGCCCACCGCCGTCCAGCGGCCGTCCGGGTCCGTCTCGTCCGGCGGGCGCAGGGCGGCGTCGTTGCAGAGGGCGGTCACCGTCAGCAGTTCCCGCACCGGGGCGAGCTCCTCCGGCGCGGGGGGTCTCCCGCCTGCCAGGACCTCACCCACCGGCTCGTAGCCGACGCCCGTGAGCTGGACGCCCGCCTCGGGCGTCCAGACCTCCCGCACGACCATGCGTCCCTCCGTGAGGGTGCCCGTCTTGTCGGTGGCGAGGACGGACACCGAACCGAGCGTCTCCACCGCGGGCAGCCGGCGCACCAGCGCGTGCCGGGCGGCCATGCGCCGCGCCCCGAGGGCGAGGGCGAGGGTGACCACGGCCGGCAGGGACTCCGGGACCGCCGCCACCGCCAGGCTGATCGCGGTCACCGCCATCGTCCCGGGCGGAAGACCGCGTACGAGGCCCAGGGCGAAGACCAGCACGCACAGGGTCAGCGTCACCGCGGCGAGGACCCGGCCCAGTGCCGCGAGCCGACGCTGGAGCGGGGTCGCCTCGCGCCGGTCGTCGAGAAGGGCGGCGATGCGGCCGAGGGCGCTCCTCGGGCCGGTCGCGGTGACGGTGGCGACGGCCCGGCCCCGTACGACGACCGTGCCCGCGCTCAGGGTGCCGTCGGCGTCCTTGTCCACCGGCACGGATTCCCCGGTGAGCATGGATTCGTCCAGAAGGAGGGCGGACGCCTCGTCGAGGCGGGCGTCGGCGGCGACGATGTCGCCCTCTCCGAGCACCAGGACGTCCCCGGTGACGACCTCCGCGGCCGGGAGGTCGCGGACGGCACCCTCCCGCCGCACGCGCGCGTGCGGGGCACTGAGGTCCGAGAGGGCGGCGACGGCGTTGTCGGCGCGGACTTCCTGGACGACGCCGACGGTGGTGTTCACGATGATGACCAGGGCGATGACGATGCTGTCGGGATGGTCGCCGATGGCCAGGGTCAGCGCTACGGCGCCGAGCAGCACCATGATCAGCGGGTCGCGCAGCTGGGCGAGGACCCGGCTGTACAGCCGTACGGGTCGGCGGGCGGCCACCTCGTTGGGCCCGTCGGCGGCGAGGCGGCGGGCCGCCTCCGTCGCGGTGAGTCCTGCCGCCCGGGCGGTCGGGGCGGCCCGGACGTCGGTCGGTGTCGTCATGGGGCGTGCTCACCCCGTGGGGACGGTGATCACGGGGCAGTGGGCGCGGTGGAGGAGGCCGTGGACGACCGAGCCGACGCGCATGCCGGTGTAGCCGCCCCGGCCCCGGCGGCCGACGACGACGGCCAGGGCGTGCTCGGCGGCGTCCGCGAGCAGTTCGACGGGCGAGCCGATGAGCACTTCGTGGGTGAGGCGCACGTCCGGGTACTTCTCCGCCCAGCCCGCGGTGGTCTCCGAGAGCAGGCGGCGCTCGGCGTGGAACAGGGTGTCCCCGGTGTGGAGGGTGAAGACGGGGGGCTGCCAGACCGCGACGGCCCGCAGGGCGCAGTGCCTGAGGTCGGCCTCCTCGAAGGCGAAGGCGAGGGCCGCCCGGGAGGACTCGCTGCCGTCGACGCCGACGACGAGGTACGCCGGGTCCTGGGTGGTGTGCTCGGCGTCGCCGACCACGACGACGGGGCAGCGGGCCCGCGCGGTGACGGGCACGACGAGGGAGCCGGCGCTGAGGAACTCCTCGGTGCGGCTCAGGTGGCGGGAGCCGAGGACGGTCATGACGGCCTCCTGGGCGAGGCCGGCCATCACGGCGGCGGGGGGACCCTCGGCCAGGGCGGCGGTGACGGGCACGTCCGGCCGGCGGGTCCGGGCCCAGTCGGCCGCCGCGCGCAGGGCGTCCTTGCCCCGCTGCGTCCGGGCCTGGTGCCGGGGCGTGTCGTCGACGTGCTGGGTGTCGTGCGCGGGTGGTACGGCGACGACGAGGCGGAGGGCGAGCCCTCGGCGGTGGGCCTCGTCGGCCGCCCAGGCCAGGGCGAGGCGTCCTTCGCGGACGGGGTCGATGCCGACGACGAGTTCGCGCCGTCCCGGGGTGGTGGTCATGACGTACTCCCGTGTCCGGGTCCGTGCCGGGGGATGAGCTCCACCGGGCAGTGGGCGTGTTGCAGCAGGGCGAGCGTGGTCCGGCCCAGTGTCGGCCCCAGGTATCCGGGGCCCCGGTGGCCGCCGACGACCAGGAGACAGGCGTCGCGGCTCGCTTCGACGAGGGCTCCGGCCACGCTGGGATTCCTCACGCCCTCGATCTCGGTCTTCAGGTCCGGGAACTCGTCACGGAGGAGGCCCTCCATCCGGGACTGCGCGAGCACGTGGTCGGCGGCCTGGTCGCAGGGGTGGTCGCGCGAGGCGGCCCGTCCGCCCCGTGGCCAGGCGGTTCGCCACACGTGCAGAAGCCGGAGCGGCCGGTGTCGCAGCAGGGCCTCGCGGGCGGCCGCCCGCGCGCAGCCGAGGTCGTGATCGTCCCGTACGGCGGCGAGCACGGCACCCGGGCGTCCGGTTCCGCTGTGCCCCCGCACCACGACCACCGGTGTGTCCACGGTCGCCGCGGTCCGCAGGCCGACCGATCCGAGGAGGAGCGAGGCGAATCCGCCGCGGCCCCGGTGGCCGACGACGATCGTGCCGCTCAGGGCGGCGGCGTGCCGCAGCGCCTCAGAGGGCGGCCGGTCGCTGAGCTCCTTGACGACGAGCACGTCGGGGTGGCGTGCGGAGACGGTCTCGGCCGTGACGTCGAGGAGTTCGCGACCGGTTCTGCGGCTTTCGTCGATCTCGGCCTGGAAGAGGTACCGGGCGAGGGCCTCCGTGTCCGTGGCGTGGACGAGGAAGAGCCCCGAGCCTCGCAGGAGCGCCTCTTCGGCGGCCCACAGGACGGCGGACAGCGCGCCTTCGGATCCGTCGACGCCGACGACGACGTCGCCGAGGCCCGAGGGGCGCTGGACTGCGGCCATGGTTCCTCCTTGCGGGGTTCCCCGAGGACTGCCCTTCGACCCTCGCACCCGGTCCCCGGAGAGCCCGAGGGCCTGAGGGGGCACAGGGTGGGGCCGAAGGTCCCATGAGGCGGGCGCCCGGAGCCGACGGAGGCCCGGTCGGGCCCGCGGGGTGGACCGTTCGGCCCCTCGCCGGCCCGCACCGGCGCGGTGGACGGTGGTGGCGTAGGCACCCCTCCGCCGACGAGCCGAACGGGAGGTCCGCCATGAGGCACCTGAAGGTCGGCGGCCTGATGACCGACGACGTGGTCACCGCCCTTCCCGACACGTCGTTCCGGGACGTGGCGAAGCTGCTCGCCGAACACGACATCAGCGGGCTGCCCGTCGTCGACGCCGACGACCACGTGGTCGGCGTGGTCTCCGAGAGCGACCTCCTCGCTCGCAGGGCCCTGACCGCCCGGGGTGTGATGAGCGCTCCCGCCGTCACCGTGCACGCCGAGGAGGCCGCAGCGGACGCGGCACGGCTCATGGTGCGCCGCGGGGTGGAACGCCTGCCCGTGGTCGACGAGGAGGAGCGGCTGGTGGGCATCGTCACCCGCCGTGACCTGCTTCGCGTCTTCCTCCGGCCGGACCCCGAGATCAGGCGGCGCGTCCGGGAGGAGGTCCTCTCGGACGCCCTGGACCTGCCGCAGGACGCGGTCGACGTGCACGTGCTCGACGGCGTGGTCACCCTGGCGGGCCGACTCCGGAGGCGGAGCCAGGCCGGGATGCTCCTGAGGCTCGCCGAACGCGTGGACGGAGTCGTCGCCGTCGTCGACCGGCTGTCCGCCCCCGACGACGGCGCCCGTCTCGCGCCCGCGTCCACGCGCACGGCCCACGACTTCTCCGAATGACCGCCCTCGCACAGACAGGACGCACCGTGGCCTCCAACCCCCTGCCCCGTCCCCTCGTCGCCTCGCTGGTCGAGGAAGCCGTCCTGGCTCCGTCGATGCACAACTCCCAGCCCTGGCGCTTCATCCACCGCGAGGCGTCCGGCACCGTCGAGCTGTACGGCGACCCGTCCCGCGGCATGCCCCGCCAGGACCCCGACCACCGGGCCCTCCACCTCGGCTGCGGCGCCGCCCTGTTCGGTCTGCGGGTGGCCGCCGTGCACAGGGGGCTGCGTCCGGCGGTCCGGCTGCTGCCGGACCCCGGTGATCCGTGGCATCTCGCCGACGTCCGGTTCGACGGGCCCGAGGGCGTCGACGACGGACTGGACGTGCTCCACCCCGCCCTGCCCCGCCGGCACACCAGCCGCTTCCCCTTCACCGAGGAGCGCATACCCCCCGAGCTGTTCGACGGCCTCCGTGCCGCCGCCCTGCTGGAAGGCTGCCGTCTGACCGTCCCCGGCGAGTGGCACACCGACACCGTGATGGGGCTCGTCCACGCCTCCGCGCTGTACGAGGCGGCGGACGACGCCGTACGGGCGGAGATCGCCTCCTGGACGCGTACGGGCGCGGCCGGAGAGGCGTCGCACCGCGACGGGGTGCCCGCCTACGCCTTCGGTCCGCGGCAGTACGACGTGACCTCGCCCGTCAGGGACTTCGGCGCCCCGGGCCGGGTGACCGGCCGTCCTTCGGCGCGCTTCGAGAAGACACCCCAGATCGCCCTGCTCGGCACCGTCGAGGACACGCCCGAGGCGTGGTTGCGGGCGGGGCAGGCGACGCACCGGGTGCTGCTCCAGGCCACCCTCGACGGGCTGGCCACCTCCCCCATGTCCCAGCCCCTCGAATGGCCGGAACTGCGCTTCGACGCGCGGGACCCGCTCTCGGCCGTCGGCTACGTCCAGATGGTGTTCCGTCTGGGGTACGGACCGGTGGGCCGGGCGACGCCCCGCCGGCCCGCCTGCGAGGTGCTCGCCTTCGGCTGAGCGCCCGCGCCCTCACAGCGGGAACCACCGTTCCTCGCCGGGCGGAACGGTGAACCTCCGGTCTCCGGGGAGGACCAGGGCAAGGGGGGCTCCGGGCCCGGCGGGGACCCGCACTCCCAGCCGGCCGGGCAGCACGCGCAGGCGTACGCCGCGGTGCCCGCCGCAGCAGAGGGTGAAGGCGAACCGGGGCAGCTGCCGCAGGGACACCGGCGCCACCCGCAGGCCGTCCGGGCCCGCCTCCAGGCCGGTGATCCCGCGTTCGACCAGGTCGATCGTGCCGGCCATCGCCCCGAGGTGGATGCCCTCACCGGTCGTGCCGCCCTGGACGTCCGCCACGTCGGAGAGCAGGGCCTCGTCGCAGTACCGCCAGGCTCCGGCGCCCTTCAGCCGGGCGAGCACCCAGCCGTGGACGAGGCTGCTGAGGGTCGAACCGTGGCTGGTACGGCGCAGATAGTAGTCCACCGTGGCCCGCCAGGTCTCGTCGTCCAGCCGGTGCTCGAGCCGCGCGAACAGGGCCGACAGCTCCTCGGGCCGGAAGAGGTAGCCGAGCATGAGGGTGTCGGCCTGCTTCGACGCCTGGTAGCGGTTCACGGCGTCGCCCTCCGCCTCCAGGATCCGGTCCAGGCGGCGGATATCGCCGTAACGGGCGCGGTACGCCTCCCAGTCCAGCTCCGCCAGTTCCCCGAAACCTTCGAACTGGCTGATCACCCCTTGGTGGAACGGCACGTGCAGACGGCGGGACACGTCGTCCCACCGGGCGACGGCCCCGTCGCCCAGCGCGAGGCGATCGCACAGTTCCGCCCGCCGTGCGGCGGGCAGTTCGCGCAGCAGGTCGAGGCCGCGGGCGAGCACCCAGGCGGCGGTCACGTTCGTGTAGGCGTTGTCGTCGACTCCCGGAGCCGCCGCGCCGGGGTACGCGTCGTGGTACTCGTCGGGGCCCACCACGCCGCGGAGACGATAGCGGCCGAGGGCGGGATCCGGTTCGGCGGCGTCGGCCCAGTACCGGGCGACCTCCAGCAGGATCTCGGCGCCCTCGCCGTGCAGGAAATCCTTGTCCCCGGTGGCCCGCGCGTACTTCCAGACGTTGTACGCGACGGCCGAGCCGACGTGCCGCTGGAGCCGGGAGTGGTCGGGCAGCCAGCGGCCCGACCGCGGGTTGAGGTGCACCTCCTGGGTCTCCTCCGCTCCCGAACCGCCGCTCTGCCAGGGGTACATGGCTCCCTGGCGGCCCACTCGGCGCGCGGCCGCGCGAGCGGCGGGCAGACGCCGGTGGCGGTACCGGAGCAGGGCCCTGGCCACGTCCGGGAAGTGGAGGTCGAGGTAGGGCAGGACGAAGAGCTCGTCCCAGAAGACGTGCCCCCGGTACGCCTCGCCGTGCAGGCCCCGGGCCGGTACGCCGACGTCGAGTCCCGCCGTGTGCGGGGAGAGCGTCTGCAACAGGTGGAACAGGTGCAGCCGCAGGATGCGGCCCGGCTCCCCCGGCACGTGCAGCTCGCCCTCCTCCCAGAGGCGTTGCCAGGCCGCCTCGTGCGCGGCCCGCAGGGCGGGGAAGGCGGGCGCTTCGCCGGCCGCCTCGACGGCCGCCGCGAGGGGGTCGCCGGGCGCGCGGGCCGACGCGGTGCGCAGGGCCAGCGTCTTGGTCACCCGTACCGTCCGTCCCCGGGCGATGGGAAGGCGGTACGCCTGCCCGGCGCGGGTCGAGGTGCCGGTCGTCCGGGCGGGACTTGCGGGGCGGGTGTCCGTGCGGACGGCCAAGGCGATCAGGTGGCCGGGGTCGCCCGTGCGACAGGACAGGCCGGCGACCCCGCCGGCCGCGAACACGGTGCGGTGGCCGGACAGGTGCCGGCTCTCCAGGTGGTGGTAGCGCTCGACGCCGGTGTTGGCCACGTCGCCGTCGAGGACGGACTCGACCTCGATCTCGCCGCTCCAGCCGTAGGCGTGGAAGGTGGTGCGCTGGGCGGCGAGCCTGGGATCTCCCATGTGGACGAGGCGGGTGTGTCCGACGCGCAGTCCGCGTCCTCCGGCGTCCTGGAAGTAGAGGCTGCGGTGCAGGACGCCTCGCCGCAGGTCGAGCCGGACGGTGGAGTGGCGGAGCTCGTCGGAGTCGGGGGTGAGCCACTCCCCCGCCGGCTCGTCCTCCGGCAGGCGCCGGTAACGCAGCAGGGTCCAGTTCGGCAGGTTGACGAGGTCCTCGTTCTCGACCTCCCGGCCGTCGACGAGCGAGGTGCGCCGGTCGTAGCAGCCCGCGAGGTAGGTGCCGGGGTAGTGCGTGGTGTCGGCGGCGCACTCGGGCGCGGAGCCCCGGGCGGCGAACCGGCCGTTCCCGAGGGTGCACAGGGCCTCCACCAGGCGCTCGCGCTCCGGCACGTAGGCGTCGTAGTCCCAGGTCCAGCCCGCCCCCGAGTTCACGGCCCCGCTCCCCACACCGCCTCTACGCACTCCATGAGGTCGGTGGTGACGAGGTCGGCGCCCTGTTCGCGGAGGGCGCCGGTGGTGTGCCGGTCGGGGGTGCGGTCGACACCGACGACGAGGCCGAAGCGTCCGCGGCGGCCGGCCAGGACGCCGGCGAGGGCGTCCTCGACGACCGCGCAGTCCCGGGGGCGGACGCCGAGGGCGTGGGCCGCGTGGAGGAAGAGCGCAGGGTCCGGTTTGCCGGGCAGTCCGAGCCGGGCGGCTTCCTCGCCGTCCACGACGGTGCGGAGGAGCCGGTCGAATCCGCCGGCGGCGAGCAGTGCGCGGGCGTGCCGGGAGGCGGAGACCGCCGCGCACGGCACGCGGAGGTCGCGCAGGGCGGTCAGGGCCCGTACGGCGTCGTCGAAGGCGACCACCGGCTCGGTGCGCAGGGCGTCGCGGAACGCCTGTTCCTTGCGCGCGGCCACGGCCCGGATCGTGCCGTGCCCGGGGCGGTCGTCGGGCGTTCCGTGCGGCAGGCGGATGCCTCGGGCGGTCAGGAACGCCTCCGCGCCGTCGTAGCGGGACCGGCCGTCGACGTATGTGCGGTAGTCGGCGTCCGCGTCGAACAGCTCCTGTCGTGCTGTCCCGTCCGCCCGCTCCACGAGGCAGGCGTCGAAGGCCGTCTTCCACGCCGCCGCGTGGACGGCGGCGGAGTCGACCAGCACGCCGTCGGTGTCGAGGACGACGGCGCGTGGCGGTGCGGAGCCGGTGGGACGGTGGCGGTTCATCCGGCTCCTGTGGCCTGGAGGGACGTGTGCTGCGGTCCGCCGAGCGCGACCTTGATCGCCCCGGTCTCGGCGGCACGGCCGAAGACGTCGTACGCCTCTTCCATCTGCCCCAGTTCGAAGCGGTGGGTGACCAGTCCGGAGACCGGGAGCCGGCCGGCGGCCGTCATGCGCAGCAGCATCGGCGTCGAGGAGGTGTCGACGAGGCCGGTGGTGAGGGTGACGTCCTTGATCCACAGGTCTTCGAGGTGGAGGGCGGCGGGCTTTCCGTGGACTCCTATGTTGGCGACCCGCCCGCCGGGGCGGACCATGCGGGTGCACATCTCGAAGGTCTCCGGGACGCCCACCGCTTCCATGACGACGTCGGCGCCGAGGCCGTCGGTCAGGTCGGCGACGAGCTGTTCCGGTCCCTCGTCGGCCGTGGCGGTGGCGTCGGCGCCGAGGCGGCGGGCGGCGGCGAGGCGGGAGTCGGCCAGGTCGACGGCGATGATCCGGCCGGGGCTGTAGAGGCGTGCGGTGATGATCGCGGCGAGGCCGATGGGCCCCGCGCCGACCACGACGACCGTGTCGCCCGGCCGGACGCCGCCGTTGAGGACGCCGACCTCGTACGCCGTGGGGAAGATGTCGGCGAGGAGCACCGCGTCGAAGCTGTCGACCACGCTCGGCAGCGGGTGGACGGAGAGGTCGGCGAAGGGCACACGGACGTACTCGGCCTGCGTCCCGTCGATCAAGTGGCCCAGGACCCAGCCGCCGCCACCACCGCACTGCCCGTAGCGCCGATCGCGGCAGAAGGCGCAGCGGCCGCACGAGGAGATGCAGGAGACGAGGACGCGGTCCCCGGGCCGCACCGTGCGGACGTCGCCGCCCGTCTCGACCACCGTGCCCACCGCCTCGTGGCCGAGGACGCGGCCCGGTTCCACCTCGGGAACGTCCCCCTTGACGATGTGCAGGTCGGTCCCGCAGAGGGTGACGGCGTCGACGCGGACGATCGCGTCGGCGGCGTCCTCGACGGCGGGGTCGGCCACCTCCTGCCACGCCACCTCGCCCGTCCCCTGGAACACGAGAGCCTTCATGACGGCCGCCTCCTCGAAGGGCCCGCGGGTCTCGTCCCGCGGACGTCACCGTCAGGCTGGCCCGTCGGCGGGCCCGTGCGCATGGGCCGGTCGGTCCCCGCCCGGGGCCCTACGGGCCCATGCACCGCGGCCCCGGGCGGCGCGAGGGTGGACAGGGGCCGGCGAGGCCGGTCCCCGGGACGAAGGAGGACCCGCCCATGTCCGAGGCAGCCCCGCATTCCGCTCCCTCCTCCCCTCGCCCCGCCCTGCTCTCGTTCCTGGGCGGCGTGGGGACGGTCACCGGCAGCAAGTTCCTCGTCGAGAGCGACCACGCCCGGGTCCTCGTCGACTGCGGTCTCTTCCAGGGTTTCGCGAAACTGCGCCGCCGCAACTGGGACCGGTTCGCCCGTGACGCGGCCGATGTCCGCGCCGTGGTCGTCACCCACGCCCATCTGGACCACTGCGGATACTTGCCGCGCCTGGTCCGGCAGGGCTTCCGCGGGCCGATCCTCGCGACCCCGCACACGGCCCGCCTCGCCGGGATCGTCCTGCGCGACAGCGCACGCCTGCAGATGGAGGCGGCCCGGCACGCCGACGAGCACGGCTGGTCCAAGCACCGCCCGGCGAAGCCGCTGTACGACGACACCGACGTGGACAAGACGCTGTCGTTCTTCGACCCCGTCCCCATCGGGGAGGACGTGGAGCTCCTGCGCGGCACCCGGCTGACGCTCCACCACGGCGGCCACATCCTCGGCTCGACCTGGGCCCGCCTCACTCTGGAGGACGGGCACACGCTGGCCGTCTCCGGCGACCTGGGGCGCCCCGGCCACCCGCTGCTCCTGCCACCGGAGCCGTTCTCCGGCGCGAACACGCTGCTGGTGGAGTCGACGTACGGCGACCGGTACCACGACCAGGACTCCGCCCGTTCGGAGTTCGCGGCGGTCGTCGCACGGACCCTCTCCCGGAACGGGACGGTGGTGATCCCCGCCTTCGCCATCGACCGGACCGAGGTCGTCCTGCACGAGCTGACCCGGCTGCGCGAGACGGGCGTGCTTCCCCCTTCGGTACCCGTCTTCGTGGACAGCCCGATGGCGCTGGCCGCCCTCGACGTCTACCGCGACGCCGTGCGCGAGCGCTCCCCCGAGCTGCGCCCCGAGATCCTGGCGCGGGGGGAGGCCGCGCTGAGCCCCGCCCCGTTCCTCGCCGCCCGGACCGTGCGGGAGTCCATCGACATCAACAGCGTGCACGGACCCGCCGTCATCGTGTCTTCGGCCGGCATGGCCACCGGTGGCCGCGTCCTGCACCACCTGCGCCGGCTCCTGCCCGACCCGCGCAACGCCGTCGTCGTGGTCGGCTTCGCCGCCGCCGGTACCCGGGCCCGGGACCTGGTGGACGGAGCCCGCGCGCTGAAGATGTTCGGCGAGTACGTGCCCGTACGGGCCGAGGTCGCCGACGTACCGCACTTCTCCGCCCATGCCGACGCGGCACAGGTCGTCGACTGGCTCCGGGGCGCGCCCGCCCCGCACACCACCTACGTCGTGCACGGCGAACCGGCCGCCTCCGAAGCGCTCCGCGACCGGCTCGACCGCGAACTGGGCTGGACGGCCGTCGTGCCCCGCTCCGGCGAGGCCGTCCTGGTCCGCTGAGACGGGCCCTTCGGGCCCCACCGTCGGACCCTCGCGGCCCTGCCGCCCGACGCGAGCCCCGCCGGACCCTGGGAGGGAAGGGCTGGAGGACACGATGACCACCACGCGGACCCTGCTGGACGAACTCCCCCCGAAGGCACGGGAACAGCTCCTGGAGCACTCCCGGCCGGTCCGCTTCGAGGCCGGCACCCGGATCTTCCGCGAGCGGCAGCGGGCCGACCGCTTCTGGATCGTCCGAACGGGCCGCGTCGAGCTCGACACCCATGTCCCCGGCCGCCGCGACGCCGTCGTGGACACCCTCGTCGGCGGCGCGCTCCTCGGCTGCTCCTGGATCGTCCCGCCCCACATCTGGCACCTCGGCGCCACCGCGGTCACCGAGGTCCGCGCCCTGGAGTTCGACGCCCGGGCGGTACGGGAGCTCTGCGCCCGGGACCCGTCCGTCGGCGAGGCCGTGTTCGCGTGCGTCGCCGCCACGATGGCGCGCCGGCTGCTGGCGGTGCGAAGCCGCCTCCTCGAAGACCTCGCGCCGCACGCCGGCGCGGAAGCCCTGGCCTACGCCCGCTGAAGGAGACCGCCATGACCTACAGGCCGTTCACCGTCGCCGACGTGATGACCAAAAAGGTCGTCGCCGTTCGCCCCGACACCCCGTTCAAGGAGATCGCCGCCGCCATGGAGCGCTGGAAGGTGACCGCGCTCCCCGTCCTGGAGGGCGAGGGCCGCGTCGTCGGCGTGGTGTCCGAGGCGGACCTGCTCCTCAAGGAGGAGTTCCACGACCACCGCCTCGGCATGATCGAGCAGCTGCGGCGGCACGACGCCACCGCGAAGGCCGGTTCCGACCGGGCGGCGGAGCTGATGACCGCTCCGGCACTCACCATCGGCCCCGACGCGACCCTGTCGCGGGCCGCCCGGCTCATGGCCACCCACCGGGTGAAGCGGCTGCCGGTCGTGGACGGGGAGGGCGTGATCCAGGGCGTCGTGAGCCGGTCCGATCTGCTCAAGGTGTTCCTCCGGCCGGACGAGGAGCTCGCCGACGAGATCCGCCGCGATGTGGTCGCGCACCTCTTCCCGCTCTCCCGGGACCGGATCGAGGTCCGCGTCGAGGCCGGTGTCGTGACCCTGACCGGCGACGTGCGCGACAGCACGCTCGTCCCGGTCGCGGAGCGCCTGGCCCGGGCCGTGGAGGGCGTGGTGGACGTACGGTGCGGCCTCACCCTCGCCGCCGGAGCGTGAGACCGGTGTCCCGGCCCCATGCGGAGCGCCGGTCGACCGCGCATGCTCGAAGCATGTCCGAGGTGACGACCACCGACCTCTACGAGGTCACCATGGCGCTCTCGTACCTGCGGGAGGACATGCGGGCGCCGGCCACGTTCAGCCTGTTCGTGCGGGACCTCCCGCCGGGGCGGGGTTTCCTGATCGCCGCCGGCCTGGAACCGGCCTTGGACTACCTGGCGCGGTTCCAGGTGAGCCGTACGGACGTCGAGGAGTTCGCGGCGGCGCTGCGGCGGCCCGTCGCGGACCTCGCACCGCTGCGCGGACTCTCCTTCGACGGGGAGGTGCGGGCCGTTCCGGAGGGGCGGGTGGTGTTCGCGGGTGAGCCGCTGCTGGAGGTGACGGCGCCACTGCCGCAGGCCCAGCTGGTCGAGACGTACCTGCTGTCCCTGCTCTGCCATCAGACGGCGGTCGCTTCCAAGGCCGCCCGGTGCGTCCTCGCGGCCCGCGGGCGGACCCTGGTGGACTTCTCGCTGCGCCGGGCCCACGGCCCCGGGGCCGGCGTGGAGGCGGCCCGGCTGTGCGCCCTGGTCGGGTTCGCGGGCACCAGCAACGTCGCCGCCGCCTGCCGGTACGGCATCCCGGCGGCCGGCACGATGGCCCACTCCTACGTCGAGTGCTTCCCCTCCGAGGAGCGGGCGTTCCGCGCCTTCGCCCGGACCCACCCCGGTCCGGTGACGTTCCTGGTCGACACCTACGACACCGGGCGCGGGGTCGCGACCGCGGCACGCGTGTTCGCGGACCTCGGGCTCGCCGCAGGATGCGCGGTCCGGCTCGACAGCGGTGACCTGGGGGCGCTGGCCCGCCGGGCCCGCGCCACGCTCGACGCGGCCGGGCTGGCGGACGTCCGGATCATCGCGAGCGGCGGCCTGGACGAGTACGGGGTGGACCGGCTGGTGCGGGAGGGCGCGCCGATCGACGCGTACGCCGTCGGGACGAAGGTCGGCACGGCCTCCGACGCACCGTATCTGGACGCCGCGTACAAGCTGGTCGAGTACGACGGCCGGCCCGTGATGAAGCTGTCGTCCGCCAAGGTCACGGCGCCGGGCCCGAAACAGGTCTTCCGCGGGCCGGAGCTGCGCGACGTGATCGGCCTGGCGAACGAGGAGCCGCCCGAGGGCACGGAGCCGCTGCTGCGGACCGTGATGCGCGGCGGGCTCCGCACCGGGTCGCCGGACACCCTCGCGGCGGCCCGGTCCCGTTTCGAGGCTGACCTCGCCTCGCTGCCGGGGGAGGCGAGGCACGTCGAAGGGCCGGTGGCTCCCGTTCCCGCTGTCTCGGCCCGGCTGACAGCGCTGACCTCCGTCGTCCGGAACCGCGTCATCGGACGGACCCGAACAGGGCCATAGGAGGTATGCGGCGGGACAGGGCCGAAGAGGCGACGGAGACGGGAAGAACAACCTGCGCGGCGGAGTGGCCACACCACCCTGCCGGGGTGGAGTGGCTGCAGTCCGGAAGGGGTCCGCTATGACGTGGCTCGTGACGCCGTTGGGCGTTCTGCTGGTATTGCTCGTCCTCCGGGACGTCTTCCACACGCTCTGGCATCCGACCCGCCACGGCGGTCTGAGCAGAGTGGTGATGCGGACGGTGTGGCGTCTGTCGGCACACCGCGGCACGCGGTGGCGCCCGGCCGGGCTGGCCGGCCCGCTCGGCATGGTGGCGGTGGTCGCCGTCTGGGCGCTGACGGTGGCCGTGGGATGGGCGCTCGTCTACTGGCCCCGCATGCCGGAGGACTTCTCCTACGCGCCCGGGCTCACGCCGTCCGAGCACGCCGGCCCGCTGGACGCCCTGTACCTCTCCCTGGTCACCCTGGCCACGCTCGGCCTCGGCGACATCGCCCCGACCCCGGAGTGGCTGCGGGTGCTGGCGCCCCTGGAGGCCCTGGTGGGCTTCGTGCTCCTGTCGGCCACGGTCGCGTGGCTCCTCGGCATCTACCCCGCCCTCGCCCGCCGCAGGACGCTGGCCCTGCGGCTGTCCCACGTGCGCCGCGGCCGGGTCACCGTCCGGGCACTCGACTCCGACGGCGGGGCGGCGCTCCTCGACGGGCTCGCCGCCGGCCTGTCCACCGGCACCGTCGACTTCATGCAGTACGCCGAGTCGTACTACTTCCACGACGCCGACGAGAACACGTCCCTCCCCCGGCAGCTCGGATACGCCCTCGGCCTCGCCGACGGCGCCGACGAGGCGCGCCACCCGGACGTCCGGCTCTCCGCGTCGGTGCTGCGCAAGGCCCTCGACGACCTGGCGGCCGTGCTCGACGAACGTTTCCTGCTCACGGGCGAGGGGACCGACAGGGTCTTCGCGGCCTACGCGGAGGACCACGGGCACGCATGGGGGCCGGACGGCCCTCCCCCGGGCGGCGGGCACGGAGGACCCTGGGAAACGGGGACACCGCAGGAGAGGTGACCAGCCATGAGGCACCGAAACGCCGTCGACCGCATCCGATACCGGGACTGGGCCGGAGCGAGGAGGTGACGGTCATGGACGACATCAGCTCCTCGTACCCTCCCGTCCGAGTGACGGCCGTGCTCGACGCCCCCCTGTCCCGCTGGCTGTGGCTGGTGAAGTGGATCCTCGTGATCCCTCACTGGATCGTGCTGTTCTTCCTGTGGATCGCCTTCCTGGCCGTGACGGTGATCGCCTTCTTCTCGGTCCTGTTCACCGAGCGCTACCCACGAGGTCTCTTCGACTTCAACCTCGGCGTGCTCCGGTGGTCGTGGCGGGTCTCGTACTACTCCTACGGCGCGCTCGGCACCGACCGCTACCCGCCCTTCAGCCTCGGCCCCGAACCCGGCTACCCGGCCCGGCTCGACATCGCCTACCCGGAACGGCTCTCCCGCTCGCAGGTGCTGGTCAAGTGGTGGCTGCTCGCGATCCCGCACTACCTGGTCCTCGCGTTCTTCACCGGCGGCCTGCGCGCCGGATGGTGGAGCGGTGGCCTGATCACGCTGCTCGCGGTGTTCGCCGGCTTCGCCCTCGCGTTCACCTCGCGCTATCCCCGGGACCTGTTCGACCTGATCGCCGGCCTGAACCGCTGGGTCCTCCGCGTCGCCGCCTACGCGAGCCTCATGACGGACGCCTATCCGCCCTTCCGCCTCGACCAGGGCGGGAGCGAACCGGCGTCCCCCCAGCGGTCCCTCTGACGGCGCCGCCGGGCGCGACGTGCCTCGTCGACGCCCCAGACCACTAGTGGGAAGGTCCCGATGAGCAGGACGACGTCCCAGGGGAGCGCGGCCGTCCCGAAGACCCGCTGGAGCGGTGGCGCATAGACGAGCGCGGCGGTGAAGCAGAGTTCGAAGGCGATGCCCGCGAGCAGCAGCGGATTCGACAGGACGCCGATCTCGCGGAGCGCCGCGTGGTCGGTGCGGGCCGCGAAGGCGGTACCGATCTGGCAGGTGACGATGCCGGCGAACGTGGCCGTCGTCGCCGTCACGTACGCTCCGTACAGCGGGGACCCCTCGCCGGTGGGGTCTCCGGGCTGCCAGCCTGCGCGCCAGAGGACGTAGAGGAATCCGGCCATGACGAGGACGGCCGAGACCAGGCCCAGGTACCCCCAGCTACGGATGAGCATTTCACGGGAGATGACGCCCTGGTGTGCGGATCGGGGCGGCCGTCGCATGACACCGGGCTCGGAGCGTTCCCTGCCCAGCGCGAGGGCGGGAAGGGTCTCCGTGCCGAGGTCGACGGCGAGGATCTGGAGCACCGTGAGGGGGAGCGGAACTGCTCCCGCCGACAGGGCGAAGACGAGGAAGGGCACGATCTCCGGCGTCGCGTGGGCGAAGATGTAGACGATGAACTTGCGGACGTTGTCGTAGACGCGGCGCCCGGATTCGATCGCGGTGACGATGGTGGCGAAGTCGTCGTCGGTGAGGACCATGGCCGCCGCCTCGCGGGCCACGTCCGTGCCGGAGCGGCCCATGGCCACCCCGATGTGCGCGCGGTGGAGAGCGGGGGCGTCGTTGACGCCGTCCCCGGTCATGGCGACGATCCGGCCGTGGGCCCGCAGGGTGTCGGCGACCCTGAGCTTCGTCTCGGGCGAGGAACGGGCGAAGACGATCTCGGCGTCGTCCTTCACGAGCAGGCGGTCCAGTTCTGCGTCGCCCAGGGTCTCGGAGTCGTCGACGACCTCCAGCCGGGGCACCCCGATGCCGACCTCCCGCGCGATCGCGGCGGCCGTGGCGCCGTTGTCCCCCGTCACCACGTGCACGCGCACCCCGGCCCCGTGGCAGCGGCGGACGGCGGACGCCACCTCGGCCCGCGGCGGGTCGTAGAGCCCGACGAGTCCCAGCAGGGTCAGGCGGGTTTCGGCGTCCTGCCGCCGGGCGGGCGCCCCGCCGTCGGCCGGGAGGTCGCGGACGGCGACGGCCAGGACGCGGGTGCCGGCCCCTGCCAGTCGTTGCGCCGCGTCTCGGGCCGCATCCCGGTCCGGGCCGGGCAGAACGTGCTCGAGAACCGCTTCGGGGGCTCCCTTCGCCACGACCCGGGTGGGCCCGGAGGCCCCGCCGTCCTGCACGACGGTCATCATCCGAAGCCGTGGGTCGAACCGGAAGAGCGCCTGCCGCCGCTCGTCACGCCGGGCGAGGTCCACCGGGGCGCCCAGCTCGGCGGCTCCCTCGACGAGAGCGGTCTCGGTGGGGTCGCCGTGCAGCCCGTCCTCGGCGTCCCGGGTGACCGTGGTGCACTCGGCGGCAGCCCTTACCAGCTCCTGTGCCCAGGGCCCCGTTTCCCTCTCGTGACCGGGGGTCCAGCAGACACGCAGGTGCATGCGGTTCCGGGTGAGGGTGCCGGTCTTGTCCGTGCAGATGACGCTGGTGGACCCGAGGGTCTCCACCGCGCTGAGCCGCTTGACCAGGGCGCCCTGCCGGGCCAGGGCGCGGACGCCGACGGCGAGGGCGAGGGTGATCGTCGGCAGCAGCCCTTCGGGGACGTTGGCGACGAGGAGCCCGATGGCGAACATCAGGGAGTCGGTCACCGGCAGTCCGACCGCCACACCGACGACGAGGAAGACGGCTCCCATTCCGGTGGCGACGGCGGCGATGAGCCAGGCCACCTTCTTGACCTGTCGCTCCAGGGGGCTGGCCTCTCGCCGCGTCCGCTGGCTGAGGGCGGCGATCCGCCCCAGCTCGGTACGGTCCCCGGTGGCGAAGACGACGGCCCGGGCCTGTCCCTCGATACAGGTCGTCCCGCTGAAGACGAGATTGGGCTCCTCCAGGAGGGGCGCGCCGAGCAGCCCGGCCACCGCCACCCGTTCCGCCGGCACCGACTCCCCCGTCAGCATCGACAGGTCCACCTCCACACCGCCCTCGGTGACCCTGGCGTCCGCCGGGACCTTGTCCCCCTCCTCCAGGAGGACGACGTCCCCCGGCACGAGCTCGCGGGCCTCCACGGCCAGCGGGTGCCCGTCACGCACGACGAGGGCGTGCTCGGGCAGATAGCGGGCGAGGGTCTCCACCGCGCGCTCCGCCTGGCGCTCCTGGAGTAGCGCGAAACCCGCGTTGACGACGATGACCGCGAGGACGGCCCAGCCGAGCACGGCGAGATCGGCCACGAAGGCCAGAGCGGCCGCGGCCCACAGCAGCAGGGCCAGGGGGTGCGCCAGCTGCGTGGCCACCTCCCGCCAGACGGAGGGTCCGGCCTTGCGGCGCACCTCGTTCGGACCGTACACCGCAAGGCGCCGGGCCGCCTCCCGAGCGGACAGCCCGTCCGGGCCTGTGTCCAGTTCCCGACGGAGGCGGGGCAGGGGCTCGCTGGGGTCAAAGGGGAGCGCCTCGGTCGGCCGTGCGGTGCCCGTACGGTGGCCCGCGCGACCGGTCGCGGTACGGTCGGCACCGTCGTCAGACATCGTCCGTCCCGGCGTCGTTCTCTTTGCGAAGGCGGCCGGACCAGACGGGCTCGACCTGTTCCCACTCGCGTTCCAGGGCGGCGAGGGTGCGGCCGTCGGTCCTCCGTCGCAGGAGGACGAGGACGCCGGCTCCGGTCGCGGCGACCGCCCCGGCCGTCGCGGTACCGCCGACGACCGACGCCAGCAGGAGGTCCGACGTCCCGACGGCCCGGCGGACGGGAGCTCCCGAGTCGTCCACCGAGACCTTCACGGTCCGCCCCTGGGGGGTCCTGGCCGGTACCTCGACGGTGCCGGAGCGGCGCTCACCGTCCGGGTACTCCCAGACCGCGGGTGCGACGGCCCGGTTCGCCGCACCGCTCCGCGCGAGGGCGGACGGCTCCCGGGCCGGTCCCGTCGTGGTCGCCGTCACCTGGTGCAGACGGGCGGCGCGGTCGTGCTCGGTCCTGGCGCCGAAGCTCCACAGGTACCCGGCGGCGATCGCGCCGCCGACGAGCGCGAGGACCGCGATGACGACCACCGTCGCGCGGCGGCCGGGGGCGCCCCGCGGCAGCCGTGGTCCGGCGCGGGGTGTTTCGCGGTCGGACATGGCACGCCTCCGTACGCTCGTCCCCGTCGGAAGAGGAAGGCCGAAGCGGGTTCAGCCGGCTTCCCCGAGCGCGGCTCCGATCCGGTGGGCCCAGGCCCGGACGCGGGCCGGGTCCCGGAAGTCCCCGCCCTTGCCGTGGCGGACCATGGCGCGGGCGACGAGATCCGGATTGTCGGCGGTGAGCGCGCCTCCGAAGGTGACGTGCTCCTTCGCGCCGAGCTTCTTCATCCGGCGGGCGACGCCGGGCACGGGCGGGATGTCGTGCTGTTCGGCGGAGCTGTCGACGGGGCCGCTGCTGAAAAGCCAGAGGGGGCGGTGGCGGAGCTGCTCGGCGTTGCGCCGGGCGCACCGGCGAGCCTTGCCGTTCCAGCGTCCGGCGTAGAGGGCTCCGCCGAGGACGACGCCGTCGTAGTCGCTGACGTCGGTGACGGCGTCGGCCGGCCGGACGTCGGTGTCGAATCCGTCGTCCCGGAGGGCCCGGCCGATCTCGTCGGCGATGCCCGCAGTGGAGCCGTGCTTGCTGCCGTAGGCGACGAGGACGCGCTTCGGGGTCATGACCGGTCCTCGCCGTCGTCCGCGGGCCGCTTGACGCGGATGGTCCGTGTCGTGCGGGTGTCCTGGGCGGGCATCGGGATCCGGACGGTCAGGATGCCGTCCGCGTAGGAGGCGTCGACGTCGTCCGCGGGGATGGTGTCCGGGAGGCGGACGGTCCTGCGGAACGCTCCGTAGCGGAACTCCGAGTGGTCCTTGTCCTCGGTGTTCTCCCGGTGCTCGGCTCTCACGGTGAGGAGGTTGTCGTCGACCGTGAGGGTGATGTCGTCCGGGTCCATCCCGGGGAGCTCGGCCCGCAGCGTGCAGACGCCGTCGTCGCCGGTGGAGACCTCGACCGGGATGGAGTGGGCGGCCGTCGCGGGCCGCCATCCGGGGAGACCGGGAAACTCCCGGCCGAACCAGGTGTCGAGGTCGGGGAGGAAGCTGTGCCTGCGTTCGGGCTTGGCTCCGGTCATCGTCCTGCTCCTCTTCCACGTGCCGGGTGCCGTCCCGGCGGACTGTGTCGGGTGGCGGACACCGGTTTGGTTCCGTGGTTCCAGCCTTCCGCCCGTACGCCGCGCGGCGGAGTGTCGAAAGGGGTCGTCGGGGAGGGCCGAACGGTCCCGTTCCCGAGGGACCCGACCGGCCCCCGGAGCACCCTCCTTCTCACGGGCGGGTCATCGGGAGACGCCGCGGTGCCGCGGCGGGGCGTCCGTGGTGGACGGACACGCCGTACCGGCGGCCGTGAGGACGGAGGAGCCGGGGTCACGGTACGGCGCCCGGCAGGCCGGATCCCCTCCCTCGTCGCGTGGACAGGAAAAGTGGTTCGATCCCGATGACGGGGCGTGTTTCCGGTGCTCTTGGCGCATGGACGGGAGGAGCGTGCGGACCCGGTCGGGCCGATGGCGGTTCCTTCGGGGGCCTGAGCGGCCTCCTCCATGGCCCGGGACGGCGGCCCGTACCTGTACGGGCGGGGTGCTCGGCCGTCGCGAACTCCAAACGGCCCGGAGCCGAGACCGGCGCCCCCACGGTTTCCGGACGGCTCCGTCGCGGAGCCGGCCGGATCAGTAGGGCAGGGTGCGGCCGGACGGAGTCCGCAGGTCGAGCGGGGGCTGCTCGCGGGGCCGACGGGGCTTGGTGCTGATCCGGATGCGCTGCATGGTGCTCGCCTCTTCGTGGCCGGGACGACCCGATCGCGCCCTCTTCGACCACCCTCGAGCACGGCGTGCGCGGTGACCAGTGCCGAGCGGGTCAAGCCGCCGGAGGCCGGTCGGTCTCTCCGGGGCGGGGCCGTTCGGCCCAGCCCCGGGACGTGGTCGCCGCGTTCGCGGGGCGTGCCGGAGGGGAAGGTGATCACGGGCAGTCGGCATGGTGCAGGAGGCCGTGGAGCGTCGATCCCAGGCGCATGCCCGTGTGACCGCCGCGACCGGTCCTGCCCACGACGAGGGCGAGGGACTCTCTTCCGGCCAGGGCGAGTTGTTCGACCGGATGTCCTCGGAGGACGTCCTGGAGAACGGGGACGTCGGGGTGGTGCTCCGACCAGCCGGCCACGGACTCCGCGAGCGGGCGTCGCCGCTCGGACAGACCCGTCCCGGTGTCCTCGTGCGCGAGGAGCGGACGGGGCCGGACCCAGACCGCTCTGAGCCGCGCATCGCGCAGGCTCGCCTCGCGTACGGCGAACGCCACGGCCGCCCGGCTCTGTTCGCTGCCGCCCACGCCTACCACGAACGTCGGCGGATGGACCTCGCTGTGTTCCGGCGCCCGGACGACGAGTCCGGGCAGGGGGCGCGCGGTGAGCGGGACGATGACCGAGCTCTCGGCGAGCAGTTCGGCGGCCTGCCGTGCCGGCGCGATCCGCGTCCGCAGGGCGGACCGGTGCCCCAGGGCGTCGTATCCCCGCCTGTCGTGGACGGGAGGGACCGCGACGACGAACCGCAGCCGTCTGCGGGCCGCCTCGTCAGCGGCCCGGACCAGGGCGGTCACGGACGGATCCGCTGGATCCACTCCGTGCAGGAGGTCGTTCACGTCGTGTCGCCGCCCCGCGTCCCGAAGCCGACGGGGACGATCTCCACGGGGCAGTGGGCGTGGTGGATGAGGGCGTGGGCGACGCGTCCGAGGGACGGTCCCACGCCGAGCGGCCGGTGCCCCCGGCCCATGACGACCAAATCGGTGTGGACGCTCGCGTCGACGAGGATCCCGGGCGTCGAGGTGCCGGTCTCCACGTGGTGGGTGACGGTCAGGTCCGGGTACCACTCGCGGATGCGGTCGGCGAGGGCCTTCACCTCACGGACGCGCCGGTGCGCGGCGGCGTCCAGGTCGTCGAGCATGGTCGCCACGTCGCCGACGTGCGTGAGGATGTTCCACACGCTGAGGAGACGCAGCGGGACCTTGCGGACGTCCGCCTCGGCGGCGGCGAGGAGGAGCCATCCCAGGTCCTCGGAGTCACGGACCGCCGCGGTCACGGAACCCGCCTCGGGACGGTCCGCGTCACCGCGCACGACGATGACGGGCACGTCCGCGCGGGCGGCGACTCCGAGTCCCACGGAGCCGAGCAGGAGGGCGGAGAAGCCTCCGAGCCCCCTGCTGCCGACCACGATGGTCTTCTCGCCGCCCGCGGCCTCCCGGAGTCCGTCGAGCGGTTCCTGTCGGCCGAGCAGCCGGGTGACGACGAGGTCGGGAAAGCGTTCCCCGACCGCCGCCTCGGTCGCGGTCAGCAGGTCGCGGCCGGTCTCCCGGACGGTCTGGATCGTCGCGGCGTCGCTCCAGTAGGCGCGCCGGTCGGTGTCGGCGGCGTGGACGAGGTGCAGGGGGCGGGACCGGCGGTCCGCCTCCGCGGCGGCCCACAGGGCGGCCGTCCGGGCCGAGGGGGATCCGTCGATCCCGACGACGACGTCGGCCAGCTCGGGCCGGACGGGCGTCTCGCTGCTCATGGTTCCTCCTCGGGTTCGGCCCGGGGCTCGTACGGCGCCCGGAGGGACGACACTGCTCACGCTCGCACCACGGAGCGCCGGCCGCGATGGGCCGTTCGGCCCCGATGGCGACCTGCCCGGCCCTCACCGCGCGGTGGTGCGCCGGGCGAGTCTGGTGTCATCGACGGCGACGGCCGGGGAGGCAGTGATGACAGCACAGGTCACCGTGGGGCTCGACGGCTCGGACGAAAGCCTCGCCGCGGCACGCTGGGCCGCGGTGGAGGCGGTTCTCCGTGAGGTTCCGCTCCGGCTGCTGCACGTGGAGGAGTGGCCGGACACTCCGGAGATCCCCGTCTCCCACGCCCGGACCCTGTACGAGCGGGCGGAGGCCCTCCTGCACGACGAGGCGGAGCGGGCGCGGAAGGAGCATCTCGGCCTGGAGGTCGTCACGGAACGGGTGCGTGGGCGGGCCGCGGACGAGCTGGTCGCCGCGGCGGACGCGGCCGACCTGCTGGTGCTGGGGTCCCGCGGCCTCGGCGGCGTCCTGGGTTTCGTCATGGGTTCGGTCTCCCTCGCGGTCGTGGGCACGGCCCGGCAGCCGGTCGTCCTCGTGCGGGCGGAACACCCGGACCCGACGTCCTCCGCCCGCGGGATCGTGGTGGGGGTCGACCTTCGTCACGCGTGCGAGCCGCTGCTGGCCTTCGCCTTCGGGGAAGCGGTCAGGCGGCACGCTCCCCTGCGGTTCCTCAGCACCTGGACGGTGCCCACCTCCTACGGCTACGCGGCCATCGTGGACCCCGGGATCAACGAGGAGCTGGGAGCCGGCGTACGCGCCGGCCTCGAAGAACTGCTGTCGCCGTGGCGCGCGCGGTATCCGGGTGCCGACGTCACGACCGAGGCGGTCGTGGGAGCGGCCGCGCCCCGGATGACCGACGCGTCGCGGGAGGCGGAACTCGTCGTCGTGGGGCGCCGCTCCCGCCGGCTGCCCGCCGGCCCGCACGTCGGCCACGTGGCGCACGCGGTCGTCCACCACAGCCCGGTGCCGGTGGCGGTCGTCCCCCTGGGATGAGTCTGGGATGAGTGGGCGGGTGCGGAAGTGGGCGGGTGCAGGGGCGGACCGGCCGGTCCGCCCCTGCACCCGCGTGTCCTGGCCCCGCCGGCTCAGGTCCCCGGCGCGGCGGGCGCGCCGGGGACGACGATCCGTCGTCCCGTGACACGTCGGGGGACGAGCCTCACGAGGGTATCCCGCTCGTCTCCGGACCAGGGGCGCACCGTCACGGCCCGACTCATGTCCATGGCTTCGGCCGGATCGGAGAGCACGTGCACCGGGCCGACGACAAGGACGCTCCAGCCTCGCCGGAACGCCTCGTCCAGACGGTCTTCCTCGAAGGCGATCTCGGCGCCGGAGGCCGCCGCCCGACCGAGAGGGGAATCCGCCGCGGTCGAGATGACCATGCTTCCGTCGATGACCTGATAGTTGACCGGGAACACGGAGAGGCCGTCGGCCCCCTCGACGGCGACCCGGCCGACCCCTCGGTCGTCGAGCAGGGACCAGCACTCCGCCTCGTCCATCCCGACCAGCTCCGGCCGGTTCCCCGGCGGCGCCCCACCGGGGGCGAGGTCCGCGGTGAGGCCGGTCAGCTCCTGGATGGTCGTCCCCAGGGCGTGGGCGAGGCGGACGAGGAACTCGATCCCCGGCGTGGGCAGCTGCTCCTCCACGTGGGCGATGTATCCGGGCGCGGACCCGGCACGCTCCGCCACCTCCTCGCGGGACAGGCCGAGCTGCAGTCGTCGGGTCATGACGCGACGGCCGAGGTCGCTCCGGTACCGCCGGTCACCGTTGGTGTTCATCGCTCGCCCCCTTCCGTGACGGCGGGTGCGGGCTGCGGTACGACCGCGACCGGGCACCGGGCGTGGTGCAGGGCCCGGTGGGCCACTCTGCCCAGCTGGAGGCCGACGTGTCCGTCGCGGCGGCGCGCGCCGAGCACGAGGAGGTCGGCGGCGGCGGAGCGCTCGACCAGCACCCGGCGTGCGGCCCCCTCGACACTGCTCCGGCGCACCCGCACGTCGGGGTGTTCCCGTGTGCCCGCGGCGAGGACCTTGTCCAGGGCCTCCGACGCCTCCTCCGCGAGGTACACCCCGGTCTCGCCCCGGAGGAGGGGGTGGTCGAGCGGATCGTGGAGGGGTCGGCGCCAGGTGCGCACCGCGTCCAGTTCCGCGTCACGAACCGCGGCCTCGCGGAAGGCGAACGCGACGGACGGGGCGTCGAGGTCGTGGTCGCCGACGCCCAGGAGAATCCGCTCGTGGCGCGCTTCCAGAGCCTGCCCGTCTCCCCGTACGACGACGACGGGGCACGACGCCCGGGCGGCGACGACGAGACCGACCGATCCCAGCAGGAGGTCGCCGAGTTCGCTGCGCCCCCGCGCGCCGACGACCACGGCCCACGCTTCCCGGCCTTCGCCGAGCAGGGCGCGGGCGGCGTCCTCGGCGGCGACGCGGGTGGTGAGGGAGAGCCCGGGCGCCCGTCGCCGGGCGCGTTCCGCGGCCTGGCCGATGATGGTGTCGGCGAGGGCCTGGCCCCACGGCCGGTCGGTGCTCCAGGGAGGCACTGCCCCCTCGTACCGTTCCCACAGTGAGGCGTACACGATCCGCAGGGGACGCCCCTGCCGTACGGCCTCGTCGACGGCCCAGTCCAGGGCCGTCAGAGCCGGATCGGAACCATCGACGCCGACTACCAGGGGGGTTTCCATCCTGCCCACCGCCTTTCGGTCACGTGAGGATCTGTCGTCACGTTCGCACCGGTGGAGGAGAGGGCGACAGGGCCGATCGGTCCACCCTGGTCCGCCCGGTCGGACCGGAGGCTGAAGACCCGTCGCCGTTCCGGCGCCGAACGCGGTGCCGGCCGCCGGTGTCCGTGCGCGCCGGTCCGTCAGGCCGACGGTGCGCCGGCCTGGCCGTGCCCGGTGTCATGGACGCCTCTGTGACTTTCATCGCCCTGGCGCGGCCGTGGGGCCGGGGCGCGAGAAATGCTGGACGCGCGCGTCCGGGCCGGGGAAGACGAGAGTGACCCTCCCGGTGTCGGACCAGCGGACATCGAAGGGCGGGCTGCCGTCCTCGTGGTGCAGTGCCACGATCTCGCCGTCCCGCCCGTCCCCGACGGTGGCACCACCGACGATCAACCGGTCGCCGACGCGGGCCCACAGACCGGCACGGGACCTCTCCGGGCCGTGCCGTGTTCCGGTGCGGTTCATGGTTTCCTCCTCCGAGCTCTGCCGCCGCGGGAGAGGGTCCCGCGGCCTCGTCGCCTTCTCCCACCCTGCGAGCACGCCGGCCGCAGTCCATAGGGGCCAACGGTCCCGGATGGGTCCCGTTCGGCACCCCTGATGAATGAGCCGGTACAACACAGCGGGACCGGTGGGGGGGGCGTCCGCCGGAGTGGCGGAGGAGAGCCGGCCGGGACGGCCGCCGCGGGGCCGCCCCGGCCGCTCGTGGTCTCCTGAGCACTTCGCCGGCTCGTCGGCCCGCGGGCGGGCGTCCCGCGCGAGAACGGCCGGTGCGCGATCACGCGAGGGTGAGGAAGAGTTTCTCCAGTTCCTCCTCGGACATGGGCGGAGTGTCGGAGTCCCCCGCGAGGCACTGCCGCATCCCGCTGGCGACGATCTTGAATCCCGCCCGGTCCAGGGCGCGGGAGACGGCTGCCAGCTGCGTCACGACGTCCTTGCAGTCGCGTCCGGCCTCGATCATCGCGATCACGGCGGCCAGCTGCCCCTGTGCTCGCTTCAGACGGTTCAGGACGGGCCGCATCGACTCTTCGTCCACCTGCATGTGGTCCTCCTTCGCTGATCCCCTCCTGATCGAGGATACCCCGAGGGGTATAGATTCGAGCCGCCGCACGACCCTGCGGACGGGAACCCCACACCCTCGCCACAGGCGACCGGCACCGCACCTCCCATACCCCCCCAGGTATTTGACAGCGAGGATCGCGACCCTTTACGGTCAAATATGTAATACCCCCTGGGGTATCAACCCTTGCGGTGAGCCGGGCGGCCACCCCGGACGCTGGTTCCGTCCGAGGCCCGGAGCCCTGGGCGATATGGAGCCGGAGCACGTCGGCTCGCGCCCGATCACCCCCGCGCACTCACCCCCGACGGGGTCGCATTCGGCCTCGAAAATACCCCCCGGGGTACATGTCGTTCTGTTCCGGAGGTTTCCGTGTTCTTCTCGCAGTACTACCTCGAATGCCTCTCCCAGGCGTCGTACATGATCGCCGACGAGACCACCGGCCGGGCCGTGGTCGTGGATCCGCGCCGGGACGTTTCGGAGTACCTGAACGACGCGGAAGCCCGCGGCTTCACCGTCGTGGGCGTCATCAACACGCACTTCCACGCCGACTTCGTCGCCGGACACCTGGAGATGGCCGCTCGGACCGGCGCGTGGATCGGCTACGGACGCCGGGCCGAGACCGAGTACGAGATCCGCAAGCTGTCCGAGGGCGACACCATCAACCTCGGCGACGTGACGCTGAAGATCATGGAGACCCCTGGTCACACACCGGAGTCGATCAGCGTGCTGGTGTACGAGCGCGCCGAGGATCCCGTCCCGTACGGCGTGCTGACCGGCGACGCGCTGTTCATCGGCGACGTCGGCCGCCCGGACCTGCTGGCCTCGGTCGGGGTGACCGCCGACGAGCTGGGTGCGATGCTGCACGACAGTGTGCAGCACAAGCTGATGGGCCTGCCCGACGCGGTACGGGTCTTCCCCGCCCACGGCGCCGGTTCCTCCTGCGGCAAGAACCTGTCCACCGAACGGCAGTCGACGATCGGCGAGCAGCGCGCCGCCAACTACGCGTGCACGCCCATGAGCGAGAAGGACTTCGTCGCGCTCGTGACCGCCGGGCAGTCCGCGGCACCGGGATACTTCGCCTACGACGCGGACCTCAACCGCCGGGAGCGGGAGCTGTTTGACCCGGCGACCGCGCCGCGGGCGCTGGACACGGCGGACTTCCTGGCCCGGCGTGCGGCGGGCGCGGTGGTGGTCGACGCGCGCGATCCGCAGGAGTTCGCCGCCGGCCACCTGCGCGGCGCGGTCAACGTCCCGGCCGACGGCCGGTTCGCCGAGCAGGCCGGCACCGTCCTGCCGCTCGACGCGGAACTGCTGGTCGTGGCACCGGAGGACCGCGAGGAGGAGATCGCCACCCGGCTCGCCCGGATCGGTTTCGACCGGGTGGCCGGCCACCTGGACGCACCCGAGGAGGCCCTGGAGGCCATGGCCGACGAAGTCACCCCGGCCAGCCGTCTGACCGCCGGCCGGCTCCGCGCCGCGCTGGACGGAGACTACCCACCGGTCGTCATCGACGTCCGCAACTGCGGCGAGCGCGGCGAGAACGGATTCATCGAGGGCGCCCTGCACATCGCCCTGGGCGAGCTGCCCCGCCGTCTCGACGAGATCCCGCGCGACAGGCCGCTGGTGGTGCACTGCGCGGGCGGTCACCGCTCCTCCATCGCCGCCAGCCTGCTGCGCCACAAGGGCTTCGAGGACGTCTCGGACGTCCTCGGCGGCTGGGCCGCCTGGTCCCTGCTCAGCGCGCCCGCCACCGCCTGACCCCGGCGGGTCCGCCACGCACACGTCCCGGTGCGGACTCGCCCCCTTCCCCCTTCCCGTTCATCTCGTCCCCACGGAGCAGTCCTCATGACGACCGACGCCTCTCGCGCCACCGCCTTCACCCCCGCGGCCCTCCAGCACCTGATCGAGACCGGCAGGGGCCCCCGCCTGCTGGACGTACGTACCCCCGGCGAGTTTCGGACGAGCCACATCCCCGGCGCCTACAACGTGCCCCTGGACACCCTGCGCGAGCACCGTACGGAACTGCGCGGGCACCTCGACGAGGACGTGGTGCTGGTCTGCCGCTCCGGCGCCCGCGCCATGCAGGCCGAGCAGGCGCTCGCCGAGGCGGGCCTGCCCAACCTGCGGGTCCTGGACGGCGGCATGACGGCCTGGGAGGCTTCCGGCGCTCCGGTCAACCGCGGCCCACAGCGCTGGGAGCTGGAGCGGCAGGTGCGCCTCATCGCCGGCTCGGTCGTCCTGGTCACCGGCATCACGGGCGTCTTCGTCCCCGGTGTGCACCTGATCGGCACCGCGATCGGCGCCGGACTGACCTTCGCCGCCCTCAGCAACACCTGTGCCATGGGCATGATGCTCTCCAAGCTGCCCTACAACCGCGGCCCGCGCACCGACATCCGCACCGTCGTCGCCTCCTTGCGGAACCCGTCGTGACCGCTCTCTCCCCCGCCGTCCCCACGCCCTGACCGGCGTCCACCGGGCGCCCGACGGCCGCCCCACCCCCGTACGACTACTTTCACGAGGTCCTGTGATGTCCCTGTTCTCCCGAGACCGCACACGCGTCACCGTCGAGGAGGCCCACCGGCGCACCCGGGGCACCCGCGCCTCTGCCGTCCTGCTGGACATACGCGAGCGGGGCGAGTGGGACGCCGGGCGCGCCCCCGGCGCCGTGCACGCCCCGCTGTCCGGTCTGGTCGCGGGAGCGCCCCTGCCGCAGGCCGCCCAGGGGCGGCCGCTGGTGGTGATGTGCCGCAGCGGGAACCGCTCGCGGAAGGCCGTCGAGCTGCTCCGCGCCCGCGGCGCGGACGCGGTGGACGTGAAGGGCGGCCTGCGGGAATGGGTTGCCGCCGGACACCCTGTCGTCGACGGCCACGGTGACGACGGTTCGGTGGCATGACCCCCGTGATCCTCGCACTCGCGGCCGGAGCCGTCGTCGGCCTGGCGCTCGGCGGACTCGGCGGTGGCGGCAGCGTCCTGGCGGTCCCCGCCCTGACCTACCTGATCGGTCTGCCCCCGGCGGACGCGATCACCACCAGTCTGATCATCGTCACCTTGACGTCGATCACCGCGCTGTCCGGGCACGCCCGGGACGGCAACGTGGCCTGGCGGACCGGCCTGCTGTTCGCGGCGGCGGGCATCGTCCCCGCCATGTTCGCCGGGATGGCCGCCGGCCGTCTGCCCCAGGCGGGACTGACCGTCGCCTTCGCGGCCGTCGCGGGGCTCGCCGCCCTGCGCATGCTGCGCCCCGCACGCACCCCGGCCGTGGGCGAGGTGCGTCCCGCCAAGGCCGGCGCCGCCGGCGCCGGACTCGGCGCGGTGACCGGACTGCTGGGCGTGGGCGGTGGTTTCCTCGCCGTACCGGCCCTGGTACGGGTGCTGAACCTCCCGATGCGCCGGGCCGTCGGCACCAGCCTGCTGGTCATCACCGTCAACTCGCTCGCCGCCCTCGGTGCCCGGGCCGGCGCCGGAACGCACCTGGACTGGACGGTCATCGCGCCCTTCACCGCGGCCGCGATCCTCGGCGCCTGGGACGGCAAGCGGCACGCGCGTCGGCTCACCGGCGACGCCCTGCAACGCGTCTTCGCCTTTGTGCTGCTCGCGGTCGCGGCCTTCATGCTCGTCGACGCGTTCGTCTGACCCTCGCGTCGGCCCTCTTCCCTCTCCTCCGCAAGGACGCGCGCATGACCACCACCCTCACGACGAAGCGGCCCGCCGAGCACGCCGTGCGGCTCGGGCTGCGGGAGAACCGGCTCCAGTTCGCGCTTCTCGTCGTCGTCAACGTCGCCGTCGGTGGTCTCGTGGGCCTGGAACGCACCACCGTGCCGCTCATCGGCACCGATGTCTTCGGCCTGACCAGCGACCTGGCGGTCTTCGCGTTCATCATCGCCTTCGGCCTCTCCAAGGCCCTGACCAACCTCGCCGCCGGGGCGCTGACCGCCCGTTTCCGCCGCAGGCAGCTCCTCCTCACCGGCTGGCTGATCGGCGTCCCCGTCCCCTTCGCCCTGGCCTACGCGCCGTCCTGGGGCTGGATCGTCGCCGCCAACGTCCTGCTCGGCCTCAACCAGGGCCTGACCTGGTCGATGACCGTCAACATGAAGATCGACCTCGTCGGCCCCTCCCGCCGCGGACTGGCGACCGGTCTCAACGAGGCCGCCGGGTACACCGCCGTCGGCGTCACCGCGCTGCTCACCGGTTACCTCGCCACCGGCCACGGTCTGCGCCCCGTTCCCGAACTCCTCGGCGTCGTCTTCGTCGCCACCGGGCTGGCCCTGTCCCTCGTCGTACGGGACACCGCCGCACACGTGGCCCTCGAACTGGCCGGGCACGCCGAGCCCCTGCCCACGGGCGAGAAGACCGGCCTGAAGGCCGTCTTCGTCCGCACCTCCTGGCGTGACCGCTCCCTGCGCGGCGCCAGTCAGGCCGGCCTCGTCAACAACCTCAACGACGGTCTGACCTGGGGCGTCTTCCCCCTGCTGTTCACCGACCACGGCCTCGGACTCGCCGCCGTCGGCCTCATCAAGGGCCTCTATCCCGTCCTGTGGGGCATCGGCCAGATCCCCGCCGGCCACCTCGCCGACCGCGTCGGCCGCAAACCCCTCGTCGTCACCGGCATGCTCGTCCAAGCGGCCGGCTTCCTCCTCGCCCTCGCCCTCCTCGACGCTCCCCTGCTCGCCGGTGTCCTGTCCGCCGTGGCCCTCGGCCTCGGCACGGCCCTGGTCTATCCCGCCCTCATCGCCTCCGTGTCCGATCACGCCCATCCCGCCTGGCGCGCCAACGCCCTCGGCACCTACCGATTCTGGCGGGACATCGGCTACGCCGCCGGCGCCCTCGTCGCGGGCATCCTCGCCGACACCCTCGGCCTGAACGCCACCGTCGTGGCCGCCGCCGTCCTCACCGCCGCCTCCGGCCTCCTCGCCGCCCGCTGGATCACCGACCGCACCGAGCCCTGATCCCTGCCGATGCCCGGCCCTAGGGCAGACGGCGCACGCGGCCACGGCCACGGAACCCGCACAGAAACAGCGCCACCCGGCACATCGGAAAAGACGTCAGCTTCCGCGGGCCAGAGTCGGAACCCCGCGAGTACATCGGTCACAGCCCATAGGGCCAATGGCCCCGGAAAGGTCCCGTTCGGCACTCCTGACGCGTGCGCCGGTACCGCAGGGTGGGACCAACGGGGGCATCGCCCCTGCGAAGGAGGGACGTCATGCGGCACCGCACCGTCCTCGAGGTGATGACGCACCGCGTGGTCACCGTCTCCCCCTCCACTCCGTTCAAGGAGGTCGCGCGCCTCCTCGTGGAACACGGCATCTCTGCGGTGCCGGTCGTCGACGAGGACCTGCGTGTCCTGGGGGTGGTCTCCGAGGCCGATCTGCTGCGGGACACCTCCGAACTGCCCTCTCTGCAGGGACGCTGGGCGGGCGTCCGGCTGCTGTCCCGGGAACGGGGTGTTCCCGAGGCGGAGACGGCGGCCGAGCTGATGACCTCGCCGGCCGTCTCGGCACGGCCCGGCTGGAACCTCGTCGAGACTGCCAGGACGATGCACCGCGAAGGCGTGAAGCGGCTCCCCGTGCTCGACGACACCGGCCGGCTGGCCGGGATCATCAGCCGCACCGATCTGCTGCGGCCGTTCCTCCGTGGTGACGCCGCCATTCGGGCCGAGATCGAGCACGACGTCCTGGCCGGCACCCTACGACTCGCCCCCGGCACGCTCGACGTCACGGTCGACGACGGGATCGTCACGCTGACCGGTCACGTCGACGAACGCGCCGACATACCCGTGATCGCCCGGTTGTGCCGCTCCGTCGACGGAGTCGTCGCCCTGCACGAATCGATCGACTACGCCTACGACAACCTGGCGCCCGACGTGGAGCAGCCGCGTCGAACTCCGCCCGCCGGTTCCCGTGACGGCGGACCGGCCGATCGCCCGACGGCCGAGGCGGAGACGCCTGTACACGGAAGGAACGGATGATGCGACACCGCAGGATCGAAGAGCTGATGACCCGCGAAGTGGTGAGCGTCCACGGCGACGCGCCGTTCAAGGAGATCGTGCGGGTGCTGACGCACCACCGCGTCACCGCCGTGCCGGTCGTGGACGAAGCGGACCGCGTGATCGGCGTCGTCTCGGAGGGCGACCTCCTGCGCAAGACGGTCGATCGGACCGCCGCCGGAGACGTTCCCGCCGTGCCGGGACTGGAGGCGTGGGAGCGGGCGAAGGCGGAGGGGACGCGCGCGCCTCCTTCTGACCGCCCACGACGCCTCCCTCCCGGAGCCCGTCCCGACGGTGCTCGCCGAGGCCGACGCGCTCGCCGCGGTCGTGGACGACATCGCCACACGCTTTCCACCCCGCGCCGGCGTCCTGCCCCGGACGTCTGGGTCCCCGCCAGCCGTCGTGCCCGACCACACCGAGGAGGAGGAGGAGCAGTTGCTGCTCGCGACCGCCACCGCCCGCCCCGCCGACATCGAGTCCGTACGGTGGCTGCTGCCCGAGGACTTCACCCAGCCCCTGCACGCCGGCCTGTGGCAGTGCCTCACGACCCTCGTCCGCCGCCACGAGCCCGTCGACCCCGTCACCGTCCTGTGGGAAGCCCAACAGCGCGGTCTCCTGCACGACGGAAGCGAGCCGAGCGACGTACTGCGTCTGCTCGCCGAACCGGCAGGCTCCGTCGAGCACTGGAGCCAACGCGCCCTCACGCGTTCGCTCCTGACCACGGTGGACGGCGCCGCCCGCCGCATCCAGGCGTACTCCGACGACCCGATGAACACACCTTTCCAGCTTGTCGCCGGTGCTCGCCGGGCCCTCGCCGATATCGGCGCAGTCCGTACCCGTTGGCAGCATGCCACCGGCCGGCCGCTGCCCCAGCGAGCGCGGGCCGCGCCCACCACACGCGCGGGACCCTCGACGCGCCGCGCCCCCGTCGTCTCGCCGCCGTCTGCGCGCCCCGCCGCACGGGCCGCCGCCGGCCGAACCCCCTGACCCACCGAAGGACCCGATGCCGTACGCCCCCGCCGACTCCCACGTCCGCTTCGCCCTCCACCCCGACCACCAGCCCGCCGTCATCGCCACCACGACGGGCCCTACGGCCGACGCCGCCCGCTCCCACCTGTACGACGCTGGCTTCCGCAGCACCGGCCCGACCACGATGGTCTTGGCCCGCATCGACCACGAGGAGCCCCACTACACCGCCCAGGCCGCCGAACAGCTCCGGCGGTACGGCTTCACCACCGAGGTCGACCCCGCCCTCCAGGAGGAGATCGACACGGAGTGGACCTGGGCGAACTACTCCATGCCCTGGTGCTCCCGATCGGAGATCCGCGAGGTCGGCGCCGCGGCCCAGCGCATCCACGACGACATCGCCGAAGGCCGCCTGACCATCCACCTGCACGCCGACAACGGTCACACCACCGTTGCCGTCGGCTCGTACGCAACCGGCGTGCGCCGGCACGTGCACCTCCACGGGGAGAACCACCTCCGGCAGGTCTCCACCTCGTACGACACCGAAGCCGAGGCCGTGGCCGAGTTCCACCGGCTCTACTCCGTCGCCGTCCGCCCCGGCCCCGCCCCGCTCACCGACCTCGAACAGACCGTCCGCCGGCTCCTCGCGGGCACGACCCCGTCCACCGCTGAGGAGATCTCCGGGCCCTCGGCCGAACCGCCGGTCGCGGGACCCGGCGAGCACGAGGCGTTCCCTGACCGAAGTCGACACCGCCTGCCCCGTGGCGCGGTAGCCGGCGCCTTCTACCGGCGGTTGCCCGTCCAGACGATCCGCCCGGCGAAGCCCCCTCGCTCGTCGGCCTTCGCGGCGCGCAGCACCTCGAACTGCTCCGGGCTGATGCCGAGGTCGGCGGCGAGCGCGAGCAGCACCTCCGCCACGTCCGCGAGCTCGCCGGGCGCCGCCTCTTCGTCCGCTTCCAGGAACTCGGCGACCTCCTCGCGCAGCTTGTCCCGCAGCCGGGCCCGATACTCCTGAGGGCCCGCGACGTGGGTGACCGGCTCGACTCCCTCGTTCCGGATGATCTCTGGGATCCGGTCGCGTACTAGCTTGCCGATCCTGGGGGCCGCCTCGGCACTCGACACAGGTCTTACTCCGCTCGTTGTGTGGACCGAAACTCTGCCCGATGGAAGTGCGTAACGCACTCCACCGGCCCTGCTGTTCCATATCTGCTGCCTGGGGCCGCAGGTGACGGGCTCACGCGGATCCGCGCGGTGTGGCCGAAGCTGCGCTGGTTGGGGTCGATGAGCGGGGCGAGGGCGACGGGGGCCTGGAGACGCTCGGGGACGGTCGACCCCGGCGCGAGACTGTCCTGTGGGCCAGACTGGTGGTGTCGGATCCGGGGAGGTCTCCATGGATACCCAGCCGAGCGATACCGCGACAGCCGAGCCTCTCTTGCTCGACGCGGCTCTGCCCGAGTTCCGGTTCTCGCGCTTGGAGTGCGCTGTGATCGCCGCCGCGCCGGGCGTCGTGTACCGCGCGGCCCGTGATCTGGACATGCTGTCCATTCACTCGCCGCTGTTCGACGTGGTCATGTGGGCGCGTGGAGTGCCGGACCGAGTGCGCCGTCGGCCCGTGGCCACGCCAGCTTCGATGCGGGTGTCCGACCTGTTCGACACCGCAGCAACCGGTGATCAGGGGGACCTGGAGATCCAACCCTGGGTTGCCCTCGGGGAGCGCGCGGGGCGCGAGATCGCTTTCGGGGCGGTCGGCAAGGTGTGGAAGCCCACCATCGAGTGGCGCCGTGTCGAACCTGGTGACTACGCGGGCTTCGAGGAGCCCGGCTGGGCGAAGATGGCCGCCGCCTTCGTCGTCCATCCCTACGGGGCACGCCGGTCCCTCCTGACCTATGAAGCACGTACCGCTTGCACCGACCCGGCTTCCACCGCGCGGTTCGGCCGCTACTGGACGCTGGTTTCCCCGGGCGTCGGCATCGTGCTGCGCGGAGCGCTGCGGGCGATCGAAGCGGCAGCGGAGAAGGAAGCACTTGAGGAGATGAGTCGTGATGCGTGCTGTGATCGTGTACGAGAGTCTGTTCGGCAACACGCGCGAGGTCGCTGACGCTATCGGCGAGGGCGTGAAGGAAGCGCATCATGTCCAGCCCGGCCGTGACCGTCCATCCCGACGCGACGCTCGCCGAAGCGGCACGAATCATGGCGACGCGGAGGGTGAAGCGCCTGCCCGTGGTCAACGGCGTCGGCATGCTGGAGGGTGTGGTCAGCCGGAGCGATCTGCTGGAGGTGTTCCTCCGTACGGACGCCGAGATCGAGGAGGACATCCGTCACTCCGTCCTCGGCGAGCCGGCCGCCACCGTGGGACTGGATGTGACGGTCGCTGACGGTGTCGCCACGATCGGTGGGTCGCTCTCCGACAGATCGCTGGTGCCGCTGGTCGTCCGCGCCGTGCGGGCCGTGGAGGGCGTCGTCGACGTCCGGATGGATCTCGGCCCCTTGAGGCGCTCCATGACGGACAATCCTTATGGGGGCGGTACCCACCCGACCGACCACAGGGGTCGCCATGACCGATCTGCCGGCAGCCACCGCACCCACGCGGGTATTCCTCGTAGACGATCACGAGGTCGTCCGCCGGGGCCTTCATGACCTGATCGATGACGAGCCGGACATGGAGGTGGTCGGCGAGGCGGCGACGTCGGAGCAGGCGCTGGCCAGGGGTCCGGCCCTGCGGCCGGACGTGGCGGTTCTCGATGTCCGGCTGCCGGACGGCAACGGCATCTCAGTGTGCCGGGAGCTGCGGTCCCGGATACCCGAGCTGGCGTGCCTGATGTTGACGTCGTTCGACGACGAGGAGGCCCTCCTGGACGCGATCATGGCTGGCGCGTCCGGATACGTCCTCAAGCAGATCAAGGGGGCGGATCTTGTGTCGGCGGTGCGGACCGTGGCCACCGGGCAGTCGATGCTGGACCCGGCCACGACCGCTCGGCTGATGCACTCGCTCCGGGACCCGGAGGCAGCCAAGCCGCCGGAGGACGAGCGGCTCGCGGTGTTGTCCGAGCGAGAGCGGTCCGTACTCGAACTGATCGGCGAGGGGCTGACCAATCGGCAGATCGCCAAGCAGCTCTATCTGTCTGAGAAGACCGTCAAGAACCACATCTCCCGGCTGCTCGGGAAGCTGGGCGTGGAACGCCGGGTACAGGCCGCCGTCATCGCCGCGCAGGCCCACGAGCACGACGCCACCGAGGAGGCGTAGCTCAATCGCGCTCGGTCGGCAGCGGGATCCGCCACTCGAGCACCGTGCCGCTGTCGCGCTCCGCCCGCGCGCGGACCGACAGGGTTCCACCCAGCCGCTCGGCCCGTTCGACCAGGTTCCGCAGTCCACTGCGCCTGCCGCCCTGCGCTATGCCCACGCCGTCGTCGCTCACCGTCACTGCCAGCACGCCCTCGTCGGCAACGACCGACACCTCGGCGCGGCGGGCCCGCGCGTGCCGGGCCACGTTGGTGAGGGCTTCACCGATGACCACGATCACCTGTTCGGCCGCCTCAGAGGGAACGTCCGTGTCGAGGAGGCCCTCCATGCGCAGGGCGGGAGCGAATCCGAGTGTGGTCGCGGCCTCGTCCACCGCCTTGGCCACCCGGCTCCTCAGCTTCGGGGCGGTTCCGGGGGTGTCGTGTTCACGGAGCCCGAAGATGGTCGACCGGATGATCTTGATGGTGGCGTCCAGATCGCCGATCGCCCGTCCCAGCCGGTCTACGGCCTCCGGGTGCTCGACGAACCGCCGGACGCTCTGCAGCGTAATCCCCGTGGCGAACAGGCGCTGAATCGCCAGATCGTGCAGGTCACGGGCGATCCGGTCGCGGTCCTCCAGGAGGCTCACCTGCTCGGCGTCACGGCGGCGGTCGGCCAGCTCGAGCGCGAGTGCCGCCTGCCCCGCGAATCCAGGGAGAGCAGTGACCTCCGCCCCTGTGAACGGAGACCGCCCATGGCGCCGCGCAAGGATCAGCACCCCGCTCAGCCGCTCCTTGGTGCCGACCGTGACGGCCACTGCCGGCCCGAACCCCTTCCACCGTTCGGGCTGGACAGTGATGCGCGGCTCGTTCTCGACGTCCGCCACCGTGACCAGGCCGTCCTTCTGTGTGAGGGCGGCGGCGGCCAGAGTTCCCTCGCTGCTCGGCAGGACGACACCTGCGTGCACGTGGGCTCCCTCGCCGCGGGCGAGCGAGCCCCGCAGCTCGCCGCCGTCCCCCACCAGGTAGAAGACCCCCATGTCGGCGCCCGCGATGTCGACGGCCTGCTCCAGCATCCCGTCGAGGACCTCGGTCTCCTCCACGCCGGACAGGAGGGCGCTGGTCAGGTCGGAGCTCGCGGCAAGCCACCGCTGCCGGAGGCGGCCTTCCTCGTACAGGCGGGCGTTCTCGATGGCGATGCCGGCCGCGACGGACAAAGTGGTCACGACGGCCTCGTCCTCGGCGTCGAAGTCGACCCCGCCCCGCTTCTCGGTGAGGTAGAGGTTGCCGAAAACCTCGTCGCGGACCCGGATGGGCACGCCGAGGAAGGTATGCATCGGCGGGTGGTGGGGCGGGAACCCGTACGAGGCGGGATGCTCGGACAACTCGGGAAGCCGCAGCGGTTCGGGGTTGCGGATCAGCTCGCCGAGCAGTCCGTGCCCGGAGGGCAGGTTGCCGATCCGCGCCCTCAGATCGTCCACGATGCCGACGGTGAGGAACTCCGAGAGCTTCTTGTCGTCCCCGATGACGCCCAGAGCGCCGTACTCGGCGTCCACGAGGGTGACGGCCGCCTCCACGATGCCCCTGAGCACCTGAGGCAGGTCGAGTTCCCTGCCTACGGACATGACGGCTTCGAGGAGCCCGTTGAGACGGTCCCTGGTGCCCCTCACCTCGTCGATGCGCGCCTGGAGCTCGTCGAGCAGTTCGTCGAGTCTCAGCCGCGGAAGCTTGCTGTCCGCCGGCACCGGCCGCTCGTGCTCCATCACCACCTCCGGCCACGTCGAGCGCATGGTCCTCGTCTGACGGGCACTTCTTCACGGTAGTTCCCGTGTCCCCGACGCTCCAGCCGGGTGTGTCCCGCGGAAGGCGGTGCGGACGATTCGCGCGGCAAGGAACCCCGCGGGGGCACCAGCCACGGCGATCCCGATGCCCGCCCAGCCGAGCGGTTCGGTCTCCAGGACCGAGCTCAGGAAGGGCACGTAGAGCGCTGCCCCGGCCAGCAGGGCGGAGGCGAGGACGGACAGGGGAAGGAACGGGTTCTCGCGCGTGAACAGCCGGGCGCGGAGTCCCAGGACAACGCCTAGCTGCGCGGCCAGGAGGGCGAGGAAGAGAACGCTCTGCCAAGCCAGGTCCAGCGCCTGAGCACCGAGTCCCGCGCCGAGGGAGGCTGCTGTGACGACAGCGGCCAGGACGAGCAGGCGCTGCCAGGCGCCTCCGCCGAGGATGTGCTGGTCCGGCGGGCGTGGCGGTCGTCGCATCGCTCCCGGGGAGGCCGGCTCCGCGCCCATGGCCACGCCGGTGAGGCCGTGCGTCAGGAGGTTGATCCACAGGATCTGGCCCGCTCGCAGGGGCAGAGGCAGCCCGAGCAGCGGGCCGATCAGCATGACGAGGATCTCGGCCGCGCCTCCGGCCATCCCGTAGACGAGGAAGCGGCGGATGTTGTCGTACACACGCCGTCCCTCGTCGACGGCCGCCACGACCGTCGACAGCTCGTCGTCGGTGAGGACGAGGTCGGCTGCCTGCCGCGCGACCTCGGTGCCGCGTGCGCCCATGGCGACGCCGATGTCGGCTCGGTGCAGGGCGGGGCCGTCGTTGACCCCGTCGCCTGTCATCGCGGTCACCGCTCCCCGGGCGCGCCACGCCTCCACGATGTCCAGCTTCTGCTGGGGGTCCGTACGGGCGAAGACCCGCACCGAGGTGAGGTCGGCAACGCGGCCTGCGGCCACGTCTGCCCCCGTGACGACGTGGCCTTCCGATTCACCGCCGTCGCCCAGCAGAGCGACGTGGGACGCGACCGCCCGAGCCGTCGCCGGGTGGTCCCCGGTGATGAGGACGGGGGTGATGCCGGCTGCCCGGCAGGAGGCGAGGGTCGCCGTGGCATGCGGCTTGGGCGGGTCGCTGAGCGCGACGAGGCCGAGCAGCGCGAGCCCCGACTCCGCCGCGGAGACCGGGCTCGGGATGTCGTTCCGCACGCCCGATGCCACAGCGAGCACGCGATACCCACGGGCGGCCAAGCTCGCGGCCTCCTGGCGGGCCGCCACGAGCCGCTTCGGAGGATCAAGCAGAACGGCCGGGTCGAGTACGGCTTCGGGGGCGCCCTTCAGGCAGACCAGCACCCGGCCCTCCCCGGTCGCGTGCAGCGTGGTCATACGTCTGCGGAGGCTGTCGAAGGGTGCTTCTTCGAGCCGGGGACGGGTCATCGCCAGTTCTGTGGAATCCGGGCAGCCCGCCTTGGCGGCGGCCGTGAGCAGAGCGGCTTCCATGGGGTCACCCAGGGCCGTCCAGCGGCCGTCGGCGGCCCCGTCGTCCGGCGGGCGCAGTGTGGCGTCGTTGCACAGGGCGGTCACGGTCAGGAGCTCCGTCAGGGGTTCGAGCTCGTCCGCTTCCGCGGGCCGCCCGGCGACCAGGACCTCGCCCATGGGTTCGTAACCCACGCCCGAGAGTTCGGCGCTCACCCGCGGTGTCCACACGTGCTGGACGACCATGCGGCCCTCGGTCAGGGTGCCTGTCTTGTCGGTGGCGAGGACGGATACGGAGCCGAGCGTCTCCACTGCGGGAAGCCGCCGCACGAGGGCGTGCCGGGCGACCATGCGCCGTGCCCCGAGTGCGAGTGCCAGGGTGACGACGGCGGGAAGGGACTCGGGGACCGCCGCCACGGCCAGGCTGATCGCGGTGACCGCCATCGTGCCGAGCGGGAGTCCCCGCACCAGGCCGAGGGCGAAGACCAGGACGCACAGGGCGAGCGTCACGGCCGCGAGGACGCGCCCGAGGGCGGCGAGGCGGCGCTGCAACGGGGTCGGCTCGCGACGTTCGTCGAGAAGAGCCGCTAAGCGACCGAGGGCGCTGCCGGCACCGGTCGCCGTGACCACGGCCACGCCCCGGCCACGCACGACGACCGTGCCCGCGCTCAGCGTCGCACCGGCGTCCGCGTCGACTGGCACGGACTCCCCGGTGAGCATGGACTCGTCCACGAGTACCGCGGATGCCTCGGCGAGCTCGGCGTCGGCGGCGACGATGTCGCCCTCACCGACCAGGAGGACGTCACCTGGGACGACCGCCGCCGCCGGGAGGTCGCAGACGGCGCCGTCGCGCCGCACCCGCGCGTGCGGGGCTGTGAGGGCAGAGAGTGCGGCGACAGCGTTGTCGGCCCGGATCTCCTGCGCCACGCCGACGGTCGTGTTCACGAGGACGACCAGCCCGATGACGATCGCGTCAGGATGGTCACCGATCGCGAGGGTCAGCACGACGGCCCCGAGGAGAACCATGATCAGCGGGTCGGTCAATTGGGCCAGAACCCGCTTGTGGAGCGGTACGGGCTTTCTCGCGGCCACCTCGTTGGGACCTGTGTCGGCGAGCCGTCGGGCGGCTTCCTCCTGGGTGAGTCCCGTTGTCTCCCGCACCGGCGCAGGGGCCCGGTGCGGAGCCGACGCCGTCATGGCGCGCTCACCTGGCAGGGACGGTGATCACGGGACAGTGGGCCCGGTGCAGCAGCCCGTGGACGACGGAGCCGACGCGCATCCCGGTGTATCCGCCGCGGCCTCGACGCCCGACGACCACGGCCAGGGCGTGCTCGGCGGCGTTAGCGAGCGTCTCTACGGGGGAGCCGATGGGAACCTCGTGGGTGAGCCGGACGTCGGGATACTTCTCCGCCCAGCCCGCGGTGGTTTCCGAGAGCAGCCGCCGCTCGGCGTGGAACAGCGTGTCGGAGCTGTGCAGGGAGAAGACGGGGGGCTGCCAGACGGCGATGGCACGCAGTGCGCAGCGCCGGAGGTCGGCTTCCTCAAAGGCCCAGGCCAGGGCCGCTCGGGAGGACTCGCTGCCGTCGACGCCGACCACGAGGCAGGGCATCTCCTGCGTGACGTGTTCCGCGTCGCCTACGACGACCACTGGGCAGTCCGCTTTCGCGGTGACCGGGACGACCAGGGAACCGGCGCTCAGGTACTCCTCGGTGCGGCTGAGGTGCCGGGATCCCAGCACGATCATGCCTGCGTCGTGTGACAGTCCGGCCAGGACCCCTGCCGGGAACCCGTCGAGAAGAGAGGAGGCGGCCTCGACACCCGGCTGCCGGGCTTTCGCCCAGGCGAGCGTTGTATGCAGAGCTTCTTTTCCCACCTGCCGCTGTGCAAGGTGACGGGGGGTGTCGTCGACGTGTTGGGTGTCGTGCTGCGGTGGTACTGCGACCACCAGGCGCAGTCCCCGTTCTCGCAGGTGAGCCTCGTCCGCGGCCCAGGCAAGGGCCATGTGCCAGTTCTTGATCGGGTCGATACCGACGACGATGCTGCCGCGATCCGTGGTGCTGGTCATGACGTGCTCCCATGTCCGGGTCCTTGCCGAGGGATGAGCTCCACTGGGCAGTGGGCGTGCTGCAGCAGGGTCAACGTGATCCGGCCGAGCGTCGGTCCGAGGTAGCCGGGCGATCGTCGACCGCCGACGACCAGAAGGTCGGCGTGGTGCGACGCGTCGACGAGAGCTCCGGGAACGCTGTGGCTCTTCTGGCCGTCGGCCTGCACGGTCAGAGTCGGGAACTCCTCCCGGAGCTGGTCCGAGACCGAGGACAGTACGTGTACGTGATCGCGGGCGCTCCCGTTGCCACCGTTGCGCAGCGCGGCCCGTGAGCCGACCGACAGCCCCACATTCCAGATATGCAGGAGCCGCAGAGGCACCTTTCGCAGCAGGGCTTCGCGGGCCGCCGCACGGGCGCAGCCCACGTCGGCCTCGTTCCGGACCGCCGCAAGTACCACGCCGGCCTCGACAGGCTCCGCGGCCCCGTGCACCACGACCACGGGCGTGGTGGCGGCGGCCGCGACCTCGAGACCGACGGATCCGAGCAGCAGCGAGGAGAACCCGCCAAGACCCCGGTGCCCGACGACGATCGTGCCCGTCAGGGCGGCGGCTCGTCGCAGACTCCCGGGAGCTGGGCCATCAGTGAGTTCCTTGACGACCGCCAGCTCGGGATGGCGCTCCGTGATCGCTGCGGCGGTCCGGTCGAGCAGCTCACGCCCTGCTTGCCGGCTCCTGACGATCTCCGCCTCGGACAGGAACGGGACCGGTGTGTCGGTGTCCGCCGCGTGAACAAGACAGAGAGTGCTGCCCCGCAGCGCCGACTCCGCCGCCGCCCACATCGCCGCCGCGTCTGCGGACGGTGATCCGTCCACACCGACGACGACCCTGCCGAGGCCGGAACGGGCTGTGGCTCCGTTCATGGGCTTCTCCTCCCAGGGCCGAGAGACTTCCTTCCACTCTGGCAGCTGGCCTCGGGGAGCCGGAGGGCCGCTGGGGGCAATAACGGGACCAATGGTCCCCGCCCTCGGCCGGGCGGGGTGCGACCCCTGCAATGACGAGCCCGTTCGGTCCTGAGGGTGGACCGTTCGGCCCTCGCAGGCCCCGCGCGCGCGTCGGAGGGTGGTGACGTAGGAAGCACCGTCCGGACCCTCGAACGGGAGGCGCGGTGATGAAGCAGATGAAGGTCGGCGGTCTGATGACCGACAACGTGCTCTCCGCCGTCCCTGCGACGTCGTTCAGGGACGTGGCCAAGATGCTCGCCGAGCACGACATCAGCGGGGTCCCCGTCGTGGACGACGACGACCATGTCGTCGGAGTCGTCTCCGAGAGCGACCTCCTTGCCCGCCACGAGCTGACTGCGCGGGACCTGATGACCACGCCGGCCGTCACCGTTCACGCCGAGGAGACGGTTGCGGACGCGGCACGGCTGATGGTGCGCCGCGGAGTCGAGCGCCTTCCCGTCGTCGACGAAGAGGAACGACTGGTGGGCATCGTGACCCGCCGCGATCTGCTCTGTGTCTACCTCCGCCCGGATGCGGAGATACGGCGCCGCATCCGTGAGGACGTCCTCTCAGATGTCATGGAGCTGCCCGCGGACGCGGTGGACGTGCACGTCCTCGACGGCGTGGTGACGCTGGGCGGCCGCCTCCGGCGGCGGAGTCAGGCCGTGATGCTCGTCGGACTCGCCGAGCGCGTGGACGGCGTCGTCGCCGTCGTGGACCGGCTCTCCTTCCACGAAGACGACACACCTCTCACCTACCCCACCCGGACTCCCCACGACATCTCTTGGTGAGTCACCGCAGACAGGACGAACCGTGTCGACCACCGCCCTGACCCGACCACTCGTGACGTCGCTGATCGAAGACGCCGTCACGGCTCCCTCCATGCACAACGCACAGCCCTGGAAGTTCGTCCACAGGACGGGCGCCGGAGTCATCGAACTGCACGGGGATCCGCTGCGCGCCCTGCCGCGCGAGGACCCGGACCACCGCGCCCTCCACCTCGGCTGCGGCGCCGCCCTGTTCAACCTGCGAGTGGCCGCCGCGCACCGGGGCCTGCGTCCCGTGGTCCGGCTGCTGCCCTCTTCCGATGGCCCGTGGCATCTCGCCGACGTGCGCCTCGACGGTCCCGACGACGCCGACAGCGAACTGGGCGTACTGCATGCCGCGCTGTCGCGTCGGCACACAAGTCGCTTCCCCTTCAGCGAGGAGCGGATCCCCTCCGAGGTGATCGACGGGCTGCGTGCCGCGGCCCTGCTGGAGGGCTGTCGGCTGGTCGTCCCCGGGGCCTGGCACACCGACACCGTCATGGATCTCGTCCACGCCTCCGAACTGTTCGAGGCGGCGGACGAGACCGTGCGGGCGGAGATCGCCGCCTGGACGCGCACGGGTGCGGCCGGGGAAGGACCCGGCACCGAAGGCATCCCGGCGTACGCCTTCGGCCCGAGGCAGTACGACGTGACCTCCCCCGTCAGGGACTTCGGCGCTCCCCGCCGGGTGCCCGGCCGGGTCTCGGCACGGTTCGAGAAGAGGCCGCAGATCGCACTGCTCGGTACCGTCGGCGACACCCGGGAGGAATGGCTGAAGGCCGGCCAGGCCATGCAAAGGATTCTGCTGCAGGCCACCCTCGACGGCCTCTCCACCTCCCTCATGTCCCAGCCGCTGGAGTGGCCGGAGCTCCGTACCGACGCACGCGATCCCGGCTCGACGATCGGCTTCGTCCATATGGTGTTCCGCCTGGGCTACGGGCCCCACGGTCGGGCCACGCCACGCCGTCCGGTCTCCGAGGTGCTCACCTTCGGCTGAACCGTGTCTCACGGACAGAGCCACGGCTCACAGACGGAACCAACGCTCCCGTCCGGGTGCGACAGTGACCCTCCGGTCGCCGGGGAGGACGACGGCGAGCGGACCCTCGGGCGAGGCGGGGACCCGGATGGCCAGCCGCCCGGGAAGTACCCGCAGGCGCACCCCTCGATGACGGCCGACGCACAGGGTGAAGGTGAACCGGGGAATCTCCGCCAGCGGCACCGGAGCGACCCGAAGCCCCTCCGGCCCCGTCTCCAGTCCCGTGATCCCGCATTCGACGAGGTCGACCGTGCCGGCCATCGCGCCGAGATGGATGCCCTCACCTGTCGTGCCGCCCTGGACGTCGGCCACGTCGGCGAGCAGGGCCTCCTCGCAGTAGCGCCAGGCATCGGCACCCATCTGCCGGGCCAGCACCCAATCGTGGACGAGGCTGCTGCCGGTGTCCCGTCGATGGTGTGGCCGAGGACCCAACCGCCTCCGCCGCGGCACTGTCCGTAGCGGCTCTCACGGCAGAAGCGGCACCTGCCGCAGGCGGAGATGCAGGAGATCAAGACGCGATCACCGGGCCGTACCGTGCGGACGTCACCTCCGGCCTCGACCACGGTGCCCACCGCCTCGTGCCCGAGGACCGCCTGGCGTCACCTCCGGCACGTCCCCCTTGAGGATGTGCAGGTCCGTGCCGCAGATGGTGACGACGTCGACCCGGACGATCACATCGGCAGGGTCCTCGATGCCCGGATCGGGTGTGTCCTGCCAGGCGATCCGGCCCGGCCCCTGGAAGACGAGAGCCTTCATGGCGCTCACCTGCTTCCTGTCGCGCGGCGCTGCGGTCCTCGTCCACCAGGCTCCGCAGAGCCTTCCGTCGGCACATGAGCCGGTCGGCCCCCGAAAGGGGCCCGCTCGGACCTCCGGACCGGGCCGGTCCGAATGCGAAGGTGGAGACCGGTCCACTCCGAAGGAGGGCTGACCATGTCCGAGGCAGCCCCGAACGCCGCTCCCACCGCTCCGCGGCCCGCACTGCTCAGTTTCCTGGGCGGTGTGGGGACGGTCACGGGAAGCAAGTTCCTGGTCGAGAGCGACCATGCGCGGATCCTCCTCGACTGCGGTCTCTTCCAGGGTTTCGCGACCTTGCGACGCCGCAACTGGGAACGGTTCGCCCGCGACGCCGCAGACGTCGACGCCGTGGTCGTCACCCATGCCCACCTGGACCACTGCGGCTATCTGCCACGTCTGGTCCGGCAGGGCTTCCGGGGACCGATCCTCACCAGTGCCCACACCGCCCGGCTCGCCGGAATCGTGCTGCGCGACAGCGCCCGCCTCCAGATGGAGGCCGCCCGGCACGCCGATGAGCACGGCTGGTCCAAGCACCGCCCGGCCAAGCCTCTCTACGACGACTCCGATGTGGAGAAGACCCTGGCGTTCCTCGACCCGGTCCCGGTCGGCGAGGACGTGGAGATCATGGCCGGCACACGGCTGACGCTGCACCACGGCGGGCACATCCTGGGGTCGGCTTGGGCCCACCTGACGCTGGAGGACGGCCACACCCTGGCCGTGTCCGGGGACCTGGGGCGGCCCGGGCACCCACTTCTGCTTCCGCCCGAGCCGTTCTCCGGTGCCGACGTGCTGCTGATGGAGTCCACGTACGGCGACCGGCGCCACGACCAGGAATCCGCCCGGTCGGGGTTCGCCGCCGTGATCGCCCGGACCCTCGCCCGGAGCGGCACCGTCGTCATCCCCGCCTTCGCGATCGACCGCACCGAGGTCGTCCTGCACGAACTGACCCTGCTGCGCGAGACCGGTGTGCTGCCCCGGTCGGTCCCCGTGTACGTGGACAGCCCCATGGCCCTGGCCGCCCTCGACGTGTACCGGGATGCGGTGCGCGAGCGGTCCACAGAGCTGCGGCCGGAGATCCTCGCCGAGGGAGAGGCCGCACTGAGCCCTGCGCCGTTCCTCGCCGCGCGTACAGTCCAGGAGTCCATCGAGATCAACGAGGTCAGGGGACCCGCCGTCATCGTCTCCTCGGCCGGCATGGCGACCGGCGGTCGTGTCCTGCACCACCTGCACCGGCTGCTCCCCGACCCGCGAAACGCGGTCGTCGTGGTCGGCTTCGCCGCGGCCGGCACCCGGGCGCGGGACCTCGTGGACGGTGCGCGGACGCTCAAGATGTTCGGCGAGTACGTACCCGTACGGGCCGAGGTCGCCGACGTCCCCCACTTCTCGGCCCATGCCGACGCCGGACAGATCATCGGCTGGCTGCGCGCCGCCCCTCCCCCGCACACCACCTACCTCGTCCACGGCGAACCGGCCGCGTCCGAGGCGCTGCGCGACCGCATCGACCACGAACTGGGCTGGACGGCCGTCGTGCCCCGCTCGGGTGAGGCCGTCCTGGTCCGCTGACGGGGGCCCTTTGGCCCCGGGTGGGACCTGCGCGGCCCTCCCGGACGGCACCCGACCCGGGCGAGCCTGTGGGAAAGGGCTGGAGGACCTCATGACCACCACGAGGACGCTGCTGAACGAACTCGCTCCCGAGGCGCGTGACCGGCTACTGGAGCACGCTCGCCCGGTGCAATTCCCCGCCGGGACACGTATCTTCCGCGAGCGGCAGCACGCCGACCGCTTCTGGATCATCGAGACTGGCCGGGTCGAGCTCGACATGCACGTCCCCGGGCGTCGCAACGCCGTCGTGGACACCCTCGCGTCCGGCGCGCTCCTCGGCTGCTCCTGGATCATGCCCCCGCACCTCTGGCACCTCGGCGCCACGGCGACGACCGAAGTCCACGCCCTCGAGTTCGACGCCCAGGCCGTCAGGGAGCTGTGCGCGAAGGACGCGGCCGTCGGCGAGGCGGTCTTCGCGTGCGTCGCCGCGGCGATGGCGCGGCGACTGCTGTCCACCCGCGACCGCCTGCTGGACGACCTCATGCCGCGTCTCGGCGCGGAACCCCTGGCCTACGCCCGATGAGGAGACAGAGTCATGGCCACCCAGCCGTTCACCGTCGCCGACGTGATGACCAAGAAGGTGGTCGCCGTCCAGCCCGGCGCGGAGTTCAAGGAGATCGTCGCCGCCATGGAGCGGTGGAAGGTGACCGCCGTACCGGTCGTCGAGGGCGAGGGCCGCGTCGTCGGCGTGGTCTCCGAGGCCGACCTGCTCCTCAAGGAGGAGCTCCACGACCACCGCCTCGGTCTCGTGGAGCAGATGCGGCGTCTCGACGCCACGGCCAAGGCGGGCTCTCACCGTGCCGAGGAGCTGATGACCTCGCCCGCTGTTACCGTCGCCTCCGGTGCGTCCCTGCCCCAGGCCGCCCGCCTCATGGCTGCCCATCGCGTGAAGCGGCTACCGGTCGTCGACGCGAGCGGCGTCATCCAGGGGATCGTGAGCCGGTCCGACCTCCTCAAGGTCTTCCTCCGCCCGGACGAGGATCTCGCCGCCGAAGTGCGCCGCGACGTCGTCGAGCACCTGTTCCCCCTCTCTCATCGTCGGGTCGAGGTCCGTGTCGATGCCGGAGTGGTGACACTGTCGGGCGAGGTCCGCGACAGCGCGCTCATCCCGCTCGCAGCTCGTCTCGCTCGCGCTGTCGAAGGCGTCGTGGACGTACGGTGCGCACTCACAGCCGAGGGTGACGGGCGATGAGGCACCGCAGCGTCGCGGATCTGATGACGCCCACGGCGGTCAGCGTCGTACCGGGCACGACGTTCAAGGAGATCGCTCGGCTCCTGGACGAGTTCGACATCACCGCGGTGTGCGTGGTGGACGGGTCGAACCGGCCTCTGGGCGTGGTCTCGGAGGCGGACCTGGTACGCCGCCGGGCCGCCGGGGCCCGGCTCGACACCGCGGGCGCGCTCATGTCGAGCCCCGCCATCGTCGCCCGACCTGAGTGGAGCGTGGTGCGGGCCGCCCGCGTGATGGACCGGGCGGGGGTGAAGCGCCTGCCCGTGGTCGACGACGAAGGGCAGCTCGTGGGCGTCCTGAGTCGCAGCGACCTCGTCCAGCTGTTCCTGCGCAGGGACCGTGCGATCCAGGAGGAGATCGTCGAGGACGTGGTCACCCACACCTTGGGGCTGAGCCCGTCCGCCCTGTCGGTCGAGGTGGTGGACGGCCGGGTCACGCTCAGCGGCACGGTGCGGCGCCGGAGCCTCGTACCGGTGATTCTCAGGCTCTGCAACAGCGTCGACGGTGTCGTGGGGGTCGTCGACCGGCTCACGTACGAGGACGACGACCTGCCGCAGGAGGGACGATCATGAACACCCCGAGCACCCCGCACGCCCCCGTGGCGGTGACGGCCGAACTCGACAGCCGGCTGTCCCGCTGGCTGTGGCTGGTCAAGTGGATCCTGGTGATCCCCCACTGGATCGTGCTGTTCTTCCTCTGGATCGCCTTCCTCGTCGTGACGGTGATCGCGTTCTTCGCCGTTCTGTTCACCGAGCGCTTCCCACGGGGCCTGTTCGACTTCAACCTGGGTGTGCTCCGGTGGTCGTGGCGGGTCTCGTACTACTCGTACGGCGCGCTCGGCACCGACCGCTACCCGCCCTTCAGCCTCGGCCCCGAACCCGGCTACCCGGCCCGGCTCGACATCGCCTACCCGGAGCGGCTCTCCCGCTCGCAGGTGCTGGTCAAGTGGTGGCTGCTCGCGATCCCCCACTACCTGGTGATCGCCTTCTTCACCGGCGGGACGGAGTTGCACTGGTGGAGCGGCGGCCTGATCACGCTGCTCACGCTCATCGCGGGCTTCGCCCTGGCCTTCACCGACCGGTACCCGCGCGATCTGTTCGCCCTGATCGTCGGGCTGAACCGCTGGGTCCTGCGCGTCGCCGCTTACGCGAGCCTCATGACGGACGCCTATCCGCCGTTCCGTCTCGACCAGGGTGGTCACGAGCCGGTCGTGGGTGCCGCGCGCTGACGGCGCCGCCTGGCGCGCCGGAGCTCGTCCGTGCCCCACACCAGGACCGGGAACGTCGCGATGAGCAGAACGACGTCCAGGGGGAGGGCGGCCGTGCCGAAGAGGTGCTGGAGCGGGGGCACGTAGACGAGGGCGGCCGTGAACGCGAGCTCGAAGGCGATGCCGGCGAGCAGCAGCGGGTTCGAGAACACCCCGATGTCGCGGAGGGCCGCGTGGTCGGTGCGGGCGGCGAAGGCGGTGCCGACCTGGCAGGTGACGATGCCGGCGAAGGTGGCCGTCGTGGCCGTCACGTAGGCGTGGTGCAGGGGGCTGCCCGCGCCCGTGGGATCGCCCGGCTGCCAGCCCGCGCGCCAGAGCACGTAGAAGAAGCCGGCCATGACGAGGGCGGCCGACGCCAGGCCCAGGTAGCCCCAGCTGCGGACGAGCATGTCGCGGGAGATCACACCCTGGTGCCGTGGCCGGGGCGGCCGCCGCATGACGCCGGGCTCGGAGCGTTCCCGGCCGAGGGCGAGGGCGGGCAGGGTCTCGGTGCCGAGGTCGATGGCGAGGATCTGCAGCACGGTGAGGGGAAGGGGCACCGCGCCGGCGGAGAGAGCGAAGACGAGGAAGGGCACGATCTCCGGGGTCGCGTGGGCGAAGATGTAGACGATGAACTTGCGGACGTTGTCGTAGACGCGACGCCCTGATTCGACGGCGGTCACGATGGTGGCGAAGTCGTCGTCGGTGAGCACCATGGTGGCGGCCTCGCGGGCCACGTCCGTGCCGGAGCGGCCCATGGCCACCCCGATGTGCGCGCGGTGGAGAGCGGGGGCGTCGTTGACGCCGTCCCCGGTCATGGCGACGATCCGGCCGTGGGCCCGCAGGGTGTCGGCCACCTTGAGTTTCGTCTCGGGCGAGGAGCGGGCGAAGACGATCTCGTCGTCGTCTTCCACCAGGAGCCGGTCGAGCTCGTCGTCGCGCAGCGACTCGGAAGCCGCGACCACGTGCAGGCGAGGCACTCCGATGCCCACCTCCCGGGCGATCGCGGCGGCGGTTGCTCCGCTGTCCCCGGTCACGATGTGCACGCGCACTCCGGCCTCGTGGCAGCGACGGACGGCCTCCGCCACCTCGGAGCGCGGCGGGTCGTACAGTCCGACCAGACCGAGCAGTGTCAGTCCCGATTCGGCGTCCTGGCGGCGCGACGGCGGCTCCGCGCCCGACGGCAGGTCGCGCACGGCGACGGCGAGGACCCGCATGCCGCCCCGGGCCAGCTCCTCCGCCGCCGAGCGGGCCGCGTCCGTGGCGGAACCGGGGAGGACGCGGGCCAGGACCGCTTCCGGGGCTCCCTTGGCGACGATCCGCAGGCGACCCGTCGCCTCGTCGTCCTGCACGACCGACATCAGCCGCAGTCGCGGATCGAAGCGGAACAGTCCGTGCCGTCCCGCGTCGCGCCGGGAGAGGTCGACCGGGGCTCCGTGGTCGGCGGCCCCGGTGACGAGGGCGGCCTCGGTCGGATCGCCGTGCAGCTCACCTTCCTCGTCGCGGGTGACGGTGGTGCACAGGGCACTCGCCCGCACCAGTTCCTGCGCCCAGGCCCCTGGTTCCGCTCCGTGCTCCGCGGTCCAGAGGGCTCTCAGACGCATGCGGTTGCGGGTCAGCGTGCCGGTCTTGTCCGTGCAGATGACGCTCGTGGAGCCGAGCGTCTCCACCGCGCTGAGTCGTTTCACCAGGGCGCCCTCGCGGGCCAGCGCGCGGACGCCGACGGCGAGGGCGAGCGTGATGGTCGGGAGCAGTCCTTCGGGGACGTTGGCGACGAGGAGCCCGACGGCGAACATCAGGGAGTCGGTCACCGGCAGTCCGACAGCCACTCCGACGACGAGGAAGAGGGCTCCCATTCCCGTGGCGACTCCGGCGATGAGCCAGGCGACCTTCTTGACCTGTCGTTCCAATGGGCTCGCCTCGCGCCGGGTCCGCTGGCTGAGGGCGGCGATCCGGCCGATCTCGGTGTGGTCGCCGGTGGCGAACACGATGGCCCGGGCCTGACCCTCGACACAGGTCGTCCCGCTGAAGACGAGGTTCGGCTCCTCCAGCAGAGAGGCACCGAGGAGCCCGGCCGCGGCCATGCGTTCGGCGGGAACGGACTCCCCCGTGAGCATCGACAGGTCGACTTCCACTCCGCCCTCGGTGATGCGCGCGTCGGCCGGTACCTTGTCGCCCTCTTCCAGGAGGACCACGTCGCCCGGTACCAGGTCGCGGGCCTCCACGGTGAGGGACCGGCCGTCGCGCACGGCGAGGGCGCGCTCCGGCAGATAGCGGGCGAGGGTCTCCACCGCCCGCTCCGCCTGGCGTTCTTGCAACAAGGCGAAGCCCGCGTTGACGGCAATGACGGCCAGGATCGCCCAGCCGAGCACTCCGAGGTCCGCGACGAAGGCCAGCGCGGCGGCGGCCCAGAGCAGCAGGGCGAGGGGGTGAACCAGCTGTCCGACCAGCTCCCGCGCGAAAGAGGAGCGGGCCTTGCGCCGAACCTCGTTGGGTCCGTGAACGGCGAGCCGGCGGGCGGCCTCGCGGGCGGACAGCCCGTCCGGCCCGGTGGCGAGTTCCCGGCGCAGCCTGGGCAGGGGCTCGCTGGGGTCGAAGGGCAGCGCCCCGGTGGGCGTGGCCCCCCGGCCGGTGGCGGCGCGGTCAGTCATCGTCGGTCCCCGGAGCGCTTCCCCGCCGGAGCCGACCGGACCACACGGGCTCGACCCGTTCCCACTCCTGTTCCCAGACCGCGAGCCGACGGGTCTCGGTCCGCCGTCGTGCGAGGACGAGAACGCCTGCCCCGATCGCTCCGACGGAGGCTGCGGCGACGCCGCCGCCTGAAAGTGAGGTCGGCGGCGCTGCCCGGAGGGCGGGCGGGGGTGCCGTTGTCGTCCACCCAGATCGTCACCGTGCGATCCCGGGGCGTCCCGGGAGGGACGTGGATGGTGCCGGACCGACGGACGTGGTCGGGCTGTTCCCAGACCGCGGGTGCGAGCGCACGCGGTGTCGACCCGTGCCGGGTGGCGGCGGTCGGGTTCTCGGCCGGCCCGGTGGTGGTCGCCCGCACCCGGTGGCGGTGGGCGGCGAGTTCACGATCTGCCTCGGCACCGGCGCTCCACAGGCTCGCGGCGGCCACGGCGCCCCCGAAGGCCATGTGCCCCCGGGCGCCGAGTTTCTTCGTCCGGCGGGCCATGCCGGTATGTCGTGCTGCTCGGCGGAGCTGTCGATGGGCCCGCTGCTGAAGAACCAGACGGGCCGATGGCGGAGCTGCTCGGCGTTGCGCCGGGCGCACCGGCACGCCTCGCCGTTCCAGTGCCCGGCGTAGAAGGCCCCACCGAGGACGACTCGGTCGTAGCCACTGACGTCGGAGACGGTGTCGGCCGGCAGGCCGACGGCCTCGAAGCCGTCGGCCCGGAGCGTCCGGCCGATCTCGTCGGCGATCCCCCCTGGTCGCGCCGTACTCGCTCCCGTACGCGACCAGGACTTGCTCGGGACTCACGACGTGGCTCCTCCGGGCGGGGTGCGGCCTCGCTTCACCGGGATGGTGCGTGCCGCGCCGGTCTTCTCCTCGGGCATCGGAACGCGGATGGCGAGGATGCCGTCCGCGTACGACGCCTCGACGTCGTCGGCCGGGATCGTGGCCGGGAGACGCACGGTCCTCCGGAACGATCCGTAGCGGAACTCCGAGTGCTCCTTGTCCTCCTCGCTCTCGCTGTGCTCCGCACTCACCGTGATCAGGTCGTCGTCGACGGTGATGGTGAAGTCGTCGGGGTCCATCCTGGGCAGTTCGGCCCGCAGCACGTACCCGCGGGCGCCGCTGGTCACCTCCACGGGGATGGAGTGTGCAGCCGTCGTGGGCCGCCAGCCGGGCAGCCCCGGGAACTCCCGGTTGAACAAGTCGTCGAAGTCGGGGAAGAGGCTGTGCCTGCGTTCCACCTTGCCTCCGGCCATTGTTCTGCTCCTCGTTCCGGAGCCCAGGACGGTCGCCGTGGGCCCGAGTCGGTGCGGGCGGGCGGTGGACCGGGTGACGGGGCCGGTCCGGCTCCGTCACCCCATCGTCCGCCCGCGAGGTCACGTGGCGCAGCGTCCAAGGGGGCCGTCCGACGGGGCCGAACGGGCCGTACCTGGACCGACCGGCCCATCGCGCCGCGACTCCGACGCCGTCAGCGGCAGATCTCCTCGACGAAGTGGCCCACATGTTCCTCCGGCAGGTGCCTGGCGAGGTCCGCCTCGCTGATCATGCCGACCAGGCGGTGGTCGTCGATCACGGGTACGCGGCGAACGCGGTGCTCCTGCATGGTGCGGAGCACCTGTTCGCTGCCGGCGTCCGCGTCGACCGTGATGGGCTTGCCCTGGGCGAGGAGTCCGGCCGTCATGTGGTGGGGGTCCTTGCCCTTGGCGAGGCACTTCACCACGATGTCCCGGTCGGTGATGATGCCGTGGAGCCGGTCGTCCGGCCCGCAGATGGGCAGCGCGCCGACATCCAGTTCGCTCATGCGGCGTGCGGCGTCCATCAGGGACTCGTTCTCCTGCACGCAGCTCGCTCCGGTGTGCATGATTTCCCTCGCGGTCGTCATGGCCGCGTCCTCCTTTCAGGCCCCCTGCTCGCGATCCGGCCGCTTCGCCGCCGGTTCAGAGGAAGAGCGCCGACACCCTGACGGTGTGCACGGGGCGCTGCTGGCGCCCGGTCGCCCCCTCCGCGGGCGGCCGGTGGTCCCCGGGGCGGCCCCGCCGCCTGCCCGTGGCCGCCTGTCGACCGAACTCGGCCGACGGCCCGGTGTCCCGGGTGCCTCGGTGCCGTGTCTTCCTGGGCATGGTCACTCCTCCCTTCGTCCGGCGCCCCTCTCCATCGTTGCCTCCGCATGGGCCACGTGCCGTTTGACAGCGGCGAAGCTGTCCGGTGCCACGGAGATGGAGTCGAGACCCGCGTGGACCAGGATCGCGGTGAACGCCGGATCGTCGCTGGGCCGCTGTCCGCACAGTCCGACAGCTCGGGCAGCCGTGTGCGCGCGGGCGGCGAGGGTCCGGATGCTGCGGACGACGGCGGGATCCCGCTCGTCGAAGACGTGGGCGAGGGCCTCCGAGTCACGGTCGACGCCGAGGGTGAGCTGGGTGAGGTCGTTGCTGCCGACCGAGAACCCGTCGAAGCGTTCCGCGAAGTCCTCGGCGAGGATGATGTTGGCCGGTATCTCCGCCATCACGTAGACGCGCAAGCCGTTCTCACCCGGTACGAGTCCCTCCTCCGCCATCACCGCGAGCACCTTGTCCGCCTCGCCGAGGGTCCGGCAGAAGGGGATCATGACGACCACGTTCGTCAGTCCCATCTCCTCGCGGACCCGGCGCAGCGCCCGGCATTCGAGGGCGAACCCCTCCCGGTAGCCGGCGCTGTAGTACCGGCTCGCGCCGCGCCAGCCGATCATGGGGTTGGCCTCGTCGGGTTCGAAGGGGCGGCCGCCGAGGAGCTTGGCGTACTCGTTGGTCTTGAAGTCGCTGGTCCGTACGACGACGGGTGCGGGCCAGCGGGAGGCGGCGATCCGGGCGATGCCATGGGCCAGACGCTCGACGAAGTACTGTCCGCGGTCGAGGTACCCCTCGGTGTGCCGGTCGATCACGAAACGATCATGTGGATCGAGCCGCTCCGGATGCAGCAACGCCATCGGATGGACCTTGACCTGATGGGCGACGATGAACTCGAGACGCGCGAGACCCACCCCGTCGGCGGGGAGCCGCCACCAGCGGAACGCGGCCGAAGGATCGGCCAGGTTGAGCATCACCCGGGTGCGCGTGGAGGGCAGCTCCGCGAGGTCGGTCAGGATCTCCTCGTACGCGAGGAGGCCGTCGTGGACCCTTCCTCGCTCGCCCTCGGCGCACGAGACGGTCACGGGGCCGCCGTCCCGCAGGACCCGGGTGCCGTTGCCGGTTCCGACGACGGCGGGGACGCCGAGTTCGCGGCTGACGATGGCCGCGTGCGAGGTGCGTCCGCCGTGGTCGGTGACGATCGCCGACGCTCTCTTCATGACCGGCTCCCAGTCGGGGTCGGTGATTCGGGTGACGAGGACCCCGTCCTGCGGGAAGCGGTCGAGGTCGACGGGGGTGTCGAGGGCGACGACGGGGCCCTGACCGATCGCCTCGCCGACCGCGATGCCCTCAACCAGCGGTTCACCGGGAACGACGGTCAGCCGGCACCGGCGCAGGGTCGTGGACCGCCGGCGGGACTGCACGGTCTCAGGGCGTGCCTGGACGATCCAGAGTTCGCCGGTGAGGCCGTCCTTGGCCCATTCGAGATCCATGGGGCAGCCGTAGTGCTCTTCGACGGCCGCCGCCCACGCGGCGAGCTCGCGGATCTCCGCATCGGCGAGGACGCGTTGGTTCCGCTCGGCGTCTGGGGTGTCGAGGGTGCGGGTCATCCCCGTGTCCGCGTACACGGTCTTGAGTCGCTTGCTGCCGATCCGCACATCGATCACGGGGTTCAGGGCGGGGTCCTTCATGCTGGGCTTGAACACCGTGTACTCGTCGGGATCGACCTGGCCGCTGACGACGGTCTCGCCCAGGCCCCAGGCGGCGCTCACCACGATCACCTCGGGGAAGCCGCTCTCCGGGTCGAGGGTGAAGGCGACCCCGGCCCCGGCGAGGTCGGAGCGGACCATGAGCTGGACGCCGACGGAGAGGGCGACGGCCATGTGGTCGAAGCCCATCCGCTCGCGGTAGTCGATCGCCCGGTCGGTGAACAGGGACGCGTAGCAGCGCCTGCACGCCTCCAGGAGCCCATCGGCACCACGGACGTTCAGGTACGTCTCCTGCTGCCCGGCGAAGCTCGCCTCGGGGAGGTCCTCGGCCGTCGCGCTGCTGCGCACGGCCACCTCGGGCGTCTCCCGGCCACTCTCCTCGGCAAGCCGCTCGTACCCGGTCAGGATGGCGTCCCGCAGCGGCGGGGGCAGTGGCTGCGCGAGGAAGAGTGAACGGATGGCCGCCCCCACCTCGTCGAGCGGGGCCCCTTGGTGCAGGCGGTCGATCTGCCCCTCGACGGCGTCGCGCAGGCCGCGATCCGCGAGAAGTTCCTCGTACGCCTCGGCGGTGGTGGCGAAGCCCGGTGGTACGCGTATGCCGGCGGCGCCGAGCCCGCTGGTCATCTCTCCCAGTGAGGCGTTCTTGCCTCCCACCCGGCCGACGTCCGAGCGGCCCAGTTCCGTGAACGGTACGACGCGTCGCGTCGGTCCCATGTCATCCTCCGTGGTCTCGGGCGTCCTCAGTACGGGAGCGGTCGGCCGGACGGGGTCCGCAGATCGAGGGGAATCGGCCTGCGGGGCTGCCGGGGCCGGGGGCTGATCCGGATGCGCTGCATGGTGCTCACCTCTCCGGGGAACCGGCGGACGGACCGGGGCCGTCCTCTCACCCGACCGTCCCGCGGGGAGGCCGTAGCGGCCCAGTGCCGAGCGGGTCAACGAGCCGGGGCCGGTCGGTCGTACGGGAACGGGACCGGTCGGCCCATGCCGGGTCGCCGATCCGCCCCCCGCGCTGCGGGAAGGGGACGGTGATCACCGGGCACATGGCGCGGTGCAGCAGGCCGTGGACCGTCGGCCCCAGCCGCATGCCGGAGTACCCTCCTCGATCTCTTCGGCCGACGATCAGGGCGAGGGACTCCTGGGACGCCAGGGCGAGTTGCTCGACCGGGTGACCCCGGAGGACCTCTTGGGAGACGGCGACGTCCGGATACCTGTCCGCCCACCCCGCCACCGACTCGGCCAGCAGCCGACGGCGCTCGGCCAGCCCCTCGTCCACATCGTCATGGGCGAGGAGGGAAGGGGGCCAGACCCAGACGGCGCGCAGTCGTGCCTCGCGCAGGCTCGCCTCCTCGGCGGCGAAGGCGACCGCGGCCTGTGAGGAAGGGCTTCCGTCCACGCCGACGACGAGGGTCGGCGGGTGTACGGCGGTGTGCTCGGGCACGCGGACCACGACGACGGGGCAGGCGGCCCGCGCGGTGAGCGGGACGACCACGGAGCTCTCGCTGAGCACCTCGGCCGCCCTGCCGAGCCGGCGCGAGCCGACGACGACGAGGGCGGCGTGCGCCGCCAGATCGCGGAGCACGGTCGCCGGCACGCCGTTCACGCGTTCCGTCGCGGTCCGCAGACCGCCGTGGAGTTGCCGTACGAGGTCCTCCGCATTGGCGATCGCCGACTCCGCGCGCAGGCTCAGGGCGCTCTGGTGGGCGAGCGCGTCGTAGGGGAGCCCGTTGTGGGCGGGCGGTACGGCGACGACCAGACGGAGCGCCAGTCCTCTTCGTACGGCCTCGTCGGCAGCCCACACGAGAGCGGGGATCGATTGCTCCCGGGGGTCGACTCCGAGCAGTATCTCGTTCACGTCTCCTCGACCCGGGTGGCGAAGGCGGGTGGGACGATCTCCACCGGGCAATGGGCGTGATGGAGCAGGACGTGGGCCACGCGCCCCAGAGAGGGGCCTGCGCCCAGAACTCGGTGTTCTCGGCCCATCACGAGCAGATCGGTGTGGGCACTCGCCTCCACCAGGATGCCGGGCGTGCTCGTGCCCGTCTCGACGTGATGGCTGACGTTGAGCCCGGGATAGAAGTCGCGCACGCGGTCGGCGAGCGCCTTGACCTCGTGCACGCGCTGCCGCGCGATCTCGTCGAGGTCGTCCAGCATGGTCGCGACGCTGCCGATGTGGGTGAGCACGTTCCAGACGCTCACCAGTCGCAACGTCGCCTTGCGGGCGTCCGCCTCGGCAGCCGCGACGAGCAGCCAGCCGACGTCCGAGGCGCCGTGGACGGCCGCCGTCACCGAGCCCGACTCGGGGCGGTCGCTGTCACCACGGACGACGATCACGGGCGCCTCGGCGCGGGCTGCCACTCCCAGACCGACGGAGCCGAGCAGGAGGGTCGAGAAACCGCCGAGCCCCCTGTTTCCCACCACGATCGTGCCTCCGTGGCCGGCGGCCGCCCGGAGGCCGGCGACGGGCTCCCGGCGGCTCAGTTCCTTCGTGACGACAAGGTCCGGAAAGCGCTCCTGGACCGTGCTCGCGGTCTTGATCAGCAACTCTCGGCCCGCTTCGCGTACCGCCTGGATCGTCTCGGCATTGGCGAAAAGGACCCGGCGGTCGGTGTCGTCGGCATGGACGAGACGCAAGCTCCGCCCCCGTCGGTCCGCCTCGGCGGCGGCCCAGAGCAGGGCCGTGCGCGCGGAGGGGGACCCGTCGACTCCCACGACGACGTCGCCGAGCTCCGGTCGAACGGGGATCTCACTGGTCATGGTTCCTCCTCCGGGGTACGCCCGGCGCTCGGGAGCACGTCCCGAGGGGCGACACTCCCACGCTGACACCGTGGTGGCCCTCCCGGGGATGGGCCGTTCGGCCCCGATCGAGACCTGCCCGGCCCTGCTGCCGGGAGGCCGGGGGCACCAGCCTGAGATTCGGGATGTTCTCTCCCGTTCGGACCACACACGGTACAGAGCGGACACGGCTGAGGAGGCATGTCATGACGGCCCAGGTCACCGTCGGTATCGACGGTTCGCAGGAAAGTCTCACCGCCGTGAACTGGGCGGCGACGGCGGCGGTGTTGCGCGAAGTGCCCCTCCGGCTGGTGCACGTGGAGGAGTGGCCGAACACCCCTGAGGTGCCCCTGGCGTACGCCCGGTCCTCGGCCGAGCGGGCCGAGGCTCTCCTGCGGGACGAGGCGGACCGCGTGCGGAAGGACCATCCCGACCTCGAGGTGCTCACGGAGCGTGCGCGAGGCCGGGCGGCCGAGGAACTGACGGCCGCCGCGAACGAAGCGGATCTGACCGTGCTCGGATCGCGTGGGCTCGGCGGCGTCATGGGCTTCATCGTGGGTTCGGTCTCCCTCGCCGTCGTCGGCACGGCGCGTCGGCCGGTCGTCCTCGTGCGCGCGGAGGACGCCCCACCGGCTCCCGAAGGCGGGATCGTGGCGGGCGTCGACATCTTCCATCCGTGCGAAGCCCTGCTCGCGTTCTCCTTCCACGAAGCCGCCCGCAGGGGCATGCCCCTGCGGTTCCTGCACAGCTGGACGCTTCCCGCCTCGTACGGCTACGCGGCCGTCATGGACCCGGGGATCGGCGAGGAGCTGGGCGGCCACCTCCTCGGGGGTCTGGAGGACCTGGTGGAACCGTGGCGGAAGCGGTATGCAGGTGTGGACGTGGCGGCCACGGCGGTGGTGGGCTCGCCTGCCTACCAGCTGGTCGAGGCGTCGCAGACTGCGCAACTCGTCATCGTGGGACGACGGAGCCGGAAGGTGCCCCTCGGCGCGCATCTCGGCCATGTCGCCCACGCGGTCATCCACCACAGCCCCGCGCCGGTCGCCATCGTCCCCTTGGCGTGAACGGAGGGTGGCGGCTCCGCCACCGGCCGCACGCGCACGGACGCCTTCCCGCTCGGCATTCTACGGATGTCGGTGACTGATGGAAGGCGCGTAGCGGTCGGGAGCGGCATCGTAGGCCGTAGCGCGCTGCCGCGCCGGCGAGCGAGCCGGATGGTGGGACGCCCACATGACACGGCACTGGAAGAAGACCCCGCGCGAAGCGCAACGCGACACAACCATCGCTGACCTGCGCCGAAAACTGACCGCGAAGACCCAGCAGTGCACTCTCCCGGAGAGACAGCTCCCAACAGCGGCCGTCACCATCGCAGCCATTGCCGCGACAACGGAGCCCTCCGAGACGAACTCAGCGAGCGGGCCACAACCGTCTCGGTGTTGGCATCGGCCTCCAGCGCATGAGGGCGAAATCCCCCACTGCCGTGTTGAGGGTCCGCACCGTGCGGGGCATGCGGCCCGTGGCCTCAACTGAACGACAGGCCCGCAGGGAACGGGCGAGGCCGCAGAACCGGGCCTCGCCGTTCGCCGACTATCAGTGAGCGTGGCCGTCGCTGTGGGCCGGCGGCGTGGCAGCCGACGTGGGCGGGACAGAGGTGACCGGCTCCTTGCGATCGGGATGAACAGCCCGGATCTACACCTGCTGCACCACTGAGCTGAGGGAACTGCGCAAGGGTGGGAGGCCGGAGGACCACGTCGGGGCCCACGGCTGGGCCTTGCCCTCCCCAGAGGCGGAAGTCTGTCCTGCGAGAGGATCGGGGTGCGGACCGGGCAGCTCACAGCCTTGGTACGGGTGGGGCGAGGCACACTCCTCGGCAGGATGGGAGTCCCCGTGGCCGTCGCCGCCTCGATCGGGTGCCCAGCCGTCGTGGTGGTGGCTGTCGTCGGTGCTGATGGGCGTCGGCTGGGCCACTGCGGCGCCGCCGGTGACGTGCGCGGAGGCACTGTCTGCTCCGGCAGCGTGGTTGTAGAGGAAGGCGAACAGCAGAGCGGCCAGCCACAGCAACCGCAGCGGTCCGGCCGTTCGACGGGACCGCGGCGCCCTGAAGAGAGTCCGAGCCGTCACCACGTCGTGACCCTACCCGGCGCCCGAGACGCCCTGTCCAGCAGCCCCGTTGTCGATCACACCGAGCAGCGGGCTCGGCGCGTTCAGAGACCGAGCGCAGGCCGTCGCACGGGGACGGCCGGAAGGCCAACGGCGGCGCGCGGGTCGATCCGGCGGCGATGGCGGGATCCGAAGCCTGCTCAGCGGGGCGGCACCGTGCGGCACCGGCTGAGGCGGCGACGACGACGACATACTTCCGTTTCTACGCGCCGCCTTCCCGGCGTCGAAGCCGGGTCTGTGTGACCCGCTACGGGCGCGCCGCCGGCGCGCGGTCCATGGCCCGCTTCGCCCAGCGCGGGGGCATTGTGACGCCTCCGGTCAGCCGAGGGCGCCGAGGAGTTCGTTGCACGCCTGCTCGCAGGAGCCGCAGGCTTCGGCGCACACGCGGCAGTGTTCGTGCATGTCGGCGTGGGAGGCGCATTCGTCGCCGCACGCCTTGCAGGCCACGGCGCATGCCTGGAGGATCGCGCGGGTGATGTTGGCGTCGTAGCCGGTGTGGCGCGAGAGGACGGATGCGGTGGCGTTGCAGATGTCGGCGCAGTCCATGTCGGTACGGATGCACTTGGTCAGGTCGCCGACCATGCCCTCGGACAGGCAGGCGTCCGCGCACGCCGTACACGCCTGTGCACAGGCGATGCACCGCTCGATGCAGTGGGTGAGCTTGTCGCGGTCGGCCTCGCCGAGGTCGGCGGGGTAGGTGGCGAGCATGTCCTTGACGGTGCTGGACATCGTTGCCTCCTTCGCCCGGGGCCGGCGGACCGGGACGGGCCGCCTCACGAGTCCCGGATCCTCCTTCCAGCTAACGCCCCTCGGCGCCATCGTGCCCGGTCGCGGCGCCGCCGCGACCGGGAGTGTCTTCCGTGTTCGCCGCATAGGTCCTGCCGCCTGCACCCCGCCGGGTCAGTTGGTGCCGAGCATTTCCCGCATGTGTGCGATCTCCGCCTTCTGGGCGGTGATGATGTCGTCGGCGAGTTCCTTGGCGGGGCCGTAGGCGCCTTCCTTCTTCTCGGTCTCGGCCATGGCGATGGCGCCTTCGTGGTGCTTGATCATCTGGGTCAGGAACATCGTGTCGAAGGCTTTGCCGGAAGCGCCCCGCATGTCGTCCATCTGCTGGTCGGTCATCATGCCGGGCATGGACGAGGCGTCGCCGTGGTCCATCCCGTCCATGCCGTCCATGCCCTGAGGGACCTCTTCGCCCCAGGCCGTCAGCCAAGCGGACATCGTGGCGATCTCCGGCTCCTGGGCTTTCTTGATCTCTGCGGCGAGGGTCTTGACGTCCCTGGAGGCGGCCCGGGTCTCGGCCATGTCGGCCATCATGACGGCCTGGCGGTGGTGCGGGATCATGCCCTGCGCGAAGTCGACGTCCGCCTGGTTGTGCTCGCCGGCCGGGACTGAGACGGACGTGGTGGGGCTGGGAGAGGTGGCGGCGGAGCCGTTGCCGCCGTCGCCGCAGCCGGCCAGGACGAGCGCGGAGGCGGCGACGGCTGCGGCGACCAGGGCGGTACGGCGGTGCAGGGGGCGGGTGGTCTTCATGCGTTGGCTCCTCGGATGGAAGGGGATCAGGACATACCTGTACGCGCTGGACAGCTCCTGTAGGCGGGTGCCACGCCGCCGAGGCGTTCGCTGGTCATGACGGCCGGCTGGTGCGGGCCGGGGTGATGGCGTGGCGGAACAGTGCGGTGGCGGCGAGGGTGAGTCCGGCCGGCCAGGCCAGGGCGATGAGCAGGGAACCGGCTTCGTCGAAGCCCGGGGTGACGGCGGCGTCGATGAGGACGCGGGTGGAGCCGTAGCCAGGCAGGGCGTGCGCCCAGCCGGGTGGAACAGGGCGGAGCATCGGGCTCTGTTCGATGCCCAGATCGATGAACGGCAGCAGGAAGGCGATCAGCACCCCGCCGACCCGGCCGAACAGCGCGCCGAGGAGGACGCCGACCAGGCCGTAGGTGAGGGCGAGCAGGACGTTCGCGGCGATGTAGAGGCCCCATTGGCGGGCGTCGAAGACGGTCGCGGTCACCGCGAGGGAGGCGGCGGTGGCCAGGAGCGCGCCGAGGACGACGACGGTCAGGCGGGAGGCGAGCAGGCTGCCGGTGCGGAACCCGGCGATGGCGAGGCGCTGGTCGCCTGTGCGGGCGTTGAGGATCGTGAAGAGTCCGGCGAGGGTGGCAAGGGAGGCGGTGGCGATGGGTGCCATGGTGCCGCCGTGGATGTCGGGCAGCCACGCCTGCTGGACGGTGGTGCGTCCGCCTTCGCGGACGGTCAGGGACGTGGACTCCTCCGGGGTGGTGGCCACCGCGAGGAGGACGAAGACCGTCGGCACCGCGATGAGCAGCACCCACAGCACCCGGTTGCGGCCGGCCTCCCGGAGTCCCGCGCGCACCCCCGCGGCCAGTTGGGCCGCGGCCGAGCCGGGCCTGGCGCGGCGGCGAGCGCGGGCCGTGCGGCTGGTGGCGGTGATCACCGTCCAGCTGACAGCGACGGCTGCCGCGGTCCAGGCCAGGGCCCAGCCGAGATCTCCGGGCCGGCCGCTGTGGCCGGAGGGGACATCGACCATCCACAGCGTCACGAAGTGCGTCGGGAGCACCCGGGTCGCCGCGCGGTCCGCCGCGCCCAGGACGGGGCCGAAGAAGACGTCCAGGATCCACACGAACAGCACCAGCACGGTGCCGTTGAGGGGGCTGTTCACCGTCGCGCCGATCAGCGCCCCGATGGCCAGGTAGATCACCGCATACATCAGCGTTCCGGCCAGCACCCGCCCCGGATCATCGCCGAGGCCGGTGCGCAGCTGAAGGGCCAGCAGCGCCGCAGCCGCGGCCGTCACCGCCAGGACCAGGCCGGCGGCCATGCGCGCGGCCACCAGTCGGTGGGGTGCCAGTCCGGCGAGGATCAGCCGGCGATCAGTCGCGCGCGAGGCGCGCATCTGGAAGTACATGGCGATTGCTGCGATGAATCCCGCGGCCCAGCCGGCAGTTGCCGTCTGCACCGCAGGCCCGCCTGTGCCGCCCAGCAGTTCGGCCGCGTCCGCCAGCGGGCGTGCGGCCACCACCACGAACACCACCGGCACGAGCACGAGGACGAGGAGGTTCACTGGCGTCCGGGCGGACTCGATGACGAAACGCCAGGTGAACGGCAGGACGGTCATCGGTGCACCGCCCTCCCTTCCCGCAGTTCCACGATGCGGTCGAAGCGTTCTTGGTCAGTGACGAAGTGGCTGATGATCAGCACCGAGCGGCCCGCCTTGCGACGCTCGGCGACCAGGTCCCAGAACTTCAGGTAGGTGTCGAAGTCGAAACCCGCGTACGGCTCGTCCAGAAGCAGCACCTCGGGATCGGCCAGGAGCGCCAGGCCCAGGTTCAGCTTGGCGAGGGTGCCTCCGGACAGCTGGTCCGCGCGGGTGCCGGCGTAGCGTTCGAAGCCGAGGGCGGCGTAGATCTCCCGGCGCGAACGCAGCTCCGCCTCGCTCGTCATGGCGTAGGCGCGGCCGAACAGTTCGAAGTGGTCGTCGCAGGTGAGGCGTTCGTAGACGACCGGTTCCTGCGGGCAGTAGCCCAGACGGCCGGCGTGGGTGATGGTTCCGGCGTCGGCGGCGAGCGCCCCGACCAGGATCTTCATCAGAGTGCTTTTGCCGGAGCCGTTCTCGCCGACGATGCCGACTACCTCGCCCGGGGCCAGGGTGAGGTCCACGCCTCGCAGCACCGGCGTGGTGCGGCGGGCCGGCCACGGACCACGTCGGTACGCCTTCTCGATGCCGGCCGCCGCCAGCACCGGGCGGGCGGTTCGCGGGTCGTCACCGGAGCGGGGCTGGGGTTCGTTCACGTTGTCGCCTCCCCGGCTCGGGTGGGCCGGTTGCGTCGTGTCACAGGCCGGGGGCGCCCCAGAGCGGGAACCAGCGGCTCAGGTCCTGCTCGATGCGCAGGTCGTCTTTGAGCACGGCCTTGACCTGGAGTTCCAGCGGGTTGTCGCGTTTGTTGCCGGGGATCGGGGCGAAGGGGTAGAAGGTGCCGCGTTTGTACAGGTAGACCAGGGCGAGAGGGCGCAGTTCGGCGTCGTGGAAGGCGACAAGGGAACACAGGAGGTGCGGGCCGAAGCCGCTTTCCTGGAGGGAGGTGTTGACCGCATGGAGGTCACCCACGAGGGCGGGCACGTCGTCCGGTGGGCGGCGGGAGAGCAGCCAGGAGTATCCGTAGGTGTCGCGGCTGAACTCCACCGGGGCACCGCCGCGTTCGGAGTCAGCGGCCAGGAGAGCCCGTACCTCCTGCTGGACCTGGGCGAAGGCTCCGCCTTCGATCGCCGCGAAGCAGACCGAGCCCGCACCGGTCGGGGTGAAGCCGATGGCGGCCTGGAGGGTGATCGCCGCCGAGGGCAGGGCGAAGAGCTGGTCCAAATCGGGCCGGACCGGCTTGCTCCGGCCGAACAGCACATCCCAGAAGCCCATGGGCCACCGCTCCCTTCTCTCACTCCGTGCCCGGCTCGCCGCCCGCCTCGCCGAGCTGTGCGGAGAGTTCCGCGAGCGCCTCCAGCCGGTGTTCCAGGGTGGGGTGGGTGGAGAACAGGTTCGCCGCCGCGGTGCCGGGCCCGAGGGCGGGGGTGAAGAAGAACGCGTTGAACGCCTGGGCGGTCCGCAGATCCTGGGTGGGGATGCGGGCGATGTCGCCGCTGACCTTGGTCAGTGCCGACGCCAGGACGGACGGCTTGGCGGTCAGCATGGCCGCGGCCCGGTCGGCGGCCAGCTCGCGGTAGCGGGAGAGGGCCCGGATGAGCAGGAAGCTGACGGCGTAGACGAGGGCCGAGACCGCCATCACCGCCAGGAAGACGACGGCGGTGTTCTGGTCGCGCTGGCTGCGCCCGCCGAACAGCTGGGAGTAGAAGGCGAAGCGGACGATCAGCCCGGCGATGACGCCCAGGAACGAGGCGATGGTGATCACCGCCACGTCGCGGTGGGCGACGTGGGAGAGTTCGTGGGCGAGGACTCCTTCGAGCTCCTCGGTCTCCAGGCGGCGCATGAGGCCGGTGGTCACGCAGACCACGGCGTGGTCGGCATTGCGGCCGGTGGCAAAGGCATTGGGCAGATCCATGTCGGAGACCGCGACCCGGGGTTTGGGCATGTCCGCGCTCGCGCACAGCCGGTCCACGACCCCGTGCAGCTGCGGCTGCTCCTCGGGCGTGACGAGCCGTCCGCGCATGGCGTACAGGGCGATGCGGTCGGAGTACCAGTACTGGGCGCCCAGCAGGGCGGCGGCGATGACGACCACCAGGACGACGGACTTGAGCAGCACGATCAGCGCGGCGATGAGCGCCACGTAGAGCAGGCCGAGCAGGAACATGGTGACGGCCATGCGGGCGGTCAGCTGCCGGTCCGGCTCGAAACGGCTGCGCATCGCCATCACCCCGTCAGCCTGGGATCAGGCCCTCGTCGGACAGCAGCTCGCGCACCTGCGGCAGGCTGGTCGTCTCGTCGGGCAGCACCAGATCCGACGGGGTGATCCGCTCGTCGGGGAGCGGTGTGCCGAGGCTGCGTACGGCGTCCAGAAGCGCCGACAGGGCAGACGCGAACGCCGTCTCCTCACTCGCGTCGGCGGCTTTCTGCAGGGCGGAGTCGAGTCGGTTGAGCTGTTCGAGGTGCTCGTCGGCGATGTCGTACTGGCCCTCGCCGAGAATCCGCATGATCATGACTTCTTCTCCTGCTCCGGCCGTTGTGTACCGGCTTCCACCGCCTGTGGAGCGGATCCCGCCGGCAGCTGTGCCTTCATCCTGGCCAGTTCGAGCTCCACGTCCTGGTCCGCGGTGACGCGCTCCAGCTCGGCCTGGATGTCGTCCCGGCCGGCCGGGAGGGTGGCGTCGTCCAGCGCACCGGAGGCGATCAGTTCGTCCAGCGCGCCGGCGCGTGCCTGCAGCTGCTCGGTTTTGTCCTGAGCACGCTGCATGGCCAGGCCCACATCGCCCATCTCCTCGCCGATGCCCGTCACGGCCTCGGTGATCCGGGTCTGGGCCTCGGCTGCGGTGTAGCTCGCTTTGATGGTCTCCTTGCGGGTCCGGAAGGCATCCACCTTCCCCTCCAGGCGCTGTGCGGCGAGCGTGAGCTTGTCCTCCTGCTCCTTCAGCGACGTGTGCTCGGCTTGAAGGTCGGCGATCTGCCCGGCGACAGCGGTACGGCGGGTAAGGGCCTCGCGGGCCAGGTCCTCGCGCCCGGCGGCCAGAGCCTGTTCCGCTTGGCCCTGGAGTTTGTCGGTGGACTGCTGGAGTCGGCTGAGCTGGAGTTCGACCCGCTTGCGGCTGGTCGCCACGTCGGCCACCCCGCGCCGCACGCGTTGCAGCAGCTGCAGCTGCTGCTCGTAGGAGTAGTCCAGGACCTCGCGCGGGTCCTCGGCCTTGTCCAGGGCCTTGTTCGCCTTGATCCGGAACAGGGTGGTGATGCGTTGGGTGATGCTGGTCATGGTGACCTCCTTGCTGGCCGGGCATCCGTCGGGTTCGCGGGTTCAGCCCCCCCCTGGCGCGCGGCCACCGGCTCGCCCGCTGGTCACCGACAGCCGAGCACCACTTCCATTGTCTGGGCGTGGGTCCCGCGTGGCAGTTTGATCGTGTGCCGTGCGGCCTTGTGCTGGTCACGCTCTGCTCCCGTTATGAGGTGCCGCTCGGTTCGCGGGGATGTCCCGGAGGGTGTCTGCCGTGGCGTACACCAGGGCGGAGGCGATGGTGGCGGCGCCCCACAGTCCCCAGGCAGCTGCCGGCGTGTCGGTGGCGAGCAGAGCGGGAAGGGGCAGGACGCCGACGACCGAGAGGGCGGCGGCGGTCCGGCGGATGGTGCGGGCCAGGTCGCGGGCGTCCCGCCGATGGTGCCGCTTCAACAACACCGCGCACCCTGCGGTGACAACGACCTGGACGGTGATCAGCACCCAGATCAGGAGAACGCCGGTCGTCATGACGACCGCCTCCCGCCTGGGTGACAAGGCCGTAGGGGTCGCCCGGTGCGGTCCGGCGCAACCACCCTGGCTGCGGCCACGAGCGCCGCCAGGGAGGACACGGGCTTGCCGGTCATCGGGGGACACCCCTGGAGCCACTGTGGCGTGCGGGCGGCGGGACCGGTCCGCGCCTGGCCTCGTCTCGTCCCTCCGGCCTGCCACGGTGCCGGGGACGCCTGGGCCAGAAGGCAGAAGTGCGAGCGGCGTAGGCCGTCCACTCCTCCCCGAAGCGGGCGGCGACCTCGCGCTCCTCACCCCGCGCCAGCCTCATGTACACGTACACCAGGACCGGGAACATGATCAGGGTGGGGATGGTGGGCCACTGCAGCAGGAACCCGATCATAACGAGCAGGAAGCCGTCGTACTGCGGGTGGCGCACCCAGGCGTACAGGCCGGTGGTGGCCAGCCGGTCCTCCTGCGCGGCTTCGTGCAGGACCTTCCATGCGGCGGCGATCAGCCAGAACCCGACACCGATGGCGACGTAGCTGGCTAGGTGGAACGGACTGAGGTGCGGGTCGCCGGACCAGCCGGTGAGGTCGTTCCAAAGGTGCCCGCCGGCGTGGGTGTCCTTCAGCAGCGGGAAAATACTGCCGAGCCAGCTGCCCAGCAGGTAGATCGTCAGCGGGATGCCGTACATCTCGGTGAACAGCGCGACCATGAACGCGCTGTAGGCGCCCATCGCCCGCCAGTCCCGTTTCGTCTTCGGGTGGAAGAAGCTCGCGGCGAACAGGATGAACAGCGCGGTGTTGAGCACGACCAGGGGCCACAGGCCGTATGCGGCGTCAGCCATCACACCCTCCTCGCGTCGTCCCGGGTGGCGGCGGTCCGGCGCCGGCCGTGAGCGAGAGTGGTCATCCGTTGCTGGTAGGTGGCCTGGTCGATCCGGTCGTGCAGGCGCAGGCCGACGCACCACCGTTCAGCGTCCTCCAGGGCCGCCCGCTTGCCCTTGAGGCAGGCCATGGGCGGGAAGCGGCTCTCGTCGGGCGTGATCAGGCGCGCGAGCTCGTAGGCGATCCCGGCCAGGATCAGTGCGCCGGTCACGATGGCTGTCAGCGCACTCATGGCGTTCACCTCGCCATACCGCTGTGCAAGGGCCGGCCCGGTCAGAGCCGACCGGATCCGGGGTGCTGGTGGTGGTCGTGCTTGCGCATCGGGTCGCGCTCGTCCATGGACTGGTCGTCGCCGTGACCGCCGCCGTGCATGCCGCGCATCATGAAGAACATCATCAGCGGGCAGACGGAGACGACGGCCAGGAGAGCGAGCGTGCCCACGGGCACGCCGAGCGCCAGCGCGCCGACGAAGGCGATAGCGAGCGCGACCGCGTACAGACCATAGTTCTTGTTGTTCATCACGGCGCCTTCTTCCCGAGACAGCCGGTCCCGGCCCCGCGCAGTCGTGCGGGCCGGGGGTCAACGCTTCGTGTGTGGGCCGGAGGTGTGCAGCGCGTCCAGGCGCCGCCGGTAGTCCTCCTCGTCAATGTCGCCGCGGGCGAACCGCTCCGCGAGCAGCTGGTCGGGCGAAGGCGCGGCAGGGCTGCGGGTGGGCTCGGTGGCGCGGCTCAGGGTCCGGAAGAGCAGGACGGCGGCTGTGATGATCAGGGCCCAGAGCGCGATCATGCCTGCCGACATCGCGAACCAGCCCCAGCCGCTGACGTCGTGGTCGAACCAGAACATCATCACGATCACCTCCCCGGTGGCCCGGACCGCGGGGCTGCGATCCCGCTGGCCGCCCGGTCGTTCACCACCATGGTCACCTGCTAGCGGCGTGCGATGCAGGGCCACGTGGGCCCTCGCTGGTGGGCCGGTCAGCCCCTACCTGGTACGAGTAGCGCGAGAGACGCTGGAAGGGAGCGCACACGCAAGGAGGGCGATCTGCCATGGGTGTCGCTGACGTCGTGGTCGTGATCCTGGCCGCTGCCCTGATTGGAGGACTGGGCTGGTTCTTCTTCGGTCCTCGCAAGGCCCGCACCGCACAGCTGGAGGGCGGGGTGCAGCGGGTCGAGGTGAGGGTGCGGGGCGGCTACAGCCCTGATGTCATCAAGGTCCGCCAGGGGGTGCCGGTGGAGCTGGTCTTCGACCGACAGGAGAGCGGGGAGTGCACCAATCGGGTCGTCTTCCCCGACCTGCGGGTCAGCGCGGGGCTTCCGGCGTACGCACGCACCACCGTGCGGCTCAGCCCAACCGACGTCGGCTCTTTCGGTTTCGCCTGCGGCATGAACATGATCCACGGCACCCTGCTGGTCGAACCCGCGGATGGCCCCAGCGCCACCGAGGCCACGCCGGGCGGCGAAGATCAGGGCGAGGCTGCCTCCCCTGCTGACGGACAGCGGCTGGGCGAAGGCAGTGGAGCCGAGGCGGAGGCGGCCGAGGCCGCCGAGCGGCGCGCGGAGATCTCCGATCTGACCCGCCGGGTTGCCGTCGGCGCGGTACTCACGCTGCCGGTGCTCTTCGCCGTCATGGCTCACGAGCTGTTCGGCGCGGACTGGGTGCCGGGCTGGCTGCTGAACCACTGGCTGCAGCTCGCGCTGATCACGCCGGTGATGTTCTACACCGGGTGGCCGATCCACTCCACCGGCTGGCTGACCCTGAAGCACCGCGGCGCCGACATGAACTCCCTGATCACCCTGGGCACGACGGCCGCCTACGGCTACAGCCTGCTGGTCACCCTCGCCCCCGGCCTCCTGCCGGAGGACGTACGCGAGGTGTACTTCGAGGCGGTCGGGGTGATCCTCACCCTCATCCTGCTCGGCCGGCTGCTGGAAGCCCGCGCCAAGGCCGGCACCGGCGAGGCCATCCGTTCCCTGCTGGGCCTCCAGGCCCGCACCGCCCGCGTGATCCGCGACGGTACCGAGGCGGAGATCCCGGTCGAGGGCGTCGCGGTCGGCGACGAAGTGCTGATCCGGCCCGGAGAGAAGGTCCCGGTCGACTCGGTCGTGCTGTCCGGATCCTCGGCGGTGGACGAGTCGATGGTCACCGGCGAGCCGATGCCCGTGACGAAGCACGCCGGGGACACGGTCATCGGCGCCACCGTCAACACCACCGGCTCCCTGCGGGTACGGGCGAGCAAGGTCGGGGCTGACACGATGCTCGCGCAGATCATCCGCCTCGTGCAGCAGGCCCAGGCGTCCAAGGCCCCCATCCAGCGCCTTGCCGACAGCGTCTCCGCCTACTTCGTGCCCGCCGTCATCGCCATCGCCGTCGCCGCCTTCGCCCTCTGGTACACCATCGGGCCGGCCCCGGCGCTCACCCTGGCTCTGGTCTCCACCGTCGCGGTGCTGATCATCGCGTGCCCCTGCGCGCTCGGCCTGGCCACACCCTTGTCCGTCATGGTCGGTACCGGCAAAGGCGCCCAGGCCGGCATCCTCATCCGCTCCACCGAGGCCCTGGAAACCGCCCACAAGCTGGACACGATCGTGCTGGACAAGACCGGCACCGTCACGGCAGGCAAGCCCGTCCTCACCGACGTGCACACCGCCGACGGCTTCCAGAAGACCGAACTGCTGGCCCTGGTGACCGCGGCCGAGGCCGACAGCGAGCACCCGCTCGCGGGCGCGATCGTTGCTGGCGCCCGCGACCGCGGCCTCACCCCACCTGCGGCAAGCGCCTTCGCCTCGGTCACCGGCAAGGGCGTGAAGGCCACCGTCGACGGCCACACGGTCCTCGTCGGCACCGCCCGGCTGCTCGCCGGTGCCGACATCGACAGCGCCCCCCTCACCGAGGTCGCCGCCGGCTTCTCCGCCGAGGGCAAGACACCGGTCCTGGCCGCCGTAGACGGCCGGCCCGCAGGCGTCCTCGCCGTCGCCGACACCATCAAGGACGACTCCGTCCAGGCCATCGCCGCCCTGCACCGGCTCGGCCTGGAGACGGTCATCATCACCGGCGACAACGCCCGTACCGCCGCCGCCATCGCCGCGCAGGTGGGCGTGCGCCGGGTCCTGGCCGAGGTCCTGCCCGAGCACAAGGCCGACGAGGTCCGCCGGCTGCAGGCCGAGGGCCGCACCGTGGGCATGGTCGGCGACGGTATCAACGACGCCCCTGCCCTGGCCGCCGCCGATGTGGGCCTGGCCATCGGGACGGGCACCGACGTGGCCATCGAGGCCGCCGACATCACCCTCATCTCCGGCTCCCTGACCGGTGTCGTCACCGCCGTCCGGCTGTCTCGGGCCACCATGCGCAACATCCGGCAGAACCTGTTCTTCGCCCTGATCTACAACGCCGTCGGCGTGCCGCTCGCCGCGGGCGCCCTCTACCCGCTGTGGGGCATCCGCCTCAGCCCGATCATCGCCGCCGCCGCGATGGCCCTGTCCTCCCTGTCGGTGGTCACCAACGCCTCCCGCCTGCGCCGCTGGCACACCACCCCGCTGCCGCCCGCCGCGGCGGCAGCGGTCGAACCAGGGGCCGAGCCGCGGACGGAGACACCGGCCGATCACGCGCCCCAGCCCGCCACGACGCCGGAGGGCGAAGTGAGCGACAAGCACCCCAGCCACGACCATCCACACGAGTCCGCCACTCCTGTCACTGACCCTGTGTGCGGCATGCAGCTCAACCCGGAGACCGCCGCCGAGCGGCACGTGATGGACGGAGAGTGGTACTACTTCTGCTCCGCCGGATGCGCTGCCACCTTCTGCTCCGCCCCGGACCGCTACCGGGCAGCTGCGGCGCACGGCACGCCACGAGGAGATGAGACCAGGTGACCACCATCTCCGGCCCCACAGGTACTCCGGATCCGGCACCGGGGCGGCCCCGCACGGCTACGCCGAGCACAAGTCCGACCATCTCGCCCGGCTGCACAAGATCGAAGGCCAGGTGCGCGGGCTGCTCCGCATGGTGGGAGAGGTCCGGTACTGCCTCGGAGAAGTCCACGGACGCGTTTGGGCGCACTGCAAGCTCTCCGACGGGCTCGGCCAAGACAACCAGGCGGAGGCGACGGCGACCGTGCCGCCCACTGGGCACGTGCCGCCGTCATCGCCCTGCTCACTGCGCTCACCGTGCCGGCCCACCAGGAAACGGCGGCCGTCAGCTCCCATGCTGAACCGTCAGCCCCGCACGCCGGACACCGCATGTCCAGCACGACCTCCTCACCCGCTACCACCGAGCCCCACGCGGAGCCCGCGCTGAGCGGGCTCATCCACGGCGCCACGCGGGGCACGTGTCTCTCCGGGTCGGGAGCCTGGTGTGGACCCGGTTCGGTGGCTCATGCATGGGGCGAGGGTTCGTGAGGCGTGGCCGACTCATCCCGTCACGGGCGGATCGACCTGAAGAAGCTCCTGTGCGACCGTGGGCGATCGGCGAAGACCAGATGAAGGTAGCTGCCTCTGCCGCCCGTCTCGAAGTTGCGTTTTCCTGTACAAGTGGCTTCCTGCATCGGTCATCGCGGCGCTGGGACGGTTGCGGGCGGGGCAGGCTGCGGGGTTGATCACGCCTACGGACGCGGCGATGCCTTCGCCTACCTCACCGCTTACGACGTCCACGCCACGAAGTTGTTCGGCCGCATCGAAGAACGCACCGGCATCGTCCCGTTCATGAACCCGGTTGCCCACGTGATGAAGAACCAGGAGCCCTGCGCAAGCGCCAAGCGCGTGTTCTGGGTCGTCGACAACCGCTCCTCCCGAAGCGGTCAGAAGGCGGCCGGTTGGCTCACCGCGGCGTTCCCGAACACGGCCATGGCCCCCCTACGGCGCCGACCACTAAGCGGCCTTCGACCTGAGCAGACGCCGGAGCCGCCGGTCGTCCTCGACATGCGGGACAAGGTCGCCGACTTCCACCTCAGGGCGGACCCCGAGCGCGCCGAACGCGCCAGGCTCACGTATGTCTGCGGCGCCCGTCGCAGCGGATTCGAGCCCGCCCGGCACTCAGAGATCACCGACGGGACGGCCCTTGATCGGCTGACCCGGGCGCCGTGCCGGGCGCACCCGGCACACGGATACGGCGGCCGGTCACCCGGCGCGGCGAGAGCGTCACCACGGTGTCCCGCCCGTCCCCGGCCCACGGCCCCGAGTGGACGGCGTCCCTGACCCTCCGTGCCGCCGTCTCGTCCGACACCGTTCGCACCGGACCGACGAGGAGCACGCTCCAGCCCTGGCTGAAGGCTTCGTCCAGGTGGTCCTCCTCGAAGGCGACCTCCGCGCCGGCCGCCGAGGCGCGCGTGAGGGACGAGTCCGCGGTGGTCAGGAAGACGATCTGCCCGTCGACGACCTGGTAGTTCACGGGGATCACCATGAGCCCGTCCCGTCCTTCGACGGCGATCCTGCCGACGCCGTGGTCGTCGAGCAGCTGCCAGCACTCGGCCTCGTCGATCTCCTCCATCCGTGGCCGGTACCCGGCGCGGCCTCCTCCGGGCGCGCGGTCCGCTGTGGACCCGGTGAGATCCTGGACGGTGGTCTCCAGGGCGTTCGCGAGCCGGATCAGAAACTCGATCCCCGGAGTGGGCACCCGTTCCTCCACGTAGGCGATGAAGCCAGGGGTGGAGCCGGCCCGGTCGGCCACTTCCTCACGGGACAGAGCGAGTTGGGCGCGCCTTGCCGCGACGCGGCGGCCGAGGTCGCTCGTGGCGTGGGGGGCGTGCCGGTCGGCTGTGTTCATCACGGCTCTCCTTCCGTGCTCTCGAGACGCCGCTGGGGTACGACGGCGACGGGACACGTGGCATGGTGCAGGGCGCGGTGGGCGACCCTGCCGAGCTCCAGACCGACGAGCCCGTCCCGACGCCGGGCCCCGACGACCAGCAGGTCGGCGGCCGCGGAGCGCTCGGTCAGCACCCTGTGGGCGGGGCCCTCGAGTGTGGCCCTGCGCAGGCGCACCCGGGGATGTTCGGTCACCGCGGCCTCCAGGGCCTTGTCGAGCAGTTCGGAGGACTGTTCAACAAGGTGGATCGCGCGGTTGCCGCTCAACAGCGGGTGGTCGATCGGTTCGTGGGCCGGCCGTCGCCAGGTGCGGACGACGTCCAGCTCCGCGTCCCGGGCTGCAGCCTCACGGAAGGCGAAACGCACGGCGGGCGAGTCCACGTCGTGCTCTCCGACGCCAAGCAGTACACGTCCATGGCGCGCCTCCAGGGCGTGCCGATCCCCTCTCACGACGACGACCGGGCAGTGAGCCCGGGCGGCCACGATGAGGCCGACGGAGCCGAGCAGAAGGTCGGCGAACTCGCCGCGCCCGCGGGATCCGACGACGAGAATCGCTCCCTCCTGCCCTTCCCTCAGCAGCGCGGTGGACGCGTCCTCGGCCAGGACAGCAGTGGTGAGGGGCAGATCGGGTGCGCGGCGCCGGGCGCGTTCGGCCGCGATGCCGACGATGTTCTCGGCGAGGATCTGGCCCGACGGCCGGTCCGTGGCCCAGGTCGGCACGACTCCCTCGTACCGCTCCCAGAGCGAGGCATGGACGATCCGCAGCGGAAACCCATGCCGTACGGCTTCGTCGACCGCCCAGCCCAGTGCCGTGAGGCTGGGGTCGGACCCGTCGACTCCTACCACCAGGGGCGATTCCATCGCGCCCACCGCCTTTCCAGGTCGTGGGGTGGCCTGCTGCCACGCTCACACCGGCTGCATGAGCCGGGTAGGGCCGGTCGGTCCCTGGCTCGGCCCGCCCAGACCACTTGGGGAGGCGGCGCGATGACACGACAGGAGGAGGGGCCCATCCGCTTCTCGCGGATCCTGATCGCGCGGTGCACGGCTCGAAACCGCTTCCCCGCGTCCCTGGAACGGGCCCCTCCTCGCTTTCAGGAAAGCACCGGCCAACCGTCCGGGCCAGGGCTGGCCGGGTCACGACGTGCCCCTTTCGGCCCTTGTCGCCCGCCACCCGGCGGCGACACCCTCGCAGGAACAGGATTCGGGGCGCAGACGTACCGGAGGCCGGTCATGAAGCACCCACGTACCGTCGACGACGTGATGACCCACGCGGTGGTCTCCGCCAGGCTCGACGCACCGGTCAAAGAAGTCGTCCAGTCCATGCGGCGCTGGGGCGTGAGCGCGGTTCCCGTGCTGTCGGCCGAGGGGAGGGTGGTCGGCGTGGTGTCCGAGGCGGACGTACTCGGCAAGGTTCCGGGAGAGGACGGCGACGGGGCGGGTCCGGTGACGGCGGGCAGTCTGATGTCGGCGCCGGCCATCACCGTGCCGCGCGGCGCCACGATCGCGGGGGCGGCGCGGCTGATGGGGCGTGGGCGTCTCAAGCGGCTCCCCGTGGTGGACGAGGAAGGCCGCCCAATCGGTGTCGTGAGCCGGGGCGACCTGCTCAAGGTCTACCTACGCTCCGACGCCGAGCTCGCCGAGGACGTGAGGCACGAACTCCTCACACACCTGATCGCTGAAGGCGACGCCGCACTCACCGTACGGGTCACGGACGGGGTGGTGACGCTCGCCGGGCGCCTGCCACCGTCCGTATCCCCGGATCTGGCCCTGCGCCTCACCCGGGCGGTGCCCGGCGTGGTGGACGCGGCGGCGGAGTTCACGACCGCGTAGCGGCCTTCGTGTCATGCGGCGGAAAGTGCTGGACCCGCGCGTCCGGGCCCGGGAACACCAGGGTGACCCTGCCCGTGTCCGACCAGCGGACGTCAAAGGGGGGAGTGCCGTCCGCGTGGTGGAGCCCGACGATCTCACCGTCACGCCCCTCGTCCCCGACCGTGGAACCGCCCACGATCAGACGGTCGCCGACGCGAGCCCACAACCCTGCTCGGGGTATCTCCCGGCCCTGCCGTGTCTCAGTCGCAGTCATGCTCCTCGCCTCCCGGCCCGAGCGACCGGCCGCGGCCCTCCCGAGACCGGTGCTCACGCCTTCCACCATGCGTCCCGATCGGCCGCTCGTCATGGGGCCGACCGTCCCGGAGGGGGACCATTCGGCACTGCCCGCGGGCCGACTCCGCGCAGCAGGGTGAGATCTACCGGGGCCGCCTCGTCCCGTGAAGGAGGACCGTCATGCAGCACCGTACGGTTTTCGAGGTGATGACCCACAACGTGGTCACCGCCGCCCCCCAGACCCCGTTCAAGCAGATCGCCCGGCTCCTCGCCGAACACGACGTCTCCGCGGTCCCCGTCGTCGACCCCGACCGACGGCTGCTCGGCGTGGTCTCGGAGGCCGACCTGCTGCGGGCCACCGCCGAGCTCCCCGACCTGGAGGGGCGTCTGGCAGGCGTCCGGCTCCTGTCCCAGGAGCGAGGGCTGCCCGACGCGGAGACGGCCGCCGAGCTGATGACCTCGCCGGCCATCACCGCGCAGCCGGGCTGGAACCTCGTCGAGACGGCCCGGACGATGCATCGGAAGGGAGTGAAGCGGCTTCCCGTCGTGGACGAGACCGGTCGGCTCGTCGGGATCATCAGTCGCAGCGACCTGCTGCGGCCCTTCCTGCGCAGTGACACCGCGATCCGTGACGAGATCGAGCGCGACGTCCTGGCCGACACTCTGCGCCTCGCTCCCGACACGATCCGTGTGACCGTCGATGACGGAGTCGTCAGGCTCACGGGCCGAGTCGACGAACGTGCCGATGTCCGCGTGATCGTGCGGCTCTGCCGCTCGGTCGACGGAGTGGTCGCCCTGCACGAATCGATCGAGTACGCCTACGACAATCTCGCGCTCGACGTGGAGCCACCGCGATGAACGCCCTGTGGTCGGCGCCGGTCATGCCCGACTACGACAGCGCCCGGGCCACGTTCTCCTGGCGATGCGAGCGGTCCCGGCTCGCCGGGCTTCCGGACGGCGGCATCAACATCGGATACGAGGCGGTCGACCGGCACCTGCGTGAGGGCCACGGCGATCGCGTCGCGCTGCGCTGCGTCGACCGCGACGGCTCCGTGGCGACGGTGACCTTCGCCCGGCTCGGGGCCGAGAGCTCCCGCTTCGCGCACGTGCTGGAGACGCTCGGCCTGGAACGAGGCGAGCGGGTGTTCACCCTGCTCGGCCGCCGCTTCGAGCTGTACAGCACCGTCTTCGGAACGCTGCGTTCCGGGCGAGTCCTGTGCCCCCTGTTCACCGCCTTCGGTCCCGAACCCGTCGCACTGCGCATGGAGCTGGGCAACGCCCGGGCGCTGGTCACGACCCGGGAGCTGTACGAGCGCAAGGTGGCCCCGGTACGGTCCCGGCTTCCGCACCTGCGGCACGTCCTTCTCCTCGACCCCGGGGCCGACCCGCCCCAGGACACGCTCTCCTTCCCCGCGCTCACGGACGCCGCGCCGGACGAGTACACGGTGGGGCCGACCGATCCGGCGGAGCCGGCGCTGCTGCACTTCACCAGCGGTACGACCGGCACTCCCAAGGGCGCGGTGCACGTGCACGAGGCGGTCCTCGCCCATCACGTCACCGCCGCCTACGCCTTGGACCTGCACGAGGGTGACGTCTTCTGGTGCACCGCCGACCCCGGCTGGGTCACCGGCATGTCGTACGGCATCATCGCCCCGCTCACCCACGGGGTGACCACCGTCGTCGACGAAGGAGACTTCTCCCCCGCTCGCTGGTACGGGATCCTCGCCGACCAGCACGTCACCGTCTGGTACACGGCTCCCACCGCTCTGCGCATGCTCATGCGGGCCGCGCCGCGCAGCGGCGACTCGACACCCGCCGCGCACTACGACCTCTCGTCGCTCCGGTTCGTCGCGAGCGTCGGCGAGCCGCTCAATCCCGAGGCCGTGCACTGGGGACGGGAAGCGCTCGGGCTTCCGGTCCACGACACCTGGTGGCAGACCGAGACCGGTGCCATCATGATCGCCAACTTCGCGGCCGATCCGGTGCGGGCGGGGTCGATGGGCCGACCGCTTCCGGGCGTCGAGGCCGCCGTTCTGGCATGCGGCCAGGACGGCCGGGCCGCGGTCACCGACGGGCACGTCCAGATCCTCCAGGAGCCGGGTGCTCAGGGCGAGCTCGCTCTGCGGGCGGGCTGGCCGTCGATGTTCCGCGGCTACCTCCACGAGCCGCAGCGTTACGAGGCGTGCTTCGCTGACGGGTGGTACCTGACCGGCGACCTGGTCAGCCGCGACGCCGACGGCTGGTACTGGTTCGTGGGCCGCGCCGATGATGTCATCAAGTCCGCGGGGCACCTCATCGGGCCGTTCGAGGTGGAGAGCGCGCTCATGGAGCATCCGGCCGTCGCCGAGGCTGGTGTCATCGGCCGCCCTGACCAGCTGGCGGGCGCGATTGTCAAGGCGTTCGTGCTGCCGCGCCCAGAGTATCCGCCCGACACCGAACTGCGGCGGGACGTCCTGGCGTTCGCCCGTCGGCGCCTCGGGCCGGCTGTCGCCCCCCGCGAGATCGAGTTCGTCGAGGATCTGCCTCACACCCGTAGCGGAAAGGTGATGCGCCGCCTGCTGCGGGCCCGCGAACTGGGCCTGCCCGAGGGCGATGTGTCGACGCTGGAGACACCCGAACCGGCCGGAACGGCCAGGCCCTCAGGGAAGGAGCCGTGATGGCCACCGCACATGGCGGCACGTCCGCCAGGACATCACAGACGAAGCGGCCCCGTCGCACTCGGGGACCCGCGACGCCCGCCCTCTGCCCCGCGGCGGCCCACGACCTGGACCTACTGCGGCAGATGCTGCTCATCCGGCGCTTCGAGGAGCGGTGTGTCGAGCTGTACAGCGCGGCGGCGATCCGCGGTTTCGTCCACCTCTACATCGGCGAGGAGGCGGTGGCGGTCGGCGTGCACCAGGCGCTCGACGAGGCGGACGCGGTCGTCTCCACGTACCGCGAGCACGGCCACGCGCTGGCCCGTGGGGTGCCGCCCGGGGCCGTGATGGCGGAGATGTACGGGAAGGCCACCGGGTGCAGCCACGGCCGCGGCGGCTCCATGCATCTCTTCGACGCCGGCCGCCGCTTCTACGGCGGAAACGCGATCGTCGGCGGTGGCCTGCCGCTCGCGGCCGGTCTGGCCCTGGCCGACCGGATGCGCGGCGAGTCCGGAGTGACCTGCTGCTTCTTCGGTGACGGAGCCTTCGCCGAGGGTGAGTTCCACGAGACCGCCAACCTGGCCGCGCTCTGGGGGCTGCCCGTGCTCTTCGTCTGCGAGAACAACCTGTACGCGATGGGGACGGCCCTCGCCCGCGAACACGCCCAGACGGACCTGGCGATGCGGGCGGCGTCGTACGGCATGGCGGCCTGGGCCGTCGACGGCATGGACGTACATGCCGTGGAGAAGGCGGCGCGCGGAGCGGTCGAGTCGATTCGGGCCGGCAACGGACCGCACTTCCTGGAGATGCGGACGTATCGCTTCCGCGCGCACTCGATGTACGACCCGGACCGGTACCGTCCCAAGGACGAGATCGAGGAGTGGAAGAAGCACGACCCGGTCACGGGACTCGCCGAAGGCATGCGCAAGGCCGGCTTCCTCGACACGGACGCCCAAGAGGCCCTGGACCACGAGGTCATGGAGGCGATCGACCGAGCTGTCCGCGCGGCCGAACAGGCTCCCGAGGAGCCGACCGAAGATCTGCTGCTCCATGTCACGGGCCGACACGAGGAGGTTCCGTCATGAGCACGCGTACGCGACCGCGGGCGCATCCCGACGACGGCACCATCACGTACAGGGAGGCCCTTCGGGAGGGCTTGCGCGAGGCGTTGGCGTCGGACGACCGGGTCTTTCTGATGGGCGAGGACGTGGGCCGCTACGGCGGATGCTTCGGCGTGAGCCTCGGCCTCCTGGAGGAGTTCGGCCCCGATCGTGTCCGCGACACCCCTCTCTCGGAGTCGGCGTTCGTCGGAGCAGGGATCGGCGCCGCACTGGCGGGGATGAGGCCGGTCGTGGAGATCATGACGGTCAACTTCAGCCTGCTGGCACTCGACCAGATCCTCAACAACGCCGCCACCCTGCGGCACATGTCCGGCGGACAGCTCGGTGTGCCGCTGGTGATCCGCATGACGACGGGTGCGGGACGGCAGCTGGCCGCTCAGCACTCCCACAGTCTCGAGGGCTGGTACGCCCACATCCCCGGCCTTCGTGTCCTGGCGCCGGCCACGATCGACGACGCCCGCCATCTGCTGTCCGCCGCGCTGACCGACCCCGACCCGGTGCTGCTCTTCGAACACGGCAGCCTCTACAACGCGGCGGGCACGCTCGACCCGGCCGTCCACGAGGTCGACCTGGACCGTGCGGCCGTCCGCCGCGCGGGCGACGACGTCACCGTCGTCGCGTACGGCGGCTGCGTGCCCAAGGCCCTCGAAGCCGCAGAGGAACTGGCGGGCGCGGGGATCAGCGCGGAAGTCGTCGACCTGCGGTCGCTGCGGCCCCTGGACGACGCCACGATCATCGGCTCGGTCCGGCGGACCCACCGGGCCGTCGTGGTCGACGAGGGATGGCGCAGCGGCAGTCTGTCCGCCGAGATCGAGTCGCGCATCTGCGAGCAGGCGTTCTTCGACCTCGACGCACCCGTGGAACGCGTCTGCAGCGCGGAGGTCCCCATCCCCTACCCCCGCCGGCTGGAGGAGGCGGCGCTCCCCCAGCCGGCAGGAATCGTGGCGGCGGCACGCCGGGCGGTGAGCTGAGATGGCCGAGTTCACGATGCCCGCACTCGGCGCCGACATGGACGAGGGCATGCTCTCCGAGTGGCTGGTGCACCCGGGTGACCGCGTGACGCGCGGCGACGTCATCGCGGTGGTCGAGACCGCCAAGTCCGCGATCGAGGTGGAGTGCTTCCACAGCGGCACGGTCGAGGCCCTCTTGGTGGACGAGGGCACCACCGTGCCGGTGGGCACACCGCTGGCACGCATCGGCACGACCGCCGAAAGCCCGCCGGCCGAAATCAGTCCGCCCGAGAGCCGACCGGCCGAAAGTCCACCTGCCGAGCCGCCATCGACACCCCTGGTCCGCCGACTCGCCCAGGATCGGCACGTCGACCTCGCCGTCGTCCACGGTTCGGGCCCTGGAGGCAGGATCACTCGCGCAGACGTGGAGCACGCGGAACCCACACCGGCACCGGCATCAGAGCGCGACAAGACCGCGCCGACGACACGGCGGGTGAAGCCAGTGAGGGGCGACGACTCGGCCAAAAGGCGTCCCGCTTCGCTGCGTGTGAAGGCTTCTCCGCTCGCCCGGCGGCTGGCCACCGAGTTCGGCGTCGACCTCGCCGATGTGACCGGCACTGGTCGGGATGGCACCGTCCGTGCGGATGACGTCCGTTCAGCCGCGGCCGCCGAGGGCGCGCAGCGGCCGGCCGTCCCGGACATGGCGCGGGCGGCCACGGCCCGGCTCATGAGCCGATCCAAGCGGGAGATCCCGCACTTCTACCTCGCCACGACCGTGGACATGGCAGCGGCCGTGGAATGGATGCACGCCCGCAACCGCGAACTGCCGCTCTCCGCAAGGCTGGTACCCGCGGCACTCACGTTCAAGGCCGTCGCGCTGGCGGCACGGAAGGTGCCCGCGCTGAACGGGTACTGGGTCGACGACGGCTTCGTTCCCTCGGAGGAGGTACGGCTGGGCGTCGCGGTCTCCCTCCGAGGCGGCGGCCTCGTCGCACCCGCCCTCGCCCACGCCGACACACTCTCCGTGGCCGAGGTGATGGCGACGCTCAAGGACCTGGTGGCACGGGCACGGGGCGGCCGACTCCGGGCGTCCGAGACCGTCGACCCCAGCCTCACCGTCACCAACCTCGGCGACCAGGGCGTCGAGGCCGTGTTCGGCGTCGTCTACCCGCCGCAAGTCGCACTCGTCGGCCTCGGCAGGATCGTCGAGCGGCCCATGGCCGTGAACGGCCTGCTGGGAGTACGTCCCGTGCTGACAGCCACGCTCTCCGCCGATCACCGAGCCGCCGACGGCGCCACCGGCGCGCGTCTCCTGACCGCCCTGGACCGGCTCCTACAACACCCGGAGGAACTGTGAACAACGAACAGGCGAAGGCGTTCGTTCGGCAAGCCGTGCAGCGCGTCGTCCCCGGCGCCGACTTCACAGGACTCGATCCCGGCGTGTCCCTCCGGGACACCTTCGAGATGGACTCGCTGGACTTCCTCGAGTTCGTGGAAGCGCTCGCCGAACTCAGTGGGAGGGAACTCACCGAAGACGATTATCCGGCCCTCGTCACCTGGGACGGCTGCGCCGCTCGCCTGGTGGCCGGAGCGGGTGCGTCCGCGCAGGGAAGGAGCGGGTGATGCGACACCGCAGGATCGACAAGCTGATGACCCGTGAGGTGGTGAGCGTCCGCGGCGACGCGCCGTTCAAGGAGATCGTGCGGGTGCTGTCGCAGCACCGAGTCACCGCGCTGCCGGTGGTGGACGGAGAGAACCGGGTGATCGGAGTCGTGTCGGAGGGCGATCTGATGCGGAAGACGGCCGACCAGGCCGCCACCCCGGGAGACATGCCGGGCGTGCCGGGTCTCGAGGCGTGGGAACGAGCGAAGGCCGAGGGAACGCGCGCGGAGGAGCTGATGTCCGCACCCGCCGTGTGCGCCCGCCCCGACTGGACCGTGGCGGAGGCGGCCCGGCTCATGGAGGTCCAAGGGATCAAGCGGCTCATCGTCGTCGACGACGAGGATCACCTGGTGGGCATCGTGAGCCGCCGCGACCTCCTGGGCATCTTTCTCCGCCAGGACGACGAAATCCGCCGGGAGATTGTCGAGGACGTGCTCGGTGACACTCTGGGTCTCGACCCGACCTTGATCGCGGTCGACGTGCGAGAGGGGCGTGTCGACCTCACCGGGAAGCTGCGCTTCCGCGGCATGATCCCAGCCGTCGTGCGCATGTGCGCAACGGTCGACGGAGTGGTCTCGGTCTCCACGACCCGTCTCACCTACGACATCGACGACACCGTACGAGGAGGTGGACGATCATGACGCACGGCATCGTGGTCGGCCTGGACGGAACTGATCAGGCGAACGCCGCCGCGCAGTGGGCCGCGGAAGAGGCGGTGCTGCGCGGCACCAGGGTGCACCTGGTCCATGTGAAGGAAACTCCGCCGGATGTCCCGCTGCCGCTCGCGGCGCGGGAGCCCGACGAGGCGTGGGCGGAGGATCTGCTCGCCCGCACGGCGGCCGGGCTGCGCGAACGCCATCCGGATCTGTCGGTGACTACCGGGCTGTTGCCGTCGGAGCCCGTGATGAGCCTCGTCGCCGCGGCCGAGCAGAGCGATCTGCTCGTCCTCGGCTCCCGCGCACTGGGCGGTACGACCGGATACCTGATCGGCTCGGTCGGGATGACGGTCGCCGGTCTCGTCGAACGACCCGTCGTCCTCGTACGTGCCCTCGACACGTCACCTCCGCAAGGACCCGTCGTGGTCGGCGTCGACCTCCGGCAACCCGTGGACACCGTTCTGGGATTCGCCTTCGAGGAGGCGGCACGGCGTCTTGCCCACGTGCGGGTCGTCTACGCGCAGCAGCTGCCCGTGTACGCGACGCTCGGCCCCGCCATGGTCCCGGACATCCGGCTCGCCGTCGCCCCCGAGATCCAGCGTTCGCTCGACGATCTCCTCGAACCCTGGCAAGCGAAGTTCCCCGACGTGGCCGCGAGCGGGCGAGTGACGATCGGGTCGGCCGGCCAGGAGCTGGTGCACACCGCCGCGGAAGCGGCTCTTGTGGTGATCGGTCGGCGCACCCGGGGTTCGGCGCTGGGTACACACATCGGCAGTGTGGCCCACGCGGTACTGCACCACAGTCGGTCACCGGTCGCTCTCGTCCCCCACGGCTGACCTCGGAGCCGATCAGTCGTCGGATGCAGCCGGCAGCAGCCGTACCGCCGTGACCTTGTACTCCGGACACGAGGTCACGGTGTCGGCGTGCTCCGAGGTAAGGGAGTTGACGCCGCTGGCCGGGAAGTGGAAGGCGCAGAAGACCTGCCCCGGAGCGAGCTCCGTGCCGACGCGGGCGACGAGTCGCGCCTGTCCGTGGCGGCTCTCGACGGTGACGGGGGTGCCGTCCCGCAGTCCGTGCCGTGCGGCGTCCTCGGGATGCAGGTCCAGGCGGTCCTGCGCGTCGAGGAGGAGGTTTCCGCCGCGCCGGGTCATGCTCCCGGAGTTGTAGTGTGCCCAGCGGCGCCCTGTGACGAGTACGAGCGGATACTCCTCGTCCGGCGCCTCGCCGGGCGGCAGACAGGGGGCCGCTGACAGGTGTGCGCGCCCGTCGGGAGTGGCGAACTCCTTGCTGTACAATGTGCGTTCGCCCGGCTGATCCGGTGCGGGGCAGGGCCAGGGCACGGCCCCCTCCCGGTCGATCCGCTCGTGCGAGAGACCGGCGAAGAGAGGCGTCACACGTCCGCACTCTGCTAGGGCCGCCGCCGGGGTGGGGCACCCCAGGCCGGCCCCGAGGGCATCGGCGACGGCGTGCACGACCTCGAAGTCGGAGCGTGCTGCTCCGGGCGGAGCCACCGCCTGCCTGACACGCTGGAAGCGGCGGTCGAAGTTGACGAAGGTCCCGTCCTTCTCCAGCCAGGAGGCCACGGGCAGGACGACATCGGCGTGGTGGGCGGTCTCCCCGAGGAAGAGCTCGTTGACGACGACCAGCGGGCAGGCATCGAGGGCCTCCGCGACCCGTCGGCTGTCGGGATCGGTCGCACACACGTCCTCGCCGATCACCCACAGCGCCCGCAGCCGGCCCTCCCGGGCCGCCGTGAACATCTCGGGGATGCGCATACCCGGCCGCTCGGGGACCGGTCGCCCCCACACCGCCTCGGCGCGAGCACGGGCCTCCTGGTCGGTGACACGGCCGTAGCCCGGCAGCAGATCGGGCAGGGCGCCCATGTCGGAGGCGCCTTGGACGTTGTTCTGACCGCGCAGGGGGCTGATGCCGAACCCGCGGCCGGTGCCTCCGACGGCGCCGCGCAGGATGGGCAGGTTCGCCAGGCTCCGGACGCCGTCGGTGCCGTGCAGGTGCTCGGTGACCCCGAGCCCGTACAGGACGGCCGGCCGCTCCGCGCGGCCGTAGAGCCGGGCGGCCTTCCTGATGTCGTCGGCGGAGACGCCGGTGATCTCGGCGACCCGCTCGGGCGGGTAGTCGGCCAGCAGGTCGGTGAGTGCGTCCAGTCCGGTGGCGCGTTCGCGGAGGAAGCCCGGGTCGGTCATGCCTTCGTCAACGAGGACGTGGGCGAGGCCGTGGAAGAGCGCGACGTTCGTACCGGGGCGCGGACGCAGGTGCACATCGGCATGGCGGGCGAGACCCACGGCACGTGGGTCGGCCACGATCAGGGAGGCACCCGAGAGCGCCCGCTGCAGGAGGCGCGCGCCCACGACGGGGTGGGCTTCGACGGGGTTGGCGCCTACGACCAGGAGGCAGTCGGCCGTCTCGACGTCGTCGAAGGGGTCGGTGCCGCCGGCGCGTCCGAAGGACGCGGTGAGTCCCGCGGCGGAAGGGGCGTGGCAGAGGCGCGAGCAGTTGTCGACGTTGTTGGTGCCGATGACGGTCCGCAGGAACTTCTGGACGAGGTAGTTCTCCTCGTTGGTGGCACGGGCGGAGGAGATCGCGGCGACCGCGTCGGGGCCGCCGTCCCGTACGGCGGCGCGCAGCCCCTCGGCGACCCGGGCGATCGCCTCGTCCCAACCGGCGGGCCTGAGAACACCGTTCTCACGGACCAAGGGCTCGGTGAGACGTTCGGCCGAGCCGAGGTATCCGTGGGCGAAGCGGCCCTTGACGCAGGCGTGGCCCTGGTTGACGGGCCCGTCCCGGGCGGGAAGCACGGCGGCGACCCGGTCCTCGCGGACGACGACGTCGAGGGTGCAGCCGACTCCGCAGTAGCCGCAGGTGGTGCGCACGCTGTCTGCGGGTGTCCGCCGGGAGGTGAGGCCCTGGCCGGGTCCGGGCTGGGTGATCGCCCCCGTGGGGCAGGTGTCGACGCAGCCGCCGCAGGACACGCAGTCGGAGGCGACCCAGGGGCCGCCGGTGCCCGGGGCGACGACCGTGTCGGCACCGCGCCCGGTGAGGGTGAGAGCGAACGTCCCCTGTACTTCGGAGCACATCCGGACGCAGCGCCCGCACGCGATGCACAGGTCCCGGTCGAGGTGGACGTACGGGTGGCTCTCGTCCCGCCCGCGCGCGGGGTCACCCGCCGCCGTGTCCGCCGGGATTCCCAAGGACTGGCACGCCTCGGCCAGTTCACTGTGCGCGCTGTCGGCGAGTGCGTGCGGCGGGAGCGCCGAGGCGATCAGGGCTACCGCGTCCCGGCGCAGGTTCCGCAGGCCCTCGTCGGCGGTGTCGACGGTGAGGTCCACAGTCGCGGGTGTGACGCAGGCGGCGACGGTCCGGCCGTCGGCGCGGACCAAGCAGGTCCGGCAGGAGCCAGCCGGCCGGAGGCGGTCGTCGTGGCAGAGGGTGGGCAGGTCGGCTCCGGTGGCGCGCACGGCGTCGAGCAGCGTGGCTCCGGCGGGAAGTTCGACCGGGACGCCGTCGACCTGGAGCCGGATCATCGGCCCCATCCTTCCAGGGCGGGCCCGTAGGCGCGGGCGAGGCTGCGGACGGCGGCGGGGACACGGCGGCCGAAGGCGCAGAGACTCGCCTCGCTCATCAGCCGCGCCATGCGCTCGTACGTCTCCCCCGGCCCGCCCCGGTCCTGCGCGAGTTCGAGCCCTCGGCGGGCGCCGACCCGGCAGGGCGAGCAGGCTCCGCAGCTCTCGTCGGCGGCGAACTCCCAGATGTGGCGGAGGAGTTCGTACGGATCGGTGTCGGCGTCGAAGGCGACCATGCCGCCGTGGCCGAGGGCGGCGCCGTGCGCGGCGAGTTCGGCCGTGGTGAGCGGGACGTCGAGGGCGGTCCCTGCGAGGAAACCGCCGAGGGGCCCGCCGATCTGGAGGGCGACGAGCTCGCGCCCGGCCTTGAGGCCACCGCCGAACCGGGTGACGATCTCGCCCACGGGAGTGCCGAGTTCGACCTCGTAGGCCCCGGGCCGGGCGAAGCGTTCGGACAGGCAGATCAGTTTGGTGCCGGTCTCGTCCGGTACGCCGCGTCGGGCGTAGGACGCTCCGCCGTGGGCGACGATCCAGGGCACGGCTGCCAGCGTCTCCACGTTGTTGACCACGGTCGGCCTGTCCCACAGGCCGTGGTCCGTGGGGTAGGGGGGCCGGGGGCGCGCGCAGCCGCGAGCGCCTTCGAGACGGGCGATGAGGGCGGTCTCCTCGCCGGAGACGTAGGAACCCGCTCCTTCGACGACCTCGACGAACGGCCGCGGCCCTGCTGCCTCGGCCGAGGGGGCCAGATCGCCGGCCTCCGTCGCGCGTTCCACCGCCCGGCGCAGCCGGGCCACGGCTCTCGGGTACTCGGAGCGCACCAGGACGGTCCCGCGCGCGGCGCCGCAGGCGAAGCAGGCCAGGGCGAGTCCCGCGAGGACGCGCTCGGGGTCCTCCTCCATGAGCAGCCGGTCGGCGTACGAGCCCGGGTCGCCTTCGTCCCCGTTGGCGACGACGACGGTTCCCGGCTTCCCCGCCGCCGCGGCCCACTTGTCGGCCACCGGGAAACCGGCGCCGCCCCGCCCGCGGAGTCCGGAAGCGGCGGTCTCCTGCCGTACGTCGTCGGGCCGCAGTCCGGCCACCGCCTGGCGCCACACGTCCCAGGCGCCCTGCCCTCCCAGGATCCCGGTGAGCAGGACGGGCGCCCCGGTGGTGTCGGCCGCGGGGATGGCCGGCGTGCGCGGTTCCGTCCGCCCGCGGAGCTGGTCGGCCAGGTCCGGGCCCGTACGGGGCAGGGTGCCGTCGAGGGCGGCGGGTCCCGCGTAGCAGTAGCCGAGGCAGTGCACGGTCTGCAGCGAGGTCGAGCCCGCCTCGTCGACCGTGCCCGCCATCATTCCGAGAGCGCGCTCCACCTCCGCCAGATGCTCCCCGCCCCGCGCGGCGAAGCACGCCGTCGCCGTGCACACCCGCACATGCCGCTCCCCGCGCGGGGCGGCGAGATCGGCGAAGAAGGTGGCGGGGCCGAGCCCCGCGGCGGCCGGGAGTCCGGCTGCCTCCGCGACCTGGGGCGCCCATGCCCCGGGCTCTTCCGGGGTGCCTGATCTGGTCCGCTCCAGCGCGGCCGGCAACAGCCCGCCGCGCCCTCCGTGCCGAGCGGTCAGCTCACGGAGCGCGTCGGGGCGTCGACCCGGCTCCCCGGGCATCCGACCGGCCATGGTCCCAGAGTGACCGGCCGCGCCCGCGCCCGCATCCCGACCGGTCACGGTCCCCCGCTGCGCAAGGCGGTCAGGCGTCGGCGGTATTCCTCCTCGTCGATCTCACCGCGCGCCAGTCGCTCGCCCAGGATCTGCTCGGCCGACTCCGCTGGGCCGAGACCCCGAGGCCGCTGCGCGGCGCGGTCCAGTGAGCGGAGGAGCATCACCGCGACGGTGATGAGCAGCCCCCAGAACAGCACCATCCCGGCCGACATGGCGAACCATCCCCACCCGTTCATGCCGTCGCCGTACCAGAACATCATCGCCACTCACACTCCCGACGGCGGACCGGCAGGTGCCGGACACTCCTGCCTGCGGCCTGTCCGTGACTCCACCGTGCCCTGCCCATCACTCCCCGCACAGGGCCGACCGGCCCATACCGTGGGGCCGCACGATCACGGAAGGGAACGAGTGGCCCCTGTGACCGGGATCCTGGCGGCGGGAGTGTGGGAAGCGGAGGGCGCACGCCGCCCACGCGGATCACTGCCGGGAGGTCACGATGGTCCGGAACACGGGGAGCCGACCGGTCGCGGACGCGCCGCAACCGTGGCAGATGCTGATCCTCGCCACCACCGGGTTCGCGCTCTGCTTCTGGGCCTGGGCCCTGCTGGCCCCTCTCGGCCCGCGGCTCCGGGACGACCTCGCCCTCAGCTCCTTCGAACAGTCGCTGGTGGTCGCCGTGCCCGTGGTGGTCGGCGCGCTCGGCCGGATCCCGGCCGGGGCACTGACGGACCGCTGGGGCGCGCGCCGGGTCTTCCCCCTCGTCGCGGGGCTGACGATCCTCCCCGTTTTGTACCTCGGCCACCTGGCTGACTCGCTGGTCGAGGTACTCGTAGGCGGCTTCCTCCTCGGGCTCGGGGGAACGGCCTTCGCCGTCGGCGTGCCGTTCGTCAACGCCTGGTACCCACCCGAGCGGCGGGGCGTCGCCCTCGGAATCTTCGGCATCGGCACCGGCGGTACGGCCCTGTCCGCGTTCACCACCGTCCAGCTCGCCGACGCCGTCGGGCGCGCCTTCCCCTTCGATCTCGTGGCCGCCTGCCTCGCCGCGTACGCCGGAGTGGCCTGGTTCCTGCTCCGCGACCGTCCGGGACGCGCGACGGCGACGGGGTCGATGGTGTCGCGCACGGCGCTGGCCATGCGAACGCCGGCCACCTGGCAGTTGGCGTTCCTGTACGCAGTGTCCTTCGGAGGGTTCGTCGCGTTCAGTGTCTACCTGCCGACCTACCTCAGCCGAGCCTACGAGCTCGGCCGCTCCGACGCGGCACTGAGGACCGCGGGATTCGTCGTCCTCGCCGTGGCGATGCGGCCGGTGGGCGGCTGGCTGTCGGACCGTACCCACCCCGTCCCCGTACTGACTGTTTCGTACGGTGTCGTTTCGGTGTGCGCCCTCATCGCGGCGTTCGAGGCGGACCTGGTCCCGGTGGGAACAGCGGCCTTCTTCGGCATGGCCGCCGGCCTGGGCGCCGGATCCGGGGCCGTCTTCGCGCTCGTCGCACGTCTGGTTCCGGCCGAGCGGGTCGGCTCGGTGACCGGAGTGGTCGGTGCGGCGGGTGGTCTCGGAGGCTTCTTCCCACCCCTTGTGATGGGAGCGGTCGACAGCATCGCCCACGACTACACGTGGGGGTTCGTCCTCCTCGCCGTCACCGCGACGGCCGCGGGCAGCCTGGCCGCCACCGCTGTCCGCAGACGCGCCCGAGCCGCCGCAGACGTCTGACGGCGGACGCCTGACCGCGCCGATGAACAGCGTCGGCGGACCGCTCGGTGCGACCTTCCCGGCACCCCGGAGATTGGGCCCTTCGGCCCCTTCTCGGGCCTGGGTGGCCGTAGCGCAGCGCTTCCTCCGGAGGTTGGGATGGAGAGCATGAACACCGACCGGGCACTCCTCGTCGCCACCGGCGTCAGCAAGATCTACCGGACGGGATCCGTCGCGGTCACCGCCCTGCTCGACCTTGATCTCCTCGTGCGCCGGGGCGAGTTGGTGGGTGTCATGGGACCGTCCGGTTCCGGAAAGACCACGCTGCTCAACTGTCTGTCGGGGCTCGACGACATCGACGGCGGCCGGGTGGAGGTCGACGGCCACGACCTGTTCGCCATGTCAGACGCGGCGCGCACGGAACACCGGGCCCACACCATGGGCTTCGTCTTCCAGGCGTTCAACCTCATCCCGGTCTTCTCCGCCGTGGAGAACGTCGAGCTACCCCTGCTGCTCGTGGGCACCCGGCCGCGTGAAGCGCGGCGCAGGGCGCTGGACATGCTCGACCGGGTGGGCCTCGGTCACCGAGTCGAGCACCGACCGAGCGAGATGTCCGGCGGTGAACAGCAGCGCGTGACCATCGCCCGCGCCCTCGCCGGACGCCCGGCCATCGTCTGGGCGGACGAACCGACGGGCAACCTGGACAGCGCGATGGCCGACCAGATCATGGACCTGCTGTGCGAGCTCAACCAGGACGAGGGCCAGACGATCGTCCTGGTCACACACGACAGCGCCATCGGCGCACGCGTCCCCCGACTGATCCGGATGCGCGACGGGCAACTGGTCGACGACGTCCGCCAGGCCGTCACCGCCCCGACCGCGATCCGTGACATCCCCATGGGCTGACCATGTACCCGAACCTTCTCGTCCCGCTGCTCACCGCCCTGGCCCTCGCCCTCGCGGCCATGGTGCTGGTCGCCTTCCGACAGCCGGTGTCACGCCGGCTGGCCTTCCGGCAAGTCGCCCGCCGGCGCACCGAGGCAGCGCTGGTGATCGGCGGATCGATGCTCGGCACGGCCATCGTCATCGGCGCCCTGGTCGTCGGTGACACCTTGAACTTCTCCGTACGCCAGGAGGCGTACCGCACTCTCGGGCCGGTGGACGAGCGCGTCGTCGCACCGCCCGGGCCGACCGGGCGCGTCGTCACCGAAAGACTGGCCGGCCTGGCCGGCGATCCCGATGTCGACGGTGTCCTGAATGCCGGGGCCGCGCAGGCATCGGCCGTCAGCGGTGCCGGTGGCCGCGAGGTCGCCGAGCCGCGCGTCCTGGCCTGGCAGATGGACTTCGACGAGGCATCGCGGTTCGGCGCGGAAGGGGGCGACTCCGGTCTCGGCGGACCGAACCCGAAGCCGGGCCAGGTCGTGGTCAACGAGCCGCTGGCGCGGTCCCTCGGCGTGGGAGCCGGTGACCCGATCACGGTGTACCTGTTCGGCGCACCGCAGACGTACCGGGTCGAGCGTGTGGTCCCGGAGCAGGGCCTGGCCGGTGTGGGCCTCGGTGGCAGGCTGAACCGCGACGTCTTCCTGCCCCCGCAGGCCCTGGACGCCGCCGCCCGGGCCGCCGGCAAGGAGCCGCGCTCGGTCACCTTCGTGTCCAACCGAGGCGGCGTCGAGAGCGGCGAAGCCCTGACCGACCGCGTGACCGCCGACATCCGGCAGGCGCTGGGCCCGCTCGCCGGCCAGACGTCGATCGAAACGCCGAAGCACACGGTCCTGCGGGACGCGAAGCAGGCCGGGGACTCCCTCGGAGCCCTGTTCCTCATGATCGGCAGCTTCAGCATCATCGCGGGCGCACTGCTGCTGGTGAACATCTTCGTCATGCTCGGCGAAGAGCGGAAATCCCAGATGGGCGTGGTGCGGGCCGTGGGAATGAAGCGCTCGCGGCTTGTCGGGTCCTTCACCCTCGAAGGAGCGACCTACGCGTTGCTGTCCGCACTGCCGGGCGTGGCCATCGGAGTGGCCGTCGGCTGGGGCGTCGCCGTGGTGGCCGCACAGATCTTCCAGGGCTGGTCGGTCGGTGGCAGCAGCATCCGGATCGCGTTCGACGTCACCCCCACCAGCGTCCTCAACGGGCTGGCCATGGGCCTGCTCATCGCCTTTGCCGCGATCCTCGCGACCAGCGTGCGCATCAGCAGGTTCAACATCATCGCCGCGATCCGCGATCTCCCCGCCACGCCCGGGCAGGGTCCACGCCGCCGTCTGCTCGCGGTCTCCACCACTCTGGCCGTCCTGTGCGCGTTCGTGGCCGTCCCGGCCGTGGCGCGCAGCCAGCCCGACGCGACGTACCTCATGCCGGCGCTCGCCCTCGCCTTCGCCACCCCGGCGCTCCTGCGCGTGCTCCCCCGTCACACGGTCACCACCCTGGTCGCCGGAGCCGTACTGGCCTGGACTCTCCTGGCACCCGTCATACGACCCCGGATCTTCGACACACCCTCGATGTCCGTGTACGTCATCCAGGGCGCCCTGGCCGCCTTCTCCGCCGTGGTGCTCGTCAGCGACAACCAGAAGACACTGCTCCGCCCCGTACGGCGACTCCTCCAGCGCCCGACGGAGGGCGGCCTGGCAGCCCGCCTCGCGGTCGCCTACCCCCTGGCCAAACGGTTCAGGACCGGCGCGACGCTGGTGATGTACACCCTGATCGTCTTCGTCCTCGTCCTCCTGACGGAGATCTCGGGCATCCTCCGCGCCGGCGTCGACGGCGTCGTCGCCGATGCCACCGCCGGATACTCCCTGCGCTTGGACTACAACCCCCAGGTCGCCGGCGACCGACTCGTCCCCGATCTGCGGGCCGGTCCGTCGGCCGCCGGGATCTCCGCCGTGACACCGCTGCTCAACGCCACCGGACGGGCCACCGATCCGGGTGGCCGCAGCCCTCAACCGCTGGACACCGCCGTCGTCGGCGTACCGGACGGGACGATCACCGGCATCACGTTTCGGGAGCGGCTGCCCGGTCTGGCGGACGACCCCGCGGTATGGCGGGCCCTCGCATCCGACCCCCGCTACGTCGTTCTCGACGGCTTCTTCGGCAGCACCGGCGGCCCCGCCGGCGACTACTACGACCCCGGCGACACCCTCGCCCTGACGGATCCCCGGACGGGCCGCAGCGAACAGAAGGTCATCGCCGGCGTGCTCAGCAACGGGTTGGTCTTCTACCCGAGCACCGGCGCCAGTTCCACCACCTACCCCGTGGTGATGAGCGAGCAGGCCACGCGCGAGCTCTTCGGCACCCAGGCACAGAACGCCTCCGCGCTGGTGAGAACCAGCCCTGGCACCGCACCCGACGCGTTGGCAACCCGACTGCAGGGCGAGCAGCTGTCGTCCAGCCTGGTCGCCACGCCCATCGAGTCGGACATACGCCGCCAGTTCGACTCCAGCACCGCCTTCTTCCGCCTCATGCAGGGCTTCCTCGTCCTCGGCCTCGGCGTGGGCATCACCGGCCTCGGTGTCGTCATGGTCCGAGCCGTACGCGAACGCCGACGCACCATCGGAATCCTGCGGGCCCTCGGCTTCCGGGCGCGGACCGTGCAGCGGTCCTTCCTGTGGGAGAGCGCCTTCGTCGCGGTGGAGGGAATCGTGCTCGGATCCCTGCTGGGCGTACTGACGACCTGGCTAATGTACAGCAACAGCGCCGCATTCGAGGGCCTCGAAGGCGGGTTCCCCATCGAATGGACCAGCGTCGGCGGCCTGGCGGCAGCCACCTTCGTCGCGTCGCTCCTGGCCACGATCGGACCAGCACGACGCGCGGCCGCCATCCGCCCGGCCCTCGCGGTCCGCGTCACCGAATGACGGGCAACCCAGGACAGCTCATCCAGCCAACCCAGTGGTAAGGCGCCGCCGTCACGAAATCCACTTTCCCAGCGCACCGCCGCCTCGTCACGTACCGAGCTCCTGGGCGATTTCGTCCGCCCAGGCGTCGATCGCCGCCCAATCCCGGTGGTCCCCGTAGCGGCAACCGAGCAACCGGAACAACAAGGCACCCTTCCGGTCGAGGTGCTCGCGCCGGATCACGCCAGAGAAGCGCCGATGGTCCCGAGGACGGACGACCTCGACGAGAGCGGCGATGCGCGGCTGCACTTTGCGTTCAGCAAGTCGGCGCAACGGCCCGGGCAAGGCGGCGGCCATGCCGACGCTGAACATCCACGTCGGCTGATCGCCTATGCGATCAGCGTTGTTCCTGACGAACCCCTCCGCCGCGGGCAGCCAAGCGCCGTCATGGACCGCGCTGCCCAGCACAAGCGCGTCGCCCGGCGAGGGCCACTGCCTGTCGGAGGACGCGGGCATTGCCCGGATCTCCACATGGTGTCCGTTCAGGCGCAATCGCTCACCAATGCGGTCGGCGATCTCCTGCGTGGAGTGATGCTCGGACGCGTAGAGGACCCGAACGGAGACCATTGCAGTTCACTGCTCCGCGCCGGGAGCCCTGTACCGGACTTGCCCGGCTCTGCCCAGGGCATCCAGTGTTTCGTCGACGGTCAGGAGAACGGTTGTCTCGAACGAGCTGAGCGCGCCGCCTCTACTGATCGCCAGCGCCACCGCAGCCATGGACACGTTGTCGGGGAGCCTCCCACAGGTTGTAGCCGTCATGCGTGCCGAAGGCGTACCAGAAGCCGTGGAGCTTCCCACCGACGGACTCGATGTACGACCGAGCGGCCTCGGCGCGGTCCTCGGGATGCCCGATCAGCCTCGCCCAGGTCTCCGGCGTGTAGCTGAACCTCGACAGATAGAGCGGCATCGGGTCTCTCCTTCGTTTCCCCCACGGATGCCCGCGCTGGGGTGGAGAGCCGCAGGATAGGCCCGCAGATCCCCCGAAAAGCGGGCACACTCTCTCGTGGCGCGCTGGATCGAGGCATGCTCCGTGGCGACCTGTCGGCCCGCCTCTCGCTTGTGTGCCCTCTCGCCGCCGCCAGGGGCCATCGGTCAGAGGTCCACTCCGCCCCGACCAAGATCCGGGCCATACGCGGACCAGCCGCCTGCAGACTGATCAAATCGTGGCCGTTTCCGCTGGTCAGCGGCCACACGAGGCGTGTACCACCAGCACACGAAGAAGCTGTTGGCGAGCGACTCGCCGCATCCGCCGCTTCCGTTGCGGTTCGCCGACGTCAGGAGGCGCGACGCCTGTACGCGCTCTTCCACGGCCGAGACCTGTGCGGGAGCTTCCTGTCGCAGACAGCGGGCATGGCTCTGAGGGCACCCGCGCGGCCCGTACGGCCGAGCAGGCGGTCGGCCCGCGGATGACGAGCGCCGCTCCTGCTCCGCCCCACGTTACCCACGCTGGACCACCCTGCGCCGCACCATCGAGAGAACTGACTTGCCGTCAGAAAAGTCGGCAAAAGGTCAGCGTTCAGCTGACCGGACCCGCTCGTACACGAGCACACCCTGGAAGCACACCAGCCGACTGCGCGGCTGCGGGAGGGGCTGCGATACCCCCCCTCCCGCAGCCGCGACAACAAACCACGGGCAGGACCAGGCACCTCCGCCCCTGCATCGATTCGACGCGGAAAACCCCCAGCTCAGCGCACCCGAACCCGCGCCTTCAGCTGGGCCGCCGGGAGCTCGGAGGCGTCCAGACGGTCACCGTCGTAGCCCTTGACCTCGCCGAGGCGATCGCTCGCCATCCAGTCCTCCCTCGCCTTGCGGATCTCGTCGTCGGTGCGGCCGACGAAGTTCCACCACAACATGGCCACCTATGTAGCGCCGCGAGAGAGATCGCACTGAGTGACGCCGGCTCCAAGCAAAGAGCTTCCGGTTCAGGGTCGGAACTCGCCGGCCTCCGGCCCGAACCAGCACGCTCAACTCCCGTGCTGGTTCCGTGCTGGTTCTCGCCGCTCACAGCGCGAAAAGACGCAGGTCCTAGCCCTGATCGAATGAGTTGTCGTACCACTCGATGGTGGTGCCGATGAGGCTCGCGGCGACGATGCGCTTGATGGATCCGGGAGACGTGGGGGCGGGTCTTGCGGCGGCCATGTGCACCACTTCCGAGCGAGTGACGGGGACGGTGTTCGTGTCGCCACACCGTAGAAACCCGCTGGTCACGCGTGTATGTGGCTGCACACCATAGTTCGGCGGCCGAAGGTGCGGCCGACCACCATGCGGAGGTCCTCCGAGGCGGGCGAGCACCTTCCGGACAGCGGTGTGCCCCCGCCGCAGGAGGGCGTCGGTCAGGGCTGCTTCTGCCCCGGTTCGACGACGGGGTTCTCACTCCGGTGCTGGTTCGGTGCTTACCTGAAACCGCACGTCAGCCGGATCCTCACCGGCCTCGACATCACCAGCCGGGCTGCTTTTCGCCGGCGTGGCCGTCGCCCCCTCGTCCCCCTGGGGGGCGGACGTACGACGCCGGCCACGGCCGACCGGCCGGCACACCGGGCGTCCCGCCGTTCGCGGCGTGGTCGGCGTTCCGTCGGTCGGCGGCGTGGTCAGGTACGCAGCCAGACGGCGGTGTCCGGGGGGAGGGTGCCGTCGGCGGGCAGCTCGTCGCTGGCCAGCAGGACGGCGGTGTGCGGCGGGAGGGGTGCGGGGCGGCCGGAGAGGTTGACGACGCAGAGCAGGTTCTCGGTGCGGGCGAAGGTCAGCACTCCCTCCGGCGACGGCAGCCATTCCATCGGGCCGTCGCCGAATCCGGTCTCGCTCCGGCGCAGCCCGAGGGCGGTGCGGTAGAGGGTGAGCATGGATCCGGGGTCGGCGGCCTGGCGGTCGACGGCGTATCCGGCCCAGTCGGCAGGCTGTGGCAGCCAGGGTTCCGTACCGGCGCCGAATCCGTACGACGGGGCTTCGGCTTCCCAGGGCAGGGGGACGCGGCAGCCGTCGCGGCCGGGGTCGACCCCTTCGGAGCGGAAGTGCATGGGGTCCTGGATGCGGTCCAGCGGGATGTCCGCCTCGGGCAGGCCCAGTTCCTCGCCCTGGTAGAGGTAGACCGAGCCGGGGAGGGCCAGGGTGAGGAGGGCGGCGGCGCGGGCGCGACGGGTGCCGAGCTCCAGGTCGGAGGGGGTGCCGAAGCGCTTCTTCGCGAAGTCGAAGCCGGTGTCCTCGCGGCCGTAGCGGGTCGCGGTGCGCGTCACGTCGTGGTTGCAGAGGACCCAGGTGGCGGGGGCGTGGACGGGGGCGTGTTCGGCGAGGGTGGAGTCGATGGCGGAACGGAGCCGGTCAGGGTCCCAGGGGCAGGCGAGGAAGTTGAAGTTGAACGCGGTGTGGAGTTCGTCGGGGCGGAGGTAGCGGGCGAAGCGTTCGGCGTCGGGGAGCCAGACCTCGCCGACGAAGACGCCGCCGTACTCGTCGGCGATCGCCCGCCAGGAGCGGTAGATGTCGTGGATCTCGTCGAGGTCGATGTACGGGTGGGGGTCGACGCCCTCGGCGAAGTCGCGGAGCTCGGGGTCCTTGGTGAGGAGGGCGGCGGAGTCGATGCGGACGCCGGCGACGCCGCGCTCGAACCAGAAGCGCAGGACGTCCTCGTGTTCGCGGCGGACGTCGGGGTGGGCCCAGTTGAGGTCGGGCTGTTCGGGGGTGAAGAGGTGGAGGTACCACTCGCCGTCGGGGACGCGGGTCCAGGTGGTGCCGGAGAACTGGGACGGCCAGTCGTTGGGCGGGAGTTCGCCCTGCGCGCCGCGGCCGGGCCGGAAGTGGAAGCGGGCGCGCTCGGGGCTGCCGGGGCCGGCGGCCAGGGCCTCGCGGAACCAGGCGTGCTGGTCGGAAACGTGGTTGGGGACGATGTCGACGATGACGCGCAGGCCGAGTTCGGCGGCCTCGGCGATGAGCTTCTCGGCCTCGTCGAGGGTGCCGAAGGAGGGGTCGATGGCGCGGTAGTCGGCGACGTCGTAGCCGCCGTCGACCATCGGTGAGGCGTACCAGGGGGTGAACCAGACGGCGTCGACGCCGAGTTCGGCGAGGTAGGGCAGTCTCGTCCGGACGCCCGCGAGGTCACCGGTGCCGTCGCCGTCGCCGTCGGCGAAGCTGCGTGGGTACACCTGGTAGATGACGGCGTCGCGCCACCAGTCGTCGGTGCGGGGCGGATGAGGGGCTGCCACGGGGCGTTCCTTTCGGGCAGGGCGGTTCTTCGCCGCCGGCCCTGACAGCGGGGCGGCGGAGGGGCCGGCGGCGAAGGCTTGTGGGGTGAGGGCCTGGGGCGGGCGGGGCGGGGGCTGGTCAGCCCTTGAGGCCGCCGGCGGTGAGGCCGCTCATGATGTTGCGCTGGAAGACCAGGAAGATCAGCAGCGTGGGGATGGAGGCGATGGTCAGGGCGGCGATCAGGACGTTGACCGGGACGCCGTTGGAGAGGGAGTAGATGCCGACGTTGAGGGTCTGCTTCGACGGGTCGGGCAGGGTGAGCATCGGCCAGAGGAAGTCCTTCCAGACACCGACGACCGCGAAGATCGAGACCACGCCGAGGATCGGGCGGGAGATCGGCAGGACGATCGACCACAGGACCCGCAGGGGCGAGGCCCCGTCCATCGACGCGGCGTCGAGGAGTTCCTTGGGAATGGAGTCGAAGAAGCGCTTCAGCAGGAAGATGTTGAAGGCGTTGGTGACGGCCGGCAGCCAGATCGCCCAGGGGCTGTTCAGCAGGTTGCGTTCGATGACCGGCACGTCGAGCACGGTCAGGTACTGCGGCACGACGAGGACGGTCGCCGGGATCATCAGCGTGGCCAGCATCATGCCGAGGATCGCCTTGCCGAGGACGGGCCGCAGCTTCGACAGCGAGTAGGCGGCGGCGACGTCGAGGACCAGCTGGAAGGCGAGTGCGCCGAAGGCGTAGTAGAGGGTGTTGAAGAGGAGGGTGGCGAGGTCCATGACCTCCCAGGCCCGTGTGTAGTTCTCCGGCTCGAAGGTGCCGGGGACCAGGGTGGGCGGGGTCTGGATGACTTCCTGGGCGTCCTTGAAGCCGCTGGAGACGAGCCAGTACAGGGGGCCCAGGAAGACCAGGGTGAACAGCAGGGTGACGGCGGCGAGGACGGCCCAGTAGAGGGCCTTGCCGCGGGGCCTGGCGAGGACGGCCGGCGAGATGAGCGTGCGTGTGGACATGGCTGGTCTCCGCTCCTACTCGTCCTCGGCGCGGCTGAGCCTGACGTACACCGCCGAGAAGCCGGCGAGCAGGACGAGCAGGAGCAGGCCGAGCGCCGCCGCGGCACCGTAGTTGTTGAAGTTGAAGGCGTATTGGTAGATGAGGTAGACGACGGTGGTCGTGGAGCCCTCCGGGCCGGCGCCGCCGGTGAGCAGGAACGGTTCGACGAAGACCTGCATCGTGGCGATGACCTGCATGAGCGCCATCAGCGACAGGATGAGACGGGTCTGCGGGATCGTGACGTGCCAGATCTTGCGGAGCAGGCCGGCGCCGTCGAGCTCGGCGGCCTCGTACAGCTCGCCGGGTATGGACTGGAGCGCGGCGAGGTAGATCAGGGTGGCGCCGCCCATGTTCATCCACGTGGAGGCGATGACGACGGCGAGCATGGAGATGTCCGGGTCCTGGAGCCACTGCTGCTCGGGCAGGCCGATCGAGGTGAACAGCTCGTTGAGGAGGCCGTAGCCGGGGTCGTACAGGTACTTGAAGAGCAGGACCGAGGCGACCGGCGGCAGCATGACGGGCAGGTAGACGAGCAGCCGGAGGTAGCCCTGGCCGTGGTGGAACTCGTTGATGACCACCGCGACGAGGAAGGGCACCGCGAAGCCGAGCAGCAGGGCGAGGAGGGTGAAGAGCGCGGTGTTGCCCCAGGCCTGCCAGAAAGCCGGGTCGTTGACGACCGTCACGAGGTTGTCGAGGCCGACCCAGGTCGTGCGACCGCCTTCGGTCTTCTGGAAGGCGAGGAAGAACTCCCGGACCATCGGGTACCAGGAGAAGACGCCGAAGCAGAGGACCGCGCCGATGAGGAACCCGTGGGCGGTCACGTTGCGCCGCAGGGCACGGGCGAAGCCGCCGGAGGCGGGTGCGGGTCGCGTCCCCCGCGGTGGGGCGGGGCGGGCGGGATCCGCCTTGCTCGGGGTCAGGCTGGGGGCCGACATCGTCGCTCCTCGGTACTGTCTGCCGGTTCTGGAGCCCGGTCGAACGGGCTGATGGGGCGGGGCGGGCCCGGAATCTCCGGTCGGCCCCTCGGGGTGGAGGCGGGCGGTCCGCCGCCCCCACCCGTCCGGTCACTGGTTCGCGAGGACCTGGTTGACCTGCGCCTCGGCGGTGGAGAGGAGCTTTTCGATGTCGGCGTCCTTGTTGGTGAGGATGCCGGACATGACGTTGTCGAGGATCTTGTAGACCTCCTGCGCCTTGGGCGGCTCGGCCTTGCCGGCGACCGGGTTGTCCATGAAGCTCTTGAAGTTCTCGACCGGCATGGTGGCGTGCTCCACGCGGGCGGCGTCGTCCTTCGTCTTGGACTCGTTCAGCCAGAAGTTGGGCTGCGGAATGCCGACCGGGAGGCCGTCGGCCTTGGTGCGGGCCCAGTCGAACTGGCCCTTGCCCACGGTGAGGTTCTTGAAGTTGAGCCAGGCGACCGCGGCCTTGATCTTGTCGGGCGAGATGCCCTTCTTGACCATGTAGTTGTTGCCGCCGGCGAGGGTGTTCTTGCCGCCGGGGATCGGCCCCATGCCGAAGTTCTCGTACTTCGCGCCCAACTGCTGGACCATGTAGGCGATGTCGTCGGGGGCGGCGAGGAACATGCCGAGCTTGTCGGTGGCGATCTGCTTCTGGAGGTCGCCCCACTTGAGCAGCTGGGTCTTGCCCATGCTGTCGTCCTCCCAGCGCATGGCGTGGAGGTTCCTCGCGACCTGCTTGCCGATCTCGTCGTTGAAGGCGGCCTTGGTGCCGCTCGCGTCGACGACGTCGCCGCCGAGGCTGTACATCTGGGCGGTGAAGTGCCAGCCGCCGGTGTTGCCGGCGGAGTACTCGCCGAAGCCGGCGACACCGTTGCCGAGGCCGGCGATCCTCTTGGCGGCGGCGCGGACCTCCTCCCAGGTGCGCGGCGGCGTGTCGGGGTTCAGGCCGGCGTCCTTGAAGAGCTTGCGGTTGATCAGCAGGCCCATCGTGTAGTTGCTGGTGGGCAGGCCGTACAGCTTGCCGTCCTGCTTGAGGGAGTTCAGGACGTTCGGATCGATGTCCTTGAGCGCCGGGACGGTCTTCGGGGTGACGTAGGCGCTGATGTCGGCTGCGCCGTCCTCGGCGAGGACCTGCGGCAGGTCGGTGAAGTAGGTGTAGAAGACGTCCGGCTGCGACTTGGCCTTGAGCATCGCGGTGAAGCGCGGGGGCTCCAGGCACTGGCCGGGGGTGGAGCGGCCCTCGATGGTGACGCCGGGGTACGTCTTGTTGAACTCGGCGACGTCCTCCTTCCACTCCTTGAGCTCGGCCGCCTTCGCCGCGGGCGGCATGCAGTCGATCGTGAGCGTCACCTTGGTCTTCGGGTCCAGCGGCAGCGTGGGATCCGAGGAACCGCTCTGCTGCGTTCCACCGCCGCTGTCGTCGTTGCTGCTGCTCGTGCCGCAGGCGGCGAGCGCGGTCAGCGACAGGGCGGAGACGAGGGTGATCGCGGCGGCACGGCGGCTGCGACGGAGCCGGGCACTTCTCATGAGTGGACCCCTTCGGGCATGAGCGAGGAGCGGTACGTGAACGTGAGGTCACCCCAGCGCCGTTGGCATCGCGGGGTGCGGCACACTCAACCACCACCAACAAGTGAACGCAAGATCTCGCGTTCGTTTCGTAATTGCACGACAGGACCGCGCATTCGCGTGGTGACCTGAGCGCAGAGTCGCGACATCGGAAGGAAGGCGGAGTCACCGGAGGCGGTCTCTCCCGATCCCGCCCCGGGGAACCTGCCTATCGAGCGTCAGGGCTCCCCCACCGGCTGGAATTCGCAGGCAGTTCCCCAGGAAACCCTTTCGAGGAGACCCGCCCTTGCGCACAGGTCTGCCGCCGCGCCGCCCCACGGCATGCGGTGTACACCTGGGGCGGTACGCGCGTCTCGCGGGCGGTGCGCACGGGAGTGGCCGGAGGCTGTACGCACTGCCGCCGTGCCGGGCCGTCTCGCGAGACCGCCCCCGGCTGTCGGCCTGTTCGCCGTCACACGGCGCCGGAAGACGGAGGAAGCCTGCGAAGGCTCCCCCGGCGGGAACCTCTGCCCGCGTCGGCCGTCTCCCTCTTCTTTCCTCGCCCTTCGTCCGAGCCCCCTCGCCCCTCCGGGTCGGCGCCCGACGGCACGCGGACGGGCCGCTACGGAGTCTCGTGCAGGCCGGTGTCGGCCGGACCGAAGGCGAACCGCGTGAAGCGGACCCGCAACCCCTCCCGCTGCGGCGAGCAGCAGAAGGGTCCCGCCGTCGCGATCGCGTCCGGCCGCATGTGCGCGAGGCGGATCATCCGCCAAGGGCCTTCGCCGGCGCGGGCGCGGATGGTGAGCGCGTCTCCGGAGCGGCTGACCCGCACCGTGACCGGCTTGCCCGCCCACTCGGGGACGGGGGCCAGCGACCAGTCGGAGGTGTCGTGCGTGACGACCGCGCCGAGGTGCGGCACGCCGTCCGTCGCCTCCACGCCCGCTTTCACCCAGGTTCGCTCGTCGACGCGGACCATGGCGCCCGCCTGGTCGTACAGGGTGGTCAGATCGGCTTGGAACGTCACTTCGACCGCGTTGCCCACGGGGAGGGGAGCGAGCAGGGCGTGCCCGCTGTCCCGGACGAACCCGTAGCCGGTACGGCGCCAGAAATCACTTTCACAGGCTGTGCTCACCACCAGGTCCCCTCCCTCCGGTTCCGCGCTCGGCGGAGGGTTGAGCCACGTGGCGTCGCTCCACGGAAACGGTTCGGTGCCGGTCATGACCGTCATTCTCCCTGATGCGTGGGGCGGAGTGCGCGGCACGCGGGCGCCGTCGGAGAATGCGTGTCAGGCGCGCCGTCCGCGCTCCGGTACGGGGCCGGCGCGGTACCCCTCGGGGGAGGTTCCGCGCCGGCGGGTGTCTCCGGCAGACGCCGGAGGGAGGGGGCTACGGGTTGATGTTGATCTTGAAGGTGGGGGTGGTGTTGCGGATGTCGACGGCGTTGCCGCTCATCCGCAGTCCGTTGAAGGTGACCTCGCCGACGGCCGGACCCTGGCCCGACTCGGGCATCTCGTTGGCCCAGAGGCCGAAGCCGGACTTGGCGTCCCAGGCGTCGCCGCTCTTGCGGGCACCGGTGACGGAGATGTCGGTGAGGACGGTGTCCGTGATCGGGAACTGCGGCTGCCCGCCGACGTAGTTCGTCTGGAACATGATGCCGCTGTAGGTGGGGTCGACGATGTCGACGTGGTTCACCCGGATGCCCTGGAACACCTTGGAGGCGGAGAAGAGCCACATGCCGGGGAAGGTCTGGTTCCCCCAGAAGTGGCCGCCGGAGCGGACGATCGAGATGTCCTCCAGCGTCGTCGGCTCGGTTCCGAAGCCGTTCATCGCGTAGCCGAAGTCCAGCGAGGAGATCGTGACGCCGGAGTAGACGAGGGTGTCGGCGATGTGGATGTTGCGGAAGGTGTTGCTGTAACCGCCGTAGACGGCCACGCCCGCCGCCCGCCAGGTCAGCGTGCTGGTCAGGTTCTCGTAGACGTTGTTCTTCATGTCGGCGCCGCCGGCGTCGATCGCGGAGAACAGCGCGAAGCTGTCGTCACCGGTCGCCCGGGCGTCGTTGTTGACGACGTGGTTGTCCGTGGAACCGTTGGTCATGTTGATGCCGTCGGCGAACATGTTCCGGATCCGGGAGTTCTTGATCGTGATCCGGTCGGTGTTGGCGCCCCAGTAGAGGCACACCATGTGCTCGGTCCAGATGTCGTCGATCTCCATGTCGGTGACGTTGGCGAAGTCGAAGACCTTGCCGGGACCGTCGATGCGCGAGGTGTAGTTGCCGAAGTAGGCGAAGCCGCGGAAGGACGAGCCCTTGGCCGCCGCCTCGGCGCGGAAGCCCACGTCGGTGTTGTTCTGCGCGGCCGGCGCGTGGAACTTCGTGTACCAGGGGCCGGCGCCCACGACCTGGACCGGCTTGCCGTAGACCTGGAACTTGCTCGACGTCTGGTAGTCGCCGGGCGGCAGGTAGACGCCGACGAGTCTGCCGGTGGAGTCCATGCGGACTCTGTCGAGCGCGTTCTGGACGTCCTGGTGGCCGAAGCCGGCGGGGACGGCGTACGCGGCCGGGTCGGGGTTGGCGACCGGGGCGACCTGCTCCAGGTTGACGAAGTCGATCGCGTAGTTCGCCGCGGTGTTCGCGGCGTCCTTCTGGAGCCGGATCCTGCTGCCCGCCGGGACGGTCTCGCCGAGCATCAGGTGCGCCTCGTCGTAGATGTGGCGCGGTCCGCCGGCCGACGGAGCGTTCTCGGGGGCGGTCTCGGCGCCGTACAGCCACGCGTACTTCGAGGTCACCGGCAGGGCCTTCCTGAACACGCCGTCGACGTACACGTTGATCGTCGAGTCGGTGCCGCCCCCGCCCGGGGCGTCCGGGATCGAGAAGCGGGTGACCAGGGTGTTGGTGGAGGTCCGGGTGGTGAACTCGACGTACTCGCCGGTCGCGTCGAGGTTCACCGCCTTGCGGCCGGACGCCTCGCCCGCGATGTCGCCCACCGTGCGGTTGGGTCCGACGACGGTCGCTCCGCCGCCCGGGGTGCCGTCCTCCGCCTCGTACATGTCGTACGGCATGTTCGCGCCGCGCCCGACGAACAGGGCCTGGGAGGCGGTGTTGTTGGCGCGTTTGACCGGCAGTTCGCCGGCGTCGTCGGCGAGGACCGTGCGGACGGTGTACGAGCCGTCGGCGGCGGTCCAGGAGCCGAGGGTGACCTCGGTCGAGGCGCCGGCGGCGAGGCTGCCGCTGTAGGAGCCGGTCAGGGTCTTGACGGTGGCGCCCTGTTTGTCGACCAGGTTCAGGGTGACGACGTGGCTTCCCGACGAGGTGGCCTGGTTGCCCTGGTTCTTCACGGTCGCCTTGAAGGAGACGATGTCCCCGGCGGAAGGGCTGGACGGGGTGGTCGTGACCGAGGCGGTGACCACGTCGGGGCTGGTGACCGCCTTGACCACCAGCGGGGTGGGGCTGGTGTGGGTGTTGTTCGTCTCGTTCTGCTCGACGACCGCGTTCGCCTCGTCCGCGACCGCGCTCAGCTCGTACGAGCCGGCCTCCCGCGCTCCGATGGAGGCGCTGACGGTGGTCTGCGCACCGGCCGCAAGGGCGCCGACCTGGGCGGTGGCGACCTTGGTGCCGCCGAGGCGCAGGGCGACGGCGCTGGCGGGGGCGGCGGCCGGGCCGCTGTTGCAGACCGTGGCGCCGACCGTGATCGTGTCCGACTCGACCGGGGCGGCCGGCGTCGTGGTCAGGCCGGTCACCTCCAGGTCCGGATTGGGTGCGGGCACTCCCATGACCTGGAACTCCGCGAGCTGACCCGCCGGGGAACCGGAGTTGGCGGTGAACCTCAGCTGCACGTCGGCGACGCGGGCGGTGACCGGGACGGTCACCGTGTTGCCGCCGGCCGGGTCGAAGGTGTAGCTCTTCGCGGCGACCAGGCTGGTGAAGCCCGCCGCGTGCTGCTCGCGGCCGAGGACCTCGACAGTCTGGTTGCGCGCGCCCCATGCGGTGTCGGGATTGAGTTTCAGGACGAGGCGGTCGAGGTCGGCGTTGGCGCCGAGCTTGACGGTGAGGGTGTTCGGGTAGCTGCCGCCGGCGCCCTCCCAGTAGGTGGCGGTGTTGTTGTCGTTGGCGTTCGCCGCGACGAAGCTGTGGACCGTGGAGGAGGCGCTGATCGCCTTGCCGACGGCCAGGTTGGATCCGGCGGAACCGCTGCCGTTGCGGGTGACGGAGTTGCTGTCGGCGGACTGGTTGCCGGCCGCGTCCCTGGCCCGCACGCGGTACGTGACCGTCTGGCCGGCCGGGCGGCTGTCGGTGTACGTGGTGACGT